>NZ_CP034145.1:2832507-3147230 GCF_003856835.1 Haloplanus aerogenes
CCGGCGTGGGTCTCGTCGTCCTCGTGGCCCTCCTCGGCGTCCTCGTCTCGCCGGGGGCAGTCCTCGACCGGCTGGCGTGGGTGGCGGCCGATCCGCTCCGCCTGACGGCCGCACTCGTCGTCGTCGCCGTCGTCCGCCCCCTGTTCGCGTGGCCGACGACGCCGCTGGCCGTCGTGGCGGGCTACGGCCTCGGCCTGCGGGGCTTCCCGCTCGCGCTCGTGTTGGTCGTCGTGACGAGTCTCCCGCCGTACTGGGTGGCGGGGCTCGGGGCGGGTGACGGCTCGGTCGCCGCCGCGGGCGAGCGACTGGTCGCGGAGACGGGCGACCTGCGGAGCGTCGTCGGGAGTCGCCTCCTGCCGCTCCCGTCGGACGTGGTGTCGGCCGGCGCGGGCGTCGCGGGCGTCCCGGTCAGGGCGTTCGCGCTCGGCACCGCCATCGGGGAGGTGCCGTGGGTCGCCGCGGGCGTCGTCGCCGGCGCCTCGTTCGGGGCGATAGGGGAGGTGTCGCTGTCGGCCGCGATGGACCCGCGGATCGTCGTCGGGGCGGCGGCGCTGGCGGTCCTCGTGTTCGCCGAACCGACCTATCGCCTACTCCAGCAGTGACTCGCCGGTCATCGCCGCCGGCTGCTCGATACCGACGAGTTCGAGGAGGGTCGGTGCCACGTCACACAGCGAGCCGCCGGGGCGAATCCGCCGGCCGCCGGACGGGTCGTCGCCGGGGGCGAGGTAGACGAACGGCACCGGGTTGTCCGTGTGGGCGGTGTGCGGGTCGTCGGGCGTCCCCATGTCGTCGGCGTTGCCGTGGTCGGCCGTGACGAGGACGTGCCCACCGGCGGCGCGGACGGCCTCGACCAGTCGGCCGAGCTGGGCATCGACGGCTTCGACGGCATCGACTGCCGCCTCGAAGTCGCCCGTGTGCCCGACCATGTCGGGGTTGGCGTAGTTCAACACCAGTACGTCGGGGTCGTCGCGTTCGATGTAGTCGATGGCGGTGTCGGTCACCTCGACGGCGCTCATCTCGGGGCGCTGGTCGTACGTTGGCACGCCGGGACTCTCGACGATGTGTCTGATCTCGCCCTCGAACTCCACTTCCCGCCCGCCGTTGAGGAAGTAGGTGACGTGGGCGTACTTCTCGGACTCGGCGATGCGCAACTGGGTCTTGCCGGCCGTCGAGAGCACCTCTCCAAGCGTGTCCTCGGGATCGGTGGGTGGGAAGGCGACGGGGAAGTCGAAGCGCTCGTCGTAGGCGGTCATCGTGACGAGGTGGGTGTCGGGCGGGTCGGTGTCGAAGCCCCAGTCGGGGTCGAAGTCGGTCAGCATCCGGACGAGTTGGCGGGCGCGGTCGGCGCGGAAGTTGGCGAAGACGACGGCGTCGCCGTCCCGGATCGGCGGACGGTCGTCGACGAGCGTCGGTTCGACGAACTCGTCGGTCTCGCCGCGGTCGTAAGCGGCTTCGATGGCGTCGACGGCGGTGGCGGCCGTGTGATCGGCCACCCGGTTCACGATGGCGTCGTAGGCGCGGTGCGTCCGCTCCCAGTTCTCGTCGCGGTCCATCGCGTAGTAGCGGCCGATCACGGTGGCCACGTCGCCGGTGCCGTACTCGTCGGCGGCCGCAGCGAGTTGCACGACGGAGTCGACGCCGTCGGTCGGCGGCGTGTCGCGGCCGTCGGTGAAGGCGTGCGTGACCGCCTCGACGCCGTGGCGGGCGGCGAGGTCGATCAACGCGTGGAGGTGTCGCTGGTGGGAGTGGACCCCGCCAGTGCTGACGAGACCCATGAGGTGCAGGCGGCCGCCCGTGTCGGCGACGTGGGAGACGGCACCGAGGAGGGCGTCGTTCTCGAAGAAGGTGCCGTCGTCGATGGAGTCGTCGATGCGCGCGAGCGGTTGGGTGACGACCCGGCCGGCGCCGACGTTGAGGTGGCCGACTTCGCTGTTGCCCATCTGTCCGTCGGGGAGGCCGACCCGGCGACCGGAGACGTCGAGGGTGCCGAAGGCCCCCGTTTCGCGGAGGCGGTCGAACGTCGGCGTGTCGGCGGTCGAGACGGCGTCACGACCGGGCCCGTCGAGCCCCCAGCCGTCGAGGATGACCAGCGCGGCGTCCATGTCGGGAGCGACGCCACGGGCCGTTAACTACCTGTTGCATCGCGTCTGCGCCGAGCCATCGGCACGCCTTTTACCGATGCTCAGGAACACGGATCTATGACAGACGACGAGCAGGCCCCCGTCCGTGTCGGGGTACTGTCGCTCCACAACAGCAAGGAGACGAAGGCGATTCTGAACGCAGTCGAAGACCTCGGGCACGAACCGGTGTGGCTCCGCCGCGAGAACACGACGGTTACCATCGAGGACAGCGAGGTGACGGTCGATCCGGACGTAGACGTGGTCGCCAACCGCCTCCTCCTGTCGACGACGAGCGAACCCGCCGAGTTGCTGGGGCTGGCGACGACGTTCAACCGTATCCGACCGATGCTGAACGAACCGGACGCGGTGCTGACCGCCATCCACAAGTTCGCGACGGCGGCGACGCTCGCGGACTGGAACGTTCGCGTCCCCGATGCCTTCCTCGCGCTGTCGAACGAGCGCCTCAACAGCGGCCGCGGCCGCTTCGGCGACGTGGGCGTCTACAAGACCGCCATCGGCACCCACGGCGGCGGGACGTGGAAGGTCGACCTGACGGAACCGGTCAACCCCCGCGTCGGCAACCGGCAGGCGTTCCTGCAGGACCTCGTGGAACGCGACGAGAGCCGCCATCGTGACCTCCGAGTGTACATCGTCGACGACGACATCGTCGGCGCGATGTATCGCTACGCACCGGAGGGGGACTGGCGGACCAACGTCGCCCTCGGCGGCGACGTGGCCGACGCTACCGACGACCTCCCCGAGTCCGCGGCGGAAACGGCGCTCTACACGGCGGAAGTGATGGGACTGGACTACGCTGGCGTCGACCTCATCGAAGGAGACGACGGCTGGTTCGTCCTCGAAGTCAACCCGACGGCGGGGTTCAAGGGGCTGTATCAGGCCACGGGCACCAGCCCCGCCCCCTACGTGGCGAAACTCGCCATCGAACAGGCCGGCGGGAGCGTCGACGAGGACCGCGTCGAACAGCTCTCGGCGACGCTCGACGACTCGACGCCCTCGTGCAAGCCACGCATCACGCCGCCGGAGCAGGAGGACCTGCCGGTCATCGGCTACATCGAGGACGTGATCGTCAGCGGCACCAGCGGATCGACGCAGGTGAAAGCGAAGTCGGACACGGGAGCGACGCGGACGAGCATCGACACCAGCCTCGCCGCCGACATCGGCGCCGGGCCGATCAAGAGCATGACGCGCGTGAAATCGGGGAGCATGAAGTCGGGGAAGGCCCGCCCGGTCGTCGACCTCGTCATCGGCATCGGCGGCACGCAACACACCGTCACCGCGAGCGTCGAGGATCGGAGTCACATGGACTACCCCCTGCTTCTCGGCCGGGACGTACTCGAACACTACCGGGTGGACGTGCGCCGCCGCGCCGACGACGACGAGCGGAGCGACGGTGAACTACTGGAGGAGTGACGCGCCAGCGCCGGAAGCCACAGGGATTTTGCCTCTGGTTCCGGTAGAGGCGAGCGATGACGCCGCTCGAACTCGGCCTCCGACTGGTGGCCGGCCTGCTTCTCATTCTGGCGAACGGCTTCTTCGTCGCTATCGAGTTCGCCCTCACGCGGGTCCGCCAGTACCCCGAATCGGAGTTCGACACCCCCGCCCTCAGCCGGGCGTGGGAGATGACGCAGGATCTCGAAATCTACCTCACGAGCTGTCAGGTGGGCATCACCGCCTCCAGTATCGCGGTGGGTATCGTCGCCGAACCGGCGCTCGCGGCGCTGTTCGAACCCTACTTCGCCGGGAGCGCGCTGGCCGGCGTCGGTGCGGGCGCGCTTATCGCGTACGCAATCATCAACCTCGTCCACCTCACGCACGGCGAGCAGACACCGACGTATCTTGGCGTCGAGCGCTCGAAGTTCGTCTGTCAGTACGGCGCGCGGCCGCTCTACTGGTTCGCGTGGCTCATCTCACCGATCATGCGCGTCGGCGACAGCGTCGCGAAAGGGACGCTCAAACTGTTCGGCATCGAGATGACGGGCGCGTGGCTCGAAACGGAGGAGCAGGTGATCGAGTCCCGAGCGGACCTCCGGAACCGCCTCGACTCCCTGCTCGACGAAGGGGACGTGCCCGAGGAGCGCCAGCAGGAAGTGCTCAACGCCCTCGCAGTCGACGAGATGGCCGTCTCGGAGATCGTGACCGACGCCGACGACATCGTCTCGCTGTCGGTCGAGGCGTCGACCGACGAGAACCTGGCGGCGATGCGGTCGACACCACACACCCGCTTCCCGCTCGTCGGTGACGATCTCGCGGACTTGCGTGGCATCGTCTACACGCCGTCGGTGCTGACGCATCTGGAGGCGCTGGAACGCGGCGAGCGGACGTTCGAGGACATCGCGGCGCCGCCGATGACGCTCGCGGCGGAGACGAACGTCAGCGACGCCTTCGACCAGTTTCAGGCGCAGGACCAGGAACTCGCCCTGGTGCTCGAAGACGGCGAGGTGACCGGACTCGTGACCGCGACGGACGCACTGGAAGCCGTGATGGGCGAACTCGAAGATCCGCTGGATCGGGCGTACGGGGAGTAGCGAGCGGCAGGCGCTAGCTCTCGTAGTGTTCCCAGACGTATAGCGTGCCGTAGGAGCGGTACGGCCGCCACGGCTCGGCGGCAGCGCGCATCTCGTCGCGGGAGTCACAGTCGTACAGCGATTCGAGCCCACGCCGGATGGCGAGATCACCCAGTGGAAGTACGTCCTCGCGGCCGAGGACGAAGATCAGATACATCTCGGCCGTCCACCGGCCGATCCCCGTGATCGCCGTGAGTTCGTCGATCACGGCCTCGTCGTCGGAGTCGGTGAGCCCCTCGCGGGTGAGGTCGCGGTCGCGGAAGGCCGTGGCCGCGTTGCGGAGGTAGTCGACCTTGGTGCCCGAGAGCCCGGTGTCGCGGAGGGCGTCGCGGTCGGCGGCGAGCACCGTCGCGGGCGTCACCGCGTCGAGGTGGTCGAAGAGCCGTTCGCGGATCGCGTCGGCGCTCGCCGTCGACAGTTGCTGGTTGACGATGCTGACGACGAGCCGGCGGAACTCGTCCTCGGCAGGCTGGAGCGTCAGGCGGCCGTGCGTCTCGATCAGGTCGGCCATCACGGGATCGGTCCGGAGGACGGCGTGGGGATCGGTGGTCGTCGTCATCTCAGCGGTCCTCCCCGCCCGCTGGTGCGAGCGGATCGAATCGGTCCATGCGGTCGAAGACGCGGTCGGCGATATAGACGGTGCCGACCGACAGGACGAGCGTCGCGAGGATCAGCGGGATACCGGGCTCGTACCGGAGTGGCGGGTAGTAGCCGAGTCCGTAGTCGAAGACGTCGTTGACGAGGAGGGCGACGAGCGCGGCCTTGAGCGCGCGGTCGGTCGTCCGGCCGTAGTAGGGGATGGCGAACGCTTCGACGACGAAGAGGAGGTGCGTGAGCATGATGCCCCAGTAGTCCCAGAGGGCGGCGCCGCCGAAGCCGACGTACTGGTCGGGGTGGAGGTTGAGGGCGACGACGGTCCAGAGGCCGTACTTGATCAGCCAGACGAACGCGAACGTGTGGAGGTAGGCCAGCGGGACGTTCGTCGGGGCGTCGCGAACGGGGTTGCCGAGGTGGGGGAGGAGCGTCGCGAGCGAGAGCGTCACCAGCGCGAGCGCGGTCGGGGAGTCACCGAAGAGGGGATAGAGGAAGGTCGGGAGGTCGGCGAAGGAGGGATCGGAGTGGACGTAGAAGCTCACGCCGACGAGGAACGCGGCGCCGTTGGCGACCAGAAGCGTCGAGAGGCTGGGTGCGTTGCCGAGGTAGTACTCGACGTAGCGCCCGGCGTCGAACGAAACCGTGACCATCGGTGAAGTGGTGGACCGGTCGGCGGTAAAAGCTGTCGCGTCGTGGAGGGAGCCACGAAGGCGCGTCAGAGCGCCGTCGAGGGGACCGACGTTCGACCATTTAAGTATCCGCCTCGCGGAGGGACGGATATGGATTCGGACGCGGCCTTCACGTACAACGGCGGGAAGGTCGCCCCCGGCGAGCGTCAGAACCTCCGGTACGGCATCAGCGAGACGTATCTCGGCGACCCGGTTCGCATTCCGGTGACGATCATCAACGGCGAGCGCCCGGGACCGACGGTGTTCCTGTCGGCGGCCGCGCACGGCGACGAACTCAACGGCATCGAGGTGGTGCGCGAGGTGGCGTTCGAGTGGGATCTCGACGACCTCGCGGGGACTATCGTCTGTCTGCCCGTGTTGAACGTGCAGGGCTTTCTCACCCAGCAACGCTACCTCCCCATCTACGACCGCGACCTCAACCGCTCGTTCCCGGGTGATCCGACCTCGACGAGCGCGAAGCGGATGGCCCACGCTATCTTCCGGAACTTCATCGCGCCCTGTGACCTCGGCCTCGATTTCCACACGTCGACGCGCGGGCGGACGAACATGCTCCACGTCCGGGCCGATACGGGCGACGACGCGGTGTCGCGACTGGCCCGTGCTTTCGGGGCGAGCGTCATCATCGACAGCGCGGGGAGCGACGGGACGCTCCGGGGCGAGGCGACCCGGGCGGGCGTCCCGACGATCACGGTCGAGATGGGGCAGGCCCACCGGTTCGAACGCTCGCTGATCGACGACGCACTCGACGGCGTCCGGAGCGTGTTCGCGGAGTACGGCATCCAGAACGGGCGCGTCCGCTGGCCCGGCTGGCGGACGGTCGTGACCGAGAAGACGTGGATTCGGGCCGACGCGGGCGGTATCGTCGACATGCACCACGAGCGCGGGAGCCTCGTCCACGAGGGCGAGCGCATCTGTACCATCACGGACCCGTTCAAGGCAGCCGGGACGCCGGTCGAGGCTCCCTTCACCGGCGTCCTGATCGGGGTGCTCGAGAACCCGGTGGTGTATCCGGGGAATCCGATCTGTCACCTCGCCGAATTGAGTTCGGAGACGGCGCGAATCGTCGACCGCCGACAAGCAGGTCGATGATCGACGGAATCGACGGCTAGCGGCGCCACGAACGCGTTCGCGCGTACGTAACTTCTATACGACACCGGTCCCGACTGCCGGACGAGCATGAGTCAGTCCTATGATCGGGGCCTCATCGAGGACTTCGGCCGGTGGCGGGAGTTCTCGGCTGGAATGTGGGCCTGGATCTTCCACAAGTTCACCGGCTGGGTGCTGATCGGCTATCTGTTCACCCACATCGCCGTCCTGAGTACGGCGCTCACGTCGGCCAGCGCCGACCCCGCGACGGTCGCGGCGAATCAGGACCTCTACACGCAGACGATCCGGTCGCTGGAGAGCCTGCTGGTGGTCCGCATCCTCGAAGTCGGGCTGCTGGCGGTGGCGGTGTTCCACATTCTGAACGGGACGCGGCTGCTGCTGGTCGACCTCGGGATCGGTCTCGACAGTCAGGACAAGAGCTTCTACGCGTCGCTGATCCTGACGGGCGTCATCGTCGTGGCGAGCATTCCCACCTTCCTCGCGGGGGTGTCGCTCTGATGGCCGAGCGCTACTCGTCCTTTACCGCTGGCGGGCGCCTGTGGCTCTGGCAGCGCATCACCGCCGCCTTCCTCATCGTCGTGCTCGCCTTCCACTTCTTCCTCCTCCACTTCGTCCACCACGCCGACGAGGTGACGTTCGCGATGAGTGCCGGCCGGATGGAGACGTGGAGTTACTACTCGCTGATGATCCTCTTTCTCGTGACCGCGACGTTCCACGGCGTCAACGGCGTCTACAACGCCCTGATCAACGCCGGCCTGACGGGCACGAAGCGACAGGTCGTGAAGGTGGTTCTCGGCGCCGCGAGCCTCCTCTTGCTCGTGCAGGGCTTCCGAACCGCGAACGCGTGGGCCGGCATCGACCTCCTCCCAATCCTATGAGTACGCAACGACAGCAACCGGAGACCGAGAGCGAGGCGGACAGCGCGGAAACCGAGACAGCCCAGGAGCGCCGACTCGACGAGAAGCGTCGGCGGGCCGAGGAGCGCGAACGCGAACGCGTCGAGGCCGAGGAACGGATCGCGGCCGACGCGGAGCGCTACCACCTCAAGGTGTTCCGGTACGATCCGGAGGTGGAAGGAAAGCAGGAGCCTCGCTTCGACGACTTCCACGTCCCCTACGAGCCGGGGATGACGGTGTTGGACGCGCTCATCTACGCACGCGACCAGTTCGACGCCAGCCTCACCTTCCGGCACTCCTGCCGGCAGGCGATCTGTGGCTCGGACGCCCTCTTCGTCAACGGCCGACAGCGCCTCGGGTGTCAGACGCAGTTGTCGGACCTCGACCAGCCGGTACGGATCGAACCGCTCCCCCACCAAGAGGTGGTGAAGGATCTGGTCGTCGACATGGAACACTTCTACGACCAGATGGAGGCGGTCGAGCCGTACTTCCAGACGACCGATCGGCCGGACGGGGAGTTAGAAGAACAGCGCCAGAGCCGCGAGAACCGCGAGAAGATCAAGAAGTCGACGCGGTGTATCTGGTGTGGCGCGTGTATGTCCTCCTGCAACATCGCGGCGGGCGACAACCAGTATCTCGGTCCGGCGGCGATCAACAAGGCCTACCGGTTCGCGATGGACGAGCGGGAAGGCGAGGACATGAAACAGCGGCGCCTGGAAATCGTCGAGGAGGAACACGGCGTCTGGCGGTGTCAGACGCAGTTTTCGTGCACGACTGTCTGTCCGAAAGACATCCCCCTGACCGAGCACATCCAGGAGCTGAAACGTGAGGCAGTCAAGAGCAACCTGAAGTTCTGGTAATCATGTACGAATACGACGTTATCGTGGTCGGCGCGGGCGGGGCGGGCCTGCGCGCGGCCATCGCGGCACAGGAAGCGGGGGCGGACGTGGCGATGGTCACGAAACTCCACCCCGTCAGGAGTCACACGGGCGCGGCCGAGGGCGGCATCAACGCCGCCTTGCGCGACGGCGACGACTGGGAACTCCACGCCTACGACACGATGAAGGGCTCGGACTACCTAGCCGACGCCCCGGCGGCGGAGGCGCTGACACAGGAGAGCCCGAAAGAAGCCATCCAACTGGAACACTGGGGCATGGCGTTCTCCCGCGAGGACGACGGCACCGTCTCCCAGCGTCCCTTCGGTGGCCTCTCGTTCCCGCGGACGACGTACGCGGGCGCCGAGACGGGCCATCACCTCCTGCACACGCTGTACGAACAGGTCGTCAAGCGAGGTATCGAGGTGTTCGACGAGTGGTACGTGCTGAACCTCGCCGTCACCGACGAGGACGACCCGGACGAGCGGACCTGTCACGGCGTCGTCGCCTACGAGACGGCGACTGGGAACGTGGAGGCGTTCCGAGCCCGCGACGGCGTCATCCTCGCCACTGGCGGGCTGGGACAGGTGTACGACCACACCACCAACGCGGTGGCGAACACGGGCGACGGCGTGGCGATGGCCTACCGTGCGGGCGTTCCGGCCGAGGACATGGAGATGATCCAGTTCCACCCGACGACGCTCCCCTCGACGGGCGTCCTGATTTCGGAGGGCGTCCGCGGCGAGGGCGGCATCCTCTACAACGACGAGGGTGAGCGGTTCATGTTCGAACACGGCTACGCGAAAAACGACGGCGAACTCGCGTCGCGGGACGTGGTGGCCCGCGCCGAGTTGACGGAGGTCAACGAGGGTCGAGGGATCGAAGACGAGTACGTCCACCTCGACATGCGCCACCTCGGCGAGGAGCGTATCGTCGACCGGTTGGAGAACATCCTCCACCTCGCGGCGGACTTCGAGGGTGTCGACGGACTGGAAGAGCCGATGCCGGTCAAGCCCGGCCAGCACTACGCGATGGGTGGCATCGAGACGAACGAGTACGGCCAGACCTGCGTCGACGGGCTGTACGCCGTGGGCGAGTGCGCCTGCGCGAGCGTCCACGGCGCGAACCGCCTCGGCGGCAACGCGCTCCCCGAACTCACGGTGTTCGGCAAGCGCGCCGGCACCCACGCCGCAGGCGGAGAGACCGAGGACCCGGAGATTCCGGTCGGCAAGACCGACGACGCCGAACCCGGCGACGTGGAGACGCCGGTCGAACTCGGCGAACCGTGGACGAGCGAGGCCGTCGCGGACGGCGGCGCGACCGCCGAGACGGGCGAAGCCGTCGTCGAGCGTGCGCTCGAACGCGAGCGCGAACGCGTGAACCGCCTGCTCGAACGCGACGAAGGCACTCAGCACGCGGAGATTCGGGCGGCGGTCCAGCACACGATGACGGAAAACGTCAACGTGTTCCGCGAGGAGGAGGCGTTGAAGGAGGCGCTGGTCGACATCCACGCCGCGCGCCAGCGTTACCGCGACGTGTACGTCGCCGACCCGTCGAGCACGTACAACACGGACCTGATCCAGACCATCGAGACACGGAACCTGCTGGACATCGCGGAGATGATCACCGTGGGCGCGCTCGCACGCGAGGAGTTCCGGGGCGCTCACTGGCGCAAGCAGTACCAGGAACGCCGCGACGACGAGTGGCTCAAGCACACGATGGTGTCGTGGAACGACGGGCGCCCGGAACTCTGGTACAAACCGGTCGTCCTCGACGGAGAGAACCAGACGTACGAGCCGAAAGAGCGGAGTTACTGAGACGGAACGGAACCGGCCATCGCCGACGGCGGCCGAGAACGATAACCCGTACGAGGATCGGTGGCCGCGCGACGCGGCTGCCGGTTGTTTCCACTAATCGCCAGACTGCGGCGGGTCGATGGGCGAGCTTTCTGCCGTGAAGACCGTATTCAACGACACCCTGAGCCCCAAATGTTGCTCTAATTATCACTAACGATATTCAAACGCCCGGATTTATCACTCATCGCCACATCTGTCGGGTCAACACGCCGACGCGTGCCCGTGCGGGAGCAGCGAAACCGATCCCCCCGGCTCCGGCCCGGCGTGTCGACAAACCATGCAACTGAAAGAACTACTGACAGAGGACCGCGCAGTCAGCCCGGTCATCGGCGTGATTCTGATGGTGGCCATCACCGTCATTCTCGCCGCCGTGATCGGCACGTTCGTCCTCGGACTGGGCGACCAGGTGAGCGAGAGTGCACCGCAAGCTAGCTTCAGCTTCGACTTCGACGTTGCGGACAACAGCAGCGTGACACTCACGCACGAAGGCGGCGAAACGCTGGAGAACAGTAACATCGGTGTGAGCGGTGACAATGGCGCTCCCAACGACGCCAACAATTTCACCGGAGATACGATCACCGCCGGTGACTCCTCCGTCTATGGGAGCATCGACTCCGGCGAAACGATCCGTGTGATCTGGACGAATCCCGCTGGGGGAGAAACGAACACCATCGCCCGCGCGACTGCACCGCAGTAATCCGACTGCGGTATCGCCATACCATTTTTCGCGAGCTAACACACGTCAGGAGCGACTGTACTGGGAGATGGGTGGCCCTTAGATATCGCTGGTGATAATTTGCTACGCAAATTTATCACGTGCGGGCGCATTTTCCGCACTAACACGTCGACGCGTGCCCGTGCGGGAGCAGCGAAACCGATCCCCCCGGCTCCGGCCCGGCGTGTCCACGCAATCATGCAACTGAAAACCCTACTGACGGAAGACCGCGCAGTCAGCCCGGTCATCGGCGTGATTCTGATGGTGGCCATTACCGTCATTCTCGCCGCCGTGATCGGCACCTTCGTCCTCGGCCTGGGCGACCAAGTGAGCGACAACGCACCGCAAGCCAGCTTCAGCTTCGAATTTACCGATAACGGCGGATTCGACGGCGGGTCCGGTGACTACGTGAATATCACGCACGACGGTGGCGAGACGCTCGACAACTCGACACTCGAAGTGCAGGGCGACGGAGCGAACGACCTCGCATACGTCAGCGACTCGACCTGGGACGACGCCATCTCTTCGGGAGACCAGATCAGCTACGAGAACGTCAACAGCGGCGAGACGGTCCGTGTCGTCTGGACCAACCCCAACGGCGGCAGCACGAGCACTATCGCTCGCGCGACTGCACCGCAGTAAGCGCGTCGCGACCCCTCGATTCTTTCACCGCCAATCGTCAGCCTCAGTAGCGGCGGGTTCGTATCGGCACGTATGGACCTCGACGGGTATCTGAATCGGGACACGGCGCTGATCATCCTCCTCCTCGTTCTCGGCATCGGAGGCTCGGGACTCGCCCGTGGCCTCCTCGCCGAACAGGGGTACGACGCGCTGGGGTCGGCCGTGTTCGTGCTGGGCTACGGGACGATGGTGTTTCTGCTGTGGTACGGCTGGATTCGACCGCTCGACATCACCGGCCCGAGCGGTCGATAGACTACTGTCGGCTGGCAGTCAATCGAAACAGTTACGCCCGGCAGTAGAGCGCCGTCGGTAAACGGAACTTTAATGGCCGATTCCGGGCGAGTTGTGGGTACGAATGCTCCCGCTACAGATCATCGACAGTTTCCTGCTCAACTACAACGTCGGGCAGGCCCTGTTGCTGGTTTTCATCCTCGCGACGGTCGGGACGCTCCCACTGAAATCCCGGCGGATCATCGCCGCCAACGTGACGATCTTCGGCCTCGTGTTCATCATGACGCCGCAGGCGCTCGCCCCGATGCATTACCTGTTCCTCGGCATCGTCCTACTGGTGGTCGGGCCGGTGCTGTGGGTGACGGCCGAACGATAGAGCGCGACGTTTAACCGGACGAGGATGCAAGCGAAGCTATGACGAAACCGGGCATCCCCGGCGACGACGCGAGAACGGTCGATCTCCCGTGCGGCGAGACCGTCCGCGCCACCGACCTCGATCTGGGGATGCGGGAGTTCGAGTGTGCCTGTGGCGACGTCCACGCCGTCGTGATGGACGTCCACCCGCCGGAGCGATTTCTCCCCGAGTTCCTGGTCGATCTCCTTCGGGAGACGGTCGAGACGAGCAGCGAGGAGATGCCGGAGTTCGACACCCCCCACCTGCTCGGCGTCGTGCTGGAGGAGTTCCCCGAGCAAGTGGCCGTCGCGGATCTGAGCGACGAGGGCGATGTGGGGTACGCTCTGCTCTGGGTGGCGGGCTTCGACTCCCGACGCCTCCACGAAGTCGTCGTCGAACTCGTGATCGAACTGATGGAACACGCCGTCAGCCACGCCGACGACGACGCGGCGATCCAGGAGTTCGAGCAGCAGATGCTCGAATTCGACGTGTCGGCGTTCGTCGATCAGTACCGGGCAGAGCGGGATCTGGACGCTGACGACGTGTACAGCAGCGTCTGACGGCCGACGACGCCCCCGTCTGACAGTCGTCGGACGGTCGTCTCACTGAACACTAAGGCGTTCCCGGCCGTTGTCAGACGTATGCACCCCCGATCACGGCAGTACGAGCAACTCCGGGGCGTGCTCTCCGAAGCCGACGAGCCACTCACGGCACGTGAGATCCTGACGCTCCTGGAGGAACAGGAGGAGTTCGAGAGCGCCCACCGCGTCGCGACGATTCTCGGTCGCTGGGCCGAGGAGGGTGACGTAGAAGTCCTCCACGGCAGCCCCTACCGCTACCGGCTGAACAACTGAGCCCCGGAGACGCCGTCGAGCGCGACACCCCTTGTTACCGGCTCTCGTTTCGAAATCCGTAATTTCGTTTCGTATCTCGTACTGTTTCGTGGGGCTTATTACGATGTGCGGACTCCGATTCGACGATGACCGACGAGGCCACCGTGGCGGACACTACCGCCACCGACTCCGAGGATCGGACGATACTGTTGATCGGGAGCGGCCCGATTCAGATCGGACAGGCCGCCGAGTTCGACTACTCCGGCGCGCAGGCCTGCCGAGCCCTGCAGGAGGAAGGGGCCCGAGTCGTCCTCGTCAACTCGAACCCCGCGACCATCATGACCGACCCCGACATGGCCGATCGGGTGTACATCGAACCCATCACGACCGAGGCCATCTCGGAGATCATCCGGCAGGAACAGCCGGACGGCGTGATCGCGGGGCTCGGCGGCCAGACGGGACTGAACGTCACCGCCGAACTCGCCGAGGAAGGTGTGCTGGAAGAACACGACGTGAAGATCATGGGGACGCCCCTCGACACCATCTACGCGACGGAGGACCGCGACCTCTTCCGCCAGCGGATGGAGAAGATCGGGCAACCGGTCCCCGGGTCGACCACCATCTCGCTCGACGAGGGCGAGGAAGTGAGCGGTCTCGACGAGTCGGCGCTCCGCGAACGCGTCGAGGCGGCGGTCGACGAGGTCGGTGGCCTCCCCGTGATCGCCCGGACGACCTACACGCTCGGCGGATCGGGGTCCGGCGTCGTCGCCGAGATGGACGAACTCATCGAGCGCGTCCGCAAGGGGCTCCGCCTCTCGCGGAACAACGAGGTGCTGATCACCGAGTCCATCGCGGGCTGGGTCGAACTGGAGTACGAGGTGATGCGCGACGCCGACGACTCGACCATCATCATCTGTAACATGGAGAACCTCGACCCGATGGGCATCCACACGGGCGAGTCGATGGTCGTCACGCCGTCGCAGGTGATCCCCGACGACGGGCACCAGGAGATGCGCGACGCCGCACTCGAAGTCATCCGCGAACTCGGCATTCAGGGTGGCTGTAACATCCAGTTCGCGTGGCACGACGACGGCACCCCCGGCGGCGAGTACCGGGTCGTCGAGGTGAACCCGCGCGTCTCGCGTTCCTCCGCACTGGCGTCGAAGGCGACGGGGTACCCCATCGCCCGCGTCACCGCGAAGGTCGCCCTCGGCAAGCGCCTCCACCAGATCGAAAACGAGATCACCGGCGAGACGACGGCCGCCTTCGAACCCGCCATCGACTACGTGGTGACGAAGATTCCCCGGTGGCCGAAGGACAAGTTCAGCGACGTGGACTTCACGCTCGGCACGGCGATGAAGTCGACGGGCGAGGCGATGTCCATCGGCCGGACCTTCGAGGAGTCGCTCCTGAAGGCGCTCCGGTCGACGGAGTACGACCCGGCCGTGGATTGGGTCGACGTGGACGACGAGACGCTGGAGACGGAGTATCTGGCGACGCCGACGCCCGACCGCCCCTACGCCATGTTCGAGGCGTTCGACCGCGGCTACACCGTCGACGACGTGGTCGACCTGACCGGCATCAAGGAGTGGTACGTCGAGCGGTTCAAACGCGTCTCCACCGCGGTGGCGAACGCCGCCGAGGGCGGCTTCACGGAGGCGGCCGTCAAGGGCGTCACCAACGCCGAAATCGCGTCGACCGCCGGCGCCGACGTAGGCACCGTCGAGACGGCCGTCCCCGGACGCACGTACAAGCAGGTCGACACCTGCGCCGGCGAGTTCGCCGCGCAGACGCCGTACTACTACTCCTCGCGCAAGCCCGAGTTCGTCACCGGCCCGTTCGAGGGCGACGCGGCGGCGGGCGAGTTGCGGGTGGACCGCGACGTGGAGAGCGTCGTCGTCGTGGGCGGCGGCCCCATCCGCATCGGGCAGGGCGTCGAGTTCGACTACTGTTCGGTCCACGCCATCCAGGCGCTCCGCGACGAGGGCATCGATGCCCACGTGGTCAACAACAACCCCGAGACGGTGTCGACGGACTACGACACCTCCGACGGCCTGTTCTTCGAACCCATCACCGCCGAGGAGGTGGCGGACGTGATCGAAGCCGCCGACGCCGACGGCGTGATGGTCCAGTTCGGCGGGCAGACCTCCGTCAACATCGGCCACCCGCTCGAAGCCGAACTACAGCGTCGCGACCTCGACTGTGAGATCCTCGGCACGAGCGTCGACGCCATGGACCTCGCGGAGGACCGCGACCGGTTCAACCGCCTGATGGACGAGCGCGGCATCGCCCAGCCGGAAGGCGGGTCCGCGACCAGCGAGGCCGAAGCGCTCGAACTCGCGAACGACATCGGCTATCCCGTCCTCGTCCGCCCCTCCTACGTCCTCGGCGGGCGCGCGATGGACGTGGTGTACAACGACGAGGATCTGAAGGAGTACATCGAGGAAGCGGTTCGCGTCTCGCCGGACAAGCCGATCCTCATCGACGACTTCCTCGAGGACGCGGTCGAACTGGACGTGGACGCCGTCGCCGACGGCGAGGACGTGCTGATCGGCGGCGTGATGGAACACGTCGAGAGCGCCGGCGTCCACTCGGGCGACTCGGCGTGTATGATCCCGCCGCAGGCCGACGAGGTGACCGAGGTGATGGACCGCGTGCGCGAGGTGACGGTCGAAATCGCGCGCGAACTCGACACCGTCGGCCTCCTGAACGTCCAACTCGCCGTCAAGGACGGCACGGTGTACGTCCTCGAAGCCAACCCGCGCTCGTCGCGGACGGTGCCCTTCGTCTCGAAGGCGACGGGCGTCCCCATCGCCAAACTCGCGGCGAAGGTGATGGCGGGCTACTCGCTGGACGAACTCGACGCCCGGGAGCAGATCCCGGAAAAAGTGAGTGTCAAGGAGGTTGTCCTGCCGTTCGACCGCCTGCCCGGCAGCGACCCGCGCCTCGGCCCGGAGATGAAGTCTACTGGCGAGGTGATGGGCACGGCCGAACACTTCGGCAAGGCCTACGAGAAGGCGCAGTCGGCGACGGGCAAGGCCATCCCGAGCGAGGGAACGGCGGTCGTCGATCTCTCGGCCGCGGAGTTCCCCGACCCCGACAGCGAGGCGGGGCAGGCGCTGATCGACGCGTTCGCCGAGTTCTACGACGTACAGGAGTTCGACGACCTGCCCGAGGCGATCCGCCGCGGTGAAGTGGACGTGATCGTCTCGCGGAACCGCGAAGCGCTCGAAGTCGCCGTCGAGGAGGACATCACGTACTTCTCGACGCACGCGTCCGCGGAGGCGGTCCTGACTGGCCTGCACCACCAGGACGACCCCATCGACGTGCAGGCCACCTCGGACCGGCCGAAGGTGCAGAAGCAGTGGGGCGGCGAGTAAGGTAGCGTCCCGTCCCGACCGCTAATCCAGTTTTCCGAGCGCTTCGAAGAAATCCGACGTCGGCCCGGCGACGCGCATCGGCGAGTCGGCGCGCCCGACCCGCACGTCCGTCGGCGGGTCGAGTTCGCGGAGGACGCGTCCGTCGCCGACGACGACCGCCTCGTCGGAGCCCGAGACGTGAACCGTGATCTCGCTATCCAACCCGACCACGAGCGGCGGCATTCCCTCGCGCGCACACATCTCGTTGACGACGAGGCCGTCGACGCCGGGATGGACGAGCGGTCCCGACTCGCTGAGGTTGTAGGCCGTACTCCCGGTGGGCGTGGCGACGAGGACGCCGTCGGCACGGCTCGAAGAGTAGCGCGAGCCATCGACACGAACGTCGAGGTCGACGCCGCCACTTGGACCACGGATCGGCCCCTGCACGACCACCTCGTTGGTTGTCGGCGGGGCGGTCCATCCGTCGCCGTGGGCGGCCAGTCGCGGCGTCTCGCGCACGGTCATTTCGCCGGCGCGGAAGGCGGCGACCTGATCCAGAACGACGTCGACGGCCTCGTCCGGACCGACGGCGTTGAGAAAGCCCACTTCGCCGAGGTTGACGCCGAGGATGGGCGTGCCGTCGGACCCGCGGGCGGCGTAGAGGAAGGTGCCGTCGCCACCGATGCTGACCACGAGATCGCAGTCGTCGAAGTCGTCGATGGGCGTGCCGTCGACGTCGAGCGTGTCGGCCGTGGTGGTGTCGACGGCGACCGAAGCACCCTCCGCCCGGAGTTGCTGGCGGAGCTCCGCCGCGAGAAACGCCGCCCGGCTGTTGTTCTTCTGTGCGACGAGACCGACGTACATACCCCGCCCTTGCCCCGTGAGAAAAAAAGCCCACCGGACGGACAACATTCATGATACCAGCGCGCGGAGAGCAACCAATGGAACATCCCGCGAGCGTGACCGTCGACGACGGCCGTCGCGGGCGACGAGGTGGAGGCACACGACGATGACCGAAGACGAAGAGGAGGACGACTGGTTCGAACGGGCGCTCCGAGAGGAGGAGGAATCGGAGACCGACACCGCCGCCGAGACGACACCCGACACCGGTACCCAGGGATTCGAGGACCTCGGGAGCGACACGGGAGAGACCGATACCGAGCCCGATTCGACCGGCTCGCCGTTCGACGAGGATTTTGCCAGTGCGTTCGAGAACGCGCCCGACATCGGCGAGAGCGGCCTCGGCGGAAGCGAGAGCGGCGGGGGGAGCGGCGAGATGGTCGGCGGCAGTGACGGTGCCGGCACCGGCGCCGACGCGGGACCGGGCGGAGGGACGCCCCCGGGCGGCGAGCCGACGACGGCCGACCCGTTCGCTGGGGAAGAGGCGGATTTCGACACCTCGATCGCCCGGATCGACCTCGGCATCGAGGGCCTCGACAACATGATCCTCGGCGGCGTGCCGGAGCGCTCGCTCATCTCGGTCATCGGATCGGCGGGGACCGGGAAGACCACGTTCGGCCTCCAGTTCCTCCAGAAGGCGCTGGCGGACGGCGACCGAGGCATCTATCTGACACTCGAGGAGAGCTCGGATCGCATCTACGACACCGCGGAGGAGAAAGGCTGGTCGTTCGAGGCGTACGCCGACGAGGGGCGACTCGCCGTCGTCCACCTTGACCCCGTCGAGATGGCGAACAGTCTGGGAAGCATCCGCAACGAGCTTCCGGAACTCATCAAGGACTTCGACGCCGATCGGGTCGTCCTCGACTCGGTGTCGCTACTGGAGATGATGTACGACCGGCCCGCCGAACGCCGGAGCGAGGTGTACCAGTTCTCGAAGTCGCTCAAGGAGGCGGGCGTAACGACGCTCGTGACGAGCGAAGCCAGCAGCGACACGGCCTACGGCTCACGCTACGGGATCATCGAGTATCTCGCGGACGCAGTGTTCATCCTGCAGTACGTCCGCGCCTCCGACTTTCAGGAGACGCGACTGGCCGTCGAGATTCAGAAGATTCGCGACGCGAACCACTCCCGGGAGACCAAACCCTACGAGATCACCAACGAAGGGCTGAGCGTCTACCGGCAGGCGAACATCTTCTAGTCGTCCGCCGTCGCCGGCGACTCGCGCGCCACCGGATCGAACTCGTCGAGGTGGAGGAACTCCTCGGTCGGGCGGCGGAACTTCCGGGGGCGTTCGAGGTCGGCGGCCTCGTCTTCGGGGTAGCCGAGCGTGACGACCATGACCGCCTCGTAGTCGTCGGGGACGTCGAACTCCTCGCGGAGGGCGTCGGCGTCGAACCCGCCCATGGGGCAGGAGGCGATGCCTCGCCCCCACGCGGCGTGCATGAGCGTCATCGCGGCGAGGGTGCTGCTCTGAGTCGTCCAGACGCGTCGCGTCTCGCTGTCGGCATTCGAGAGCCCCTCGACGGTGTCGAGACGCGCCTCCGCGGCCTCCTCGTTGGGCAGGTACCCCTTCTCCAGCAGGTCGCTCGTAACGCGCTCGGCGTGGTCGCTCGGGTCGAGCGTCCCGAGGACGACCACCGCGGCCGCGGCGTCGGTGACGTGTTCCTGCCCGTAGGCGACGGACTGGAGTCGCTCCAGGTCGTCGCCACGGACGACGAGGAACTCCCACGGCTGAAGGTTGAACGACGAGGGGGCGTGGCGAACGTCCTCGAAGAGGTCGTACAGCGTTTCGTCGTCGATGTCGGCGTCCGAATACTGGTGGACGGACCGACGCGTGCGAATGACGTCGTCGAACTCCATCATCGGTTAGAGGCGTCGGAGCAACAAGAACCGGCGGAAGTCGGCCGAACTCGCCGGCTGTGGATAGATAGCGCGACTCGTACGTCGGTGCCGGCTGTCGACGACGATGGTGACAACGATCCGTATCAGCGCACGATGGTCACGGGCACTGACGACCGGCGGACCACCCCCTCAGCGACGCTGCCGAGCAAGATGCGGGAGACGCCGGCGCGGCCGTGACTCCCGAGGACGACGTGGTCGAACGGGTCTTCGTCGACGACGTCGACGATGACGCGGGCGGGACTTCCCACCTCGATCCGGGTGTCGAACGGGTGGTCGGTGAAGTCCCGCGCCGCGTCGAACTGTTCGCGCGCCGTCTCACGGGCGCGTTCGTACCACGCCTCGGAACTGCCGGGGAGGGCGCGCTGGCCGAAGCCGGCCGTGACCGGGTCGATGACGTACAGCAAGGAGAGGTCGGCATCCGGCCACTCTGAGACGGCGAACTCCAAGGCCGCCTCCGACTGTGGCGTGCCGTCGAACGGAACGAGGACGTGGGCTGGCATACCCTATCGTACGCGGAACGGACACAAAAACCGTCCCCACCCGAACAGGATCGGGGTGGGGGTTAGTGGCCGCCGCCGCGTACGCCCGCCGATGCCCGAACGAACCACGCTCGCCGACCTCGACGACCGCCCCCACGCGGAGGTGTTCGACGAGCGCCGCCCACGAACGGTCCGCCTCTCGCTCGACGCCGACGAACGCGTCCCGCGGCACACCCACGAGGGGACGAACGTCGTCCTCCACCTGCTGACGGGCCGGCTCGAACTGACGCTGGACGACGAGACGTACGCCCTCGACGCGGGCGATCTGATCCGGTTCAGCGGCGACCGCGAGGCGTCGCCGTACGCGGTCGAACCGAGCACCGCCGTCGTCGTCTTCGCGCCGGTAGAGGCGTGATACTGCCGGCTGTACGGCGATAGAGAGGGACACCGGCAGTACGAGTCGGGCGCACACGGCACGCGCAGGCCTTTTCAACTACCATCGCTTACCTCACGTCATGGACTCGGCGGTACTACTCGATCTCCTCGGCAACGAGAACCGCCGGCGGATACTGCGTCTTCTGGCTCGAAAGCCCTGCTACGTGACCGAAATCAGCGAATATCTCGGTGTGAGTCCGAAAGCGGTGATCGATCACCTCCGCAAACTGGAGGAAGCGGGGTTAGTCGAGAGCCACACGGACGACCAGCGACGGAAGTACTTCCACATCTCGCGAAATCTCCGACTGGAGGTGAGCGTCTCGCCGTACGGCTTCGGCACCAAGAGCGCCTACCCGGCCAGTCCCAGTCTCGATATGAACGGCCAGTGTCGACACGTCACGCTCGACGCGCCGGGCGAGGCGGACGACGACGTGACGGAACTCGCGGCGGCGTTCGACCAGTTACAGGCGCTCGAAAACGAACTCTCCCTCGCCCAGCGGTGGGTGTACGGCCGAATCACGGAAATTCTGGACCGGCTGAACGACCATCTCGGCGTCGACGCCGACAGCCGCTTCCACGCCGAAGTGCTGGCGGCGGTGGCGACGGGGTCGAAGACGACGGGAGAGATCGTCGAGGCAGTCGACGCCCCGACCGACGCGGTCCGAGGGGCGCTGAACACGCTCGCGGATCGCGGACTCGTCAGTCAGCGGGGCGACGAGTGGCGGATCAGCTAAGCTCCTTCGTCAGCCCGGCCCGCAGGTCGCGCCCGAAGTAGTGGCCGACGAGCGCAGCGAGGAGGCCGGCAGTCGTCCCGACGCCAGCGATCTGAAGCCCGTAGTCCGCGACGACGGGAAAGAGTACGCTGTTGAGCGTCCCGAGCACGAAGCCGAGGCCGGCGGTGAGCGCGCCGGCGAGGCCGACCTCGACGTACCGCCGGCCGGAGACGAGAAACGCGAGGGCGAAGCCGGCGAGGGCGATACCGAGGAAGCGGCCGAGATAGCCGACGACGGGGACGAGACCGCCGGCGACGAGGCCGACGACCGAGAGGACGAGTGCGAGGAGGAAGACGCGGGGAGCGAAGAGGCGACGGAATCGGGCGCCGAGTGAGAATCGGCTGCCTCCGGACTGCTCGTCTCCGTCGTCGCTCGTCAGGCCGGGGCGGCGCATATCACATCTCTGGCGTCGACGGTGAAGTCGCTTGCGACGACCACACGCGACGTTGCCCAACCTTGTAGGAACTGTTCCACACAGTGAGTCCATGGCCGATTCTGACGGCATCGAGTTCACCGTCATCCTGTACGGAATCGTCGCGTCGAACGCCCTGTTTCGCGTGTCCTACAGCCTCGACCTCGGGAACGCCATGCTGGTGTTCGCGTTTCTGATTCTCGCCGCCGACTGGGTCGAGTACCAGCTATCCGTGGCAGCGGTGCCGTCGACCATCGAGTCCACGCTTGCCCAGTTCGGCCTCGACATGCTCATCCTGATCGTGTGGACGTTCCTCCCGGTCGTTCCGTCCGATCAGGTGGCCGTCTACGTCGGCATCGTCGCCGCCTTCGTCGCGCTACAGGGGACGTGGGATCGGCTCCTGACCGAAACCGGCGGTGGAGACGCGACGCGTGCCAACTGGGCGCTCGCGGGGACGTACGGCGTCCTCCTGCTCGCACACTGGTGGCTCGGCCTTCCACGACATCTCCTCTTCGCGACGAGCGTCGGCCTGTTCGTCGGGGTGAAGGGGTTCGGGTGGCGGGCGCTGTACCGCGACGCGAAACGCGCCGACGCGACGGTTTCGATCTGAAACGTGGTCCGAACGAGTGGATTCAAGTCCGCGCAGGCGGTAGCCCGGCGTATGAATCCAGGGGATCGCGTCCGCGTCGAACGTGGGGATGTCGAGAACGAAGGCGTCCTCATGCCGTCGACGACGGCCGACCATCTCGTCGTGAAGTTACCCGGCGGCTACAACGTCGGCATCGACCGCGAGGATGCCGCGGTCGACGTGCTCGAACGCGACGTGTACGACGTGGAGAGCGCGAGTGCGGGCGAGGGCGAGTCGTCGACCATCGAGTTCGACGACGACCTGCCCACCATCTCGCTCATCTCGACCGGCGGCACCATCGCCTCGACCGTGGACTATCGGACCGGCGCCGTGACCGCACAGTTCGACGCCGAGGACGTGCTCCGCGCGGTGCCGGATCTCGCGGGGCGAGCGAACTACCGCGGCCGCGTCGTCGCCAACATTCTCTCCGAGAACATGACGCCCGCGGTGTGGCAGGATCTCGCCGAGGCGGTATCCGAGGAGATCGAAGCCGGCGCCGACGGCGTCGTCGTCATGCACGGCACGGACACGATGCAGTACACGGCGTCGGCGCTCGCGTTCATGCTCGACACGCCGGTGCCGGTCGTCTTCACCGGGAGTCAGCGCTCCGCCGACCGCCCCTCCAGCGACAACGTGATGAACGCCGTCTGTGCCGTCGAGGCGGCGAAGGCCGACCGCGCCGAGGTGTTGCTCTGTATGCACGAGTCGTCGAGCGACGACACCTGCGCGCTCCACCGCGCGACGCGCGTGCGGAAGAATCACACTTCGCGCCGGGACGCCTTCGAGACGGTCGGCGCGAAGCCCATCGGACAGGTCGACTACGCCACCGAGACGGTCACGTTCCGGCGCGATGGCCCCGACCGCGGCGCGACGGAGCGCGACCTCTCGCCCGATCTGGAGACGAGCGTCGAACTCGTGAAGTTCACGCCGGGCATGAACCCGGCTGCGCTCGACCACCTCGACGACGCCGACGGCGTCGTCATCGAGGGGACCGGACTGGGGCACGTGGCGACCGACTGGATCGACCGGATCGAGGAACTGGTCGCGGACGGCACGACGGTCGCCATGACGAGCCAGTGTCTCGAAGGTCGGGTGTGTGACCGGGTGTACGACACCGGCCGCGACCTGCTGGATGCAGGCGTCGTCGAGGCGGGTGACACCCTGCCGGAGACGGCGACGGCGAAGCTGATGTGGGTGCTGGCGAACCGGGAGGATCCGGCGGCCGCGATGGGCGAGTCGCTGGCCGGCGAACTCCAGCCACGGTCGGTGCCCTGGACCTGAATGCAACTCCGCCCCGCTCGGCCGGACGACCACGACGACGTCGTCGCGTTCACGCGCGACACGTGGCCCGAGCAGGAGTTGGAAGACTACCTTCCCCGAACCTTCCGCGAGTGGGCGGCCAACGACGACGACGCCCAGCGGACGCTCGTCGTGGACGACGACGGCGACGCAGTCGGCGTGATTCAGGGCGTCCACCTCACCGGGCGCGAGGCGTGGGTGCAAGGGTTGCGCGTCCACCCCGACTACCGTGATCGGGGGCTGGCCCAGCGCCTGACGAACGCGATTCTCTCGTGGGCGCGGGAGCGCGGTGCGGTCGTCTGCCGCAATCTGGTCTTCTCGTGGAACGTCGCCAGCCTCGGCCTCGCGCGGAGGCTGGGGTTCGAGCCGGCGACCGAGATTCGGTGGGCGCGGATCGAGGCGGACGCCGACGCCGACCCGTCACTCGACGTGACCGCCGATCCCGACGCCGGGTGGACGTTCTGGACCGACTCGGCCGCGCGCGAACGGCTTCGTGGGCTGACGATTCACCCGTCGCGGGCGTGGACGCTGTCGGAACTCCGGCCTGCGGATCTGGAGCGGGCGGCCGAGGCAGAGGGGCTGTTCGTCGTCCGCGGTGGCGGAACGCGGGGGATGGCGCTCCGGAACCGGGTGTTCGAGGCGGGTGACGACGACCCGGAGCGCTGGACGGAGTACGCGGTCGGCGCGTGGGCGGACCTCGACGCGGCCCGGGCGCTGGTCGACGCGGTGGCGCGGGACGCCGCCCGCCTCGACGCCGACCGGGCGCGGATGCTGATCCCGGAGACGCCGCGCTTCGTCACCGACGCCGCGGCGGCGCGGGCGGACGTGAGCGGCGACCCCGATTTCGTCCTCGCGGCGGATCTGACCGATCCCGACGTGGGACGCTGATCCACAACGCACTTACTCGCGGTCGCCGGAGGTGAGGTATGATCCACGTGGTCGGCGGGGGCATCGCTGGACTGGCCGCCGCCTACCGGCTCCAGCAACACGGTCACGAGGCGACGGTGCTGGAGGCGAGCGACGACCTCGGCGGGCTGGCGGCGACGTATCCTACCGCCGGCGACGACATCGAGCAGTTCTACCACCACCTCTCGAAGTCCGAGGAGACCATCGTCGAGTTGGCCGAGGATCTGGGGCTGGGCGACCGCGTCGAGTGGCTGGTGGGCAGGAACGCCTACTACGTCGACGGCGTCGTCCACCCGCTCGACACCCTGCCACAGATCGCCGCCTACCCCCATCTCAGCTTCTACGACACCTTCCGACTGGGGATGCTCACGCTCGAAATCGACGTGCGTGGCGGCCGTCCACGCTTCGACACCTACGACGACCTGAGCGACTTCGAGGACGTGCCGATCAAGGAGTTCCTCCTCGAACACACCACCCGCGGCGTCTACGAAAACTTCTTCGAGCCGCTGCTGGACGCGAAGTTCGGCGACCGCAAGGACGACGTGAGCGCCGCGTGGCTCCTCGGCCGAATCAAGTTCCGGGGCGAACGCGACCTGTTGCGCGGCGAGATTCTGGGCTACTTCGACGGTGGCTTCGCCGTCCTGATCGACGCGCTCGTGGACGCGGTGGGACGGGAGCACGTCGTCACGGGGGCACGAGCGACGGATCTCACGGTCGAGGACGGCGCGGTGGACTCGATCACTGTCGAGACCGAGTCGGGCGTCGAGACCCACCCGACCGACGGCGTCGTCGTGGCGACGATGCCGAACGTCCTCGAATCGCTGACCGGCTACCCCTGCGACATCGACTTTCAGGGCGCGGTCTGTGCCGTCGTGACGATGGACGACCCGCTGACGGAGACCTACTGGCTCAACGTCGCCCACGACGCCCCCTTCGGCGCGCTGATCGAACATACGAACTTCGTGTCGCCGGAGCGCTACGGCGGCGACCACCTGCTCTATATCGCCAGTTACGTGCAGGACCCGTCGGAGGCGGTGTGGCAGATGGACGACGCTGCGTTACGGGAGACGTGGCTCGGCCACGTCGCGGAGATGTTCCCCGAGTTCGATCAGTCCACCGTCAGCGAGTTCCGCGTGGCGCGTAACCCGCGGGCGGCGCCGGTGTACGAGCGAGGGTATCTGGACATGGTGGTGCCGTACGATCTGGGCGACGCGGTGGGAGAGGGAATCTACTACGCGGGGATGGCGAGTCGCGCGCAGTACCCCGAGCGAAGCCTCAACGGCGGTATCGTCGCGGGCTTCGAGTGTGCGGATCGGA
Source organism: Haloplanus aerogenes (assembly GCF_003856835.1). Taxonomy (NCBI): domain Archaea; kingdom Methanobacteriati; phylum Methanobacteriota; class Halobacteria; order Halobacteriales; family Haloferacaceae; genus Haloplanus; species Haloplanus aerogenes. The sequence continues at coordinate 2,858,494 of NZ_CP034145.1, forward strand.
TCGCGGAGAACTAGGCACGCCCCTCTTCGTCTTCCACACCGGGTGCGACGGACACGTCCACGTCCTCCGGTTCCTCCTGCCCGCCGACGACGAGGTTACCCTCACCGTCCTCGACGTACACGTCGTCTGCGAACCCGCCCTCGGCGTGGGGATGGACGGGGTCGTCGATGCGTTCGGGCGTCGCCGGCGCGTCGGGCAGATCGCCGCCGTACTCGCCCAGCGGGTCGGCGATGGTGATCCCCTTACGCTCGAAGAACTCCTCGTAGCGCTCGTAGTGGGCGTCGAGTTCGTCGGCGGGGAACTCCATCATCTCGGTCCACCCGTGGTTGAAGAACTCGAAGTTCGCCTGAATGTGCGTGATTTCGCGGGCCTTCGCCTCGGAGAAGCCCTCGTCGAGGGCGTCGACGTAGGTGTCGAACGTGTAGTCGAAGAACGCCTCGAGCCGTTCTTCGCGCTCTGCGCGACGGCCCTCGGCGGCCTTCGATCCGAACACGTCGACGTGCAGGTCGACGAGTTTCTCGCGGACCATCTCGCCGACGACGGGCATCGTGAGCGCCTGCTTGGCGGCGAAGTGGCGGACGTTCTGGCGGAGTTTCATCGGCGACCGTTAGGAACGTTCGGCCTTCAGGGTGACGGTCGGTGCGACATCGCGGCATCGACGGCCGACTGCGTCCGGATAACCGACGGTGGTCGAACCCCAGTGTCGACGATTGCGGCGAATTTCGCAGATAACAATCGACATTAACGTGTACCCCTAAAGTTCGGGATATGACTCAGTCGTATGTGATCATCGGTGATGGAATCGCGGGGAGCTCTGCCGCCGAGACGCTGCGTGAAGGGGCGCCGGACGCCGACATCACCGTCATCACCGACGAGGGGGAAGCCCTCTACAACCGCATCCTGATCAAGGAGTTCGCGAAGGGGAAACTCCCGGAGATGCCGATATCCATCCACGAGCCGGAGTGGTACGAGGACCGCGACATCGACCTGCGGCTCAACACGCTGGTGACGAACATCGATCCCGACGGCCACCGTCTCCAGACCCACGAGGACGAAGTCATCGAGTACGACAAACTCCTCGTCGCGACGGGCGGGACGCCGACGCAACTGCCGGTCGAGAACAGCGACGCCGACGGAATCCACCACTTCTGGACGTTCCAGGACGCCCGCTCGATCCGGGAGCACGCCGATGAGGCGGAAACGGGCATCGTCGTCGGCGCGGGCCTGCTGGGCATCGACCTCGCGGCCATCTGCGGCGCACAGGACGTGGAGGCCCACTACCTGATGCGTGGCGACTGCTGGTGGCGCTACGCGCTCTCGACGGAGGGAGCGGAGATCCTCCACGACGCCATGCGGGAACAGGGCGTCGAACCCGTCTTCCAGAGTGGTGTCGATCACTTCGAGACGGACGACGACGGCCACGTCACGGCCGCAATCGACCCCAACGGCGACCGCTACGAGGGTGACTTCGTCGGCATCGCCATCGGCCTCAACTTCAACACCGAGATCCTGCAGGGAACGGGCGTCGAACGCGACGGCGGCATCCTCGTCGACGAGTACATGCAGACGAACGTCGACGACATCTACGCCGCCGGAGACATCACGCGGTATCACGACACGATCCTCGGCGAACGCGCCCAGAACGGCTCGTGGGACAGCGCGAAGGCGCAGGGCACCATCGCCGCGACGAACATGCTCGACCCCGAATCCGAGGCGTTCCGCTTCGTCTCCTCGTACTCCATCACCCACTTCGACTTCCCCTTCCTCTCCTTTGGCCACCCGACTATCGGGGACGACGAGTGCGAGCGCAAGTACTCCGACACCGAGTGGCGGCGGCTGGCGTTCAAAGACGGCAAACTCGTCGGCGGTGTCCTGATCGGCGACCTCTCGCCGCAGAGCGCGTACAAGAAACTGATGCGCGAGGAGCGCGTCGTCGCGGACCAGAAGGACGTGCTGCTGGAGAAATCCGTGGACCTCGACGAGCTGGCGCCGGCCCAGGAGCAGTAAGGCGGCGGGTCCAACCGGAGAAATGATTCTCAGTCGATAGGAGCGAGCGTACGGAGTTACGCCGTCTCGGCGCGTAGTTCCCGGCATGACGGTGGACGAACTCGCCGAGTACGGGATGCAGCGGATGGACGAAGGGGAAATCGAGGCGTTCCTGTCGAGTCACAGCGTGGGGGTACTGGGGTTGCCGACGGAGGGGGCACCGAGTTTGCGCCCGATGTCGTTCGGATACGACGGGGACGAGACGCTCTACTTGCTCTACGTCGTCGGGTCGGAGAGCCGGAAAGCGGCGCTGAGCGACCGCGCGACGGTCGCGCGCTTTCTCGTCTACACCGCGGAGACCGCGTTCAACTGGCGGAGCGTGTTGCTCACCGGCCACATCGACCGCGTGCCCGACGACGAGGTGACGACGGTCACGGCCGACGTGGAGATGCCGTGGCGGCCGGACCTGTTCCGCCGGGCGAGTGACGCGGAGCGGACGGCGGTCTACCGCTTCGAGATCACGGATCGGAGCGGGATCGAGCATCTCGGCCTACCGCCGGCGTTCGAGGAAGCGGGCGACGAGGCGTAGCCGAGGGCGGCCTGAAGGGCGCCGAGAGGGCCGACACAGCGCCCCATCGACGCGAGTCGATTCCGATGATCGCCGTACTGTTAAACCGTCGTTCGTCGATATTCGACCGTCCGAACCGCCCCCGGATTTTATGGGATTACTGAAACATCGGGCGTAGTGTGTGACGGCAGCACATAGCAACCATGGGACGAGATAACATCCTACGAAGATACGTCGACCAGTCGATACGACGGCACGGACGGCCGCGGCTGACGGCGGTGGGCGAGACGGCCCGGAGCGACCGATCATGATCGTCGGCGTCCCGGGCGAGACAGCGAGCGACGAGACGCGGGTCGCGCTCATACCGCCGGTGGCGAAGAAATTGATCGACCGAGACGTGACGGTATGCGTCGCGAGCGGCGCGGGCGAGGGATCGGACTGGAGCGACGAGGCGTACCGGGAGGTCGGCTGTGATGTGGTCGAGGACCGCGCGGACGTGTTCGAGCGGGCGGACGTGATCTGCCAGATCAGCGGACTCGCGGCGAACGCGGACGAGCCGATGGACCCCTACCGCGAGGGACAGACGGTGATCGCCACGCTCGGTCCGTACGACCTCACGGACGAGACGTACGAGGAACTCGAACGGCGGCGCGTGAGCGCGTTCGCACTCGAACTCATGCCGCGGATCAGCCGCGCGCAGAGCATGGACGTGCTGTCCTCGATGGCGAGCATCGGCGGCTACAAGGCGACGCTGGTGACGGCCGAACAGTTGCCCAAACTGTTCCCGCTGGAGATGACCGCGGCCGGCACCGTCCGGCCGGCGGAGGTGTTCGTCATCGGGGCGGGTGTCGCGGGGCTGAAAGCCATCGCGACGGCCGAACGCCTCGGCGCGTCGGTGAAGGGGTACGACATCCGGCTAGAGGTGAAACAGGAGGTCGAAAGTCTCGGCGCCGACTTCGTCGAACTCGATCTGGAGACGGAAGGGTCGGGCGACGACGAGGGCTACGCCGTCGAGATGGGCGAGGAGTTCTACGAACAGCAGCGCAAGGAACTGAGCCGAGTCGTTCCGGAGTCGGACGTGGTGATCACGACGGCGGCCATTCCCGGTGCGCCCGCACCCGAGCTCGTCTCGGCGGAGATGATCGAAGGGATGGACGACGGCTCGGTCATCGTCGACCTCTCGGCGCCGACGGGCGGCAACTGCGAACCCACGGTGGCCGGCGAGACGATCGAACACGAGGGCGTGACCATCTTCGGCCCGACCAACCTCCCGGCGACGGTCCCGCAGACGGCGAGTCAACTGTTCGCCAACAACCTGTACAACTTCCTCGATCACCTGCTCGACGACGACAGCGAACTCGTCCTCGACACGGACGACGAAATCGTCGACTCGACGCTACTTACACACGATGGCACGATACGACGACCCCACGAGGACGGCGGTGAGACGGACGACGAAGACGACGACGCGGCGGCCGACGACGAACCGGTGGAGGACGAGGCCGATGCGTAGGAGGGAACCATGACATTCGTCCAGAACCTGACGTTCTTCGTCCTCGCCGCGTTCGTCGGCTACGAGATCATCACGAAGATTCCGACCAACCTCCACACGCCGTTGATGTCGGGCGCGAACGCCATCTCGGGGATCACGCTCATCGGGTCGGTCGTCGTGGCTGGATCGGGGTCGACGACGCTGGCGACGGGACTCGGCTTCCTGGCCGTCGTCATGGCGACGGTCAACGTCGTCGGCGGCTACCTCGTGACCAACAGCATGTTGGACCAGTTCCGGAGCAGCGACGACCGCAGGAGGGGTGACTGATGGCGGCCATACTCGGTGGCCTGTCGGCCTCAGCGCTCGCGTTCGTCTACCTGATCGCCGGCATCCTGTTCATCCAGGGGCTCCGCGATATGACCCACCCGCGGACGGCGCCACGGGGCAATCTCATCTCCGCCGGTGGGATGGCGCTCGCGGTGGGCATCACGGTCCTCGTGACCGACATCCTCTCGCCGGTCCTGCTGTTCGCGGGCTTGCTCGTCGGCGCGGCAATCGGCGTCTGGCTGGCGGTGACGGTGGAGACGACGGAGATGCCCCAACTCGTCGGCCTGTTCAACGGCTTCGGCGGGGGCGCCTCGGCGCTCGTCGCCGGCGCGGAACTCATCGACATGTTCGGCACCGGCGCGTTCCAAGTGGGGGTAACGTCGACGGCGGCGCTCGCGGGCATCATCGGCTCCGTCACGTTCTGGGGCAGCCTCGTCGCCGCCGGCAAACTCCACGGCGTCGTCGACGACTCGGCGGTGCGGTACAGCGGTGAACAGGCCGTCAAGGCGCTGTTTCTGGTGCTTTCCGTCCTCGCGGGCCTCCACCTGATCGTCCGGCCGAACCTGCTCGGCGCCGTCCCGCTGGCGGGGTGGGTGCCCTCGTACTGGGTGCTGGTCGCCGCCGCATCGATCCTCGGCGTGTTGCTGGTGATCCCCATCGGCGGCGCGGACATGCCGGTCGTCATCGCGCTGCTGAACTCCTACTCCGGACTGGCGGCGGCGACGACGGGCTTCGTCCTCGATAACTCCGTGTTGATCATCGCCGGAACGCTCGTCGGCGCCTCGGGGCTGATCCTCACGGTCATCATGTGCGAGTCGATGAACCGCTCGCTGGCGAACGTCTTCTTCGGCGGTATCGGCGAAGCCAGCGAGAGCGGTGAGGAGATGGAGGACATCTACGAGGGCAACATCACGACCACCTCGCCGGAGGAAGTGGAGATGACTCTCGACGTGGCCGACCGCGTCGTGATCGTCCCCGGCTACGGTATGGCCGTCGCGCAGGCCCAACACGCCGTCGCGGAGCTGGCCGAACTGCTGGAGAAAGAGGGCGTCGACGTCGAGTTCGGCATCCACCCCGTCGCGGGCCGGATGCCCGGGCACATGAACGTCCTCCTCGCGGAGGCGGACGTGCCCTACGAGAAACTGAGGGATCTGGAGGAGATCAACCCGACCTTCTCCCAGACGGACGTGGTGATCGTCATCGGCGCCAACGACGTGGTGAATCCGTCGGCCAACACGGCCGACTCGGGGCCCATCGCGGGCATGCCGGTCCTCAACGTCGGTGAAGCGCGCACGGTCATCGTCAACAAGCGGAGCCTCAGCCCCGGCTTCTCCGGGGTCCCCAACCCGCTGTTCGCACAGGACAACACGAACATGCTCTTCGGCGACGGCAAGGAGACGATGCAGGAACTGGTGAATATCTACAAAGAGAACCACTGACGGCGCACTTCCCGGCGAATGTTGCGAAACCTTTATGATTCTTAATGACAATCGTTGACACATGGCACGCGCCGTCGACTCGGAGTACGACGTGGACAGAACGGATACGGTGCCCGAGACGGCCCGAGTTCGTCACATCGACGAACTCGACGAGTCGGCACAGGAGTATCTGTTCAACGTCGCAGAAGGGGCATCGCCGCGAGACCCGAACAACCTCTCGGAATTGAACGAGGGCGATGTCGTGGTATTCACTGATTACTACCACATCAAGTAACGGACCGAAGCGGTTTTGTTCGGGCCAGCGATAGGGCGGGTATGGACAGTGGCGGCGGCGGGACGATGACGCTGGCGTTCGAGTTCGAAGCGCTGCAGGCGCTCGCCGACCCGAACGCCGTGTTCGACGACGCCCGACAGTGGACCGAGTACGTGGGCGTCCTGAGCGACGAACCGACGTACGTCGTCACCAACTTCACGCGGAAGCGACGCCTCCGACAGGACTTCTTCTCCGGCCCGCGGGGCGTCGACGAGAGCCTCGACAACGTCCGCGACCAGTTCGACACGGATCGACACGTCTTCATCGGCACGACTGAGGAGGACCGGGACACCGCCGAAACCCACGGCTGGGAGTATCTCGACATCGAGGAGGCCGCGGAGTTCGCGGAGTGGGAGCTGGGCGAGGACGTGGAAGACGATCCGTTCGAGGCGGAGACGCGGGACGACTGGCCGTAAAACGACCGGCGAATCCGGGTCGGAGGCGGGCATTCGAACACCAGTGCTAGGTGGACCGAAAGCCATAATCGCGGCCGGTCCTTGCCGATAGTCAATGAGTCACCAGTTGCCTGACGTGCAGGCAAGTCAGCCCGACGTGACCGTCGGGCTCAGTCAGGTCGGGGTGACGGGCGTCGAGAAGCTCGTCAAACTCGACCGGAACGGCAAGCGCCCCATCGTCCTGATGGCAGAGTTCGAGGTGTTCGTCGACCTGCCGAGCGGCCGCAAAGGCATCGACATGAGTCGGAACATGCAGGTGATCGACGAGACGCTGGAGAAGGCCGTCTCGGAGCCGTCCTACCGGGTCGAGGAAGTGTGTGGCGACGTGGCCGAGCGACTGCTCGAAAAACACGACTACACCTCGACCGCCGAGGTGCGGATGGAAGCCGACTACGTCACCCGGGAGAAGACGCCGGCATCGGATCTCGACACGCAGAACACGGCGACGATCATCGCGGGGGCGGTCGCCACGGAGGAGGGCACCCGCGAGGAGATCGGCGCCCGCGTCACGGGCATGACCGTCTGTCCCTGCTCACAGGGCATGTCCGAGTCGCGCGCTCGGGACACGCTCCGGAATCTCGGCGTCGACGAGGAGACGACCGAGGCGTTTCTCGACGAGGTGCCCCAGCCCGGCCACTCCCAGCGCGGCCACGCCACGCTCACCATCACGAGCGAGGGTGCCCCCGACGTGGACCTGCGGGACGTGATCGACGTGGCCCGCGACGCGATGAGCGCGCGGATCTACAACCTCGCCAAGCGACCGGACGAGGATCACATGACCTACCACGCCCACGCGAACGCCAAGTTCGTCGAGGACTGCGTGCGCTCGCTCGCCGAATCCGTCGTCGAGGAGTTCGACCATCTCGACGGCGGGGCGGTGATCCACATGAAGCAGTCGAACGACGAGTCGATCCACCAGCACAACGCCCACGCGGAGCGCGAACTCACGCTCGACGCCCTCCGCGAGGAAGTCGGCAAACAGGCCTGATCGGAAGTAGCATCTCGTCGACCCCAGACGAACGCCGCTCTACGGCGACTGTATCTCTCTGCGGAAGTCCAGCGGCTCCGACTCCATCCACTGTTCCTCGAAGACGGTCCGCACGTCGGCGGCGAAGGCCGCGTCCTTGAAGTCGATCATGGCGAACGCCTCGCTCGAATCGAGCGGGTTGGGAACCTCGATGCACACCTCCTCGTCGTCGACGAGTGTGAACGTGCCGTCGATGGCCGTCGACGCACGGCTCGCGTAGTGGTCGTGGCCGCCGAGACGGCTGGCGTACGCCCGCCGGAGGTCGTCGGGGACGGTCTCGACGAGTTCCGGATCGATCAGCACCGACACCGAGACGCCACGGTCGAGCGCCGCCTTGAACGCGTCGAGGACGCGCTGGCCGACCGCGCCGATGTCGATCTGTGCGGAGGGCATACCGGCGACGTGACGAATCTCCTCGTCGGCCGCCGAGAGCCGTTCGATCAGAAGGTCGACCGTCTCCTCCGGGCCGACGGCGGCCGTCCAGAACTGTCCCTCCACGGGCGTGGCCGCGTCCAGGTCGTCGACCAGATCCGCGGCGACCGACTCGTAACGCTCCGCCTGCTGGTCGAGTTCCCGCTTGCGCGCCTCGACCAACCGGTCGAGCGCCGTGTCGGGTTCGACCGCAACGTACTTCTTCGGCCGACTCGCCGCCTGACTCCGCACCAGCCCGTTGCTCTCTAGCCCGTTGAGTACGTCGTAAATCCGCCCCATCGGGACCTCGCTCGACGACGACAACTCCTTGGCCGTTGCTGGCCCCTGGTCGAGCAGTGCCTGGTAGGTTCGGGATTCGTACTCCGAAAGTCCGAGATCGCGAAGACTCGCCATACGCCGTCATCGAACTGGAGTGATAAAAACAAATCGGACGTTTATTCGGCCAGCGCCGCGACGGCGTCGGCGAGATCGGCTGGGGCCGTCACGACTCGAGAGCGACCACCGACAGTGACGATCCCGGTCCCTGCGTCCGGCCCGGGCGCCCCGGGTCGGACCACTTTTTCGTGGTCCGCGACGCGGAGTGCGGCCCGGTGGAGGTCGCTGCCGGCGTCGGGAGCGACTTCGATCACCAACGGGTCCCGGCGGAGGCGAGCGGCGACGGCGCCGTAGCCCGCGACCTGCACGCCGAAGCGGTCCCACGCGCCCGCGAAGGCGGCGACCGCGTCGTGGGCCACCTCGCGATATCGGGGCTCGCCGGTCAGCACGGTGAGGTCGAGCAACGCGTCGGCCATGGCGACGTTGCTATCGAGCGGACGGAGCGGCCGGTCGAGGAGTCCCGGCCCCGATGACGGTCCGTCGCGGAAGGAGCCATCCTCGCGCAGCGTCTCGATGGTTCGGTCCGCGACGCGCCGAGCCATCGACAGCGCGTCGTCGTCGCCGAGCACCTGCGCGGCGCGCGTCCCGGCCGCGACGACCCGCGCCGCGTCGTCGAGGAGGAGCGAGGGCGCGTCGTCACCGATCCAGTGGCGAACCACCCCGTCGTCGACGAACTCCTCACGGAGCGTCGACAGGGTTCGGCGGGCGTACTCCCGGGGTTGCTCGGCGTCGGTGTAGCCCGCGAGGACGAGGCAGGCGTCGACCGCGAGCGCGTTCGAGTCGGCGTACGCGGTCAGATCGGTCCGCGGGCCGGTGTCCCCGTCGTCGGGGCCCTGACTCCCGCCGAACGCCGACCCGTTCCAGAGCGCGTCGACCAGATACTCGACCGTCCGCTCCGCAGGCCGGCGGTACGCGTCCTCGCCGGTGTAACAGTAGGCGTGGGCGAACGCCCGGACGAGCGCCGCGTTGTCCGCCAGCAGTTTCGCGCGGTCCGGGTCGCGCCAGTCCCGCGTCCGAGCGTAGCGGTAGAAGCCGCCGTCCTCCTCGTCGAACAGACCGCGCGTGACGGCGTCGAGCGTCTGGCGCGCCCGCGCCTGGTCGCGTTTGAGCGCGAACTCGATGGTGCGGGGGAGCGGGAACTTCGGGGCGTCGCCCCACCCGCCGAACTCGTCGTCGAACTGCGCCTCCAGTTGCCCGGCGAGGTGTTCCTCGATGCGGTCGGTCACCTCGCCCGCGGGCGTCGGATCACCGGCGAGGGCACGCGGGATCCGTCCGGCGTCGGCGCCGCTGGCGTCCCAGCGCTCGCGCACGCGGTCGATCACCTGTCGCATCCCGTCGGGGCCGAGAAAGCCCGCACCGGCGATCCGGTCGCCCGACGGCGTGCAGAACACGGTGGAGGGAAAGCCGCCGACGTTGTACCGCTCGCGGACCCGCGGGTGGCGGTCCACGTCGACGCGGACGGGGACGAAGCCGTCGTTCAGGTTGGCCGCGATACGTGGCTCGCCGTACGTCCGGGCGTCCATCTCGTGACAGTCCCCACACCACGTCGCCGTCAGCGCGAGCAACACGGGCGCGCCGCGGCGACGCGCCTCGTCGAAGGCGGCCTCGCCCCAGTCGCGCCACTCGACGCGCGTCCCCTCGGCCTCGGTCATACCGGGTCTCGGTGGCGGGTGGGCCTAAGACCTTCGTCCCGGCCGCACCACGTCAAAAGGGCTATGGGTGGCCACCCGGTAGTGGGCGGTATGCGCCTGCGCTGGGTGATCCTGCTCCTGTTGCTCATCCCTCTCGCCGACGCCCTGTTGCTCGTCGTCGTCGCCGACGCCGTCGGCGCCCCGACGACCGTCGCGCTGGTCGTCCTCACCGGCCTGATCGGCATGTTGCTGGTCCGTGCGGAGGGGCGACACACTGTCCGCCGGTTGCAGGAGAAACTCGCGACGGGCGAGGTGCCGACGAAGGAACTCATGGACGGCGGCCTGCTGATCGCCGCGGGTGCCTTCCTGCTCACGCCGGGCCTCGTCACCGACGCCATCGGCTTCCTCATCGGCGTGCCCCTGACGCGCGCGCCGATCCGAGCCGGCCTCGAACGGTTCGTGGTGCGTCCCTACATGGACCGGAAGAGCGGTGGGTTCGTCACCGGCGGCGTCTACACCGGCGGCTTCCCCAACGAGGGCGACGCCTACGACGACGACGTGTACGACGTGGACGGGAGTTCGTACCGCGTCGACGACGAGTGAGCGTCCACGGGTGACACGCGTCCGAAGGGAACCGAAAAGAAACGCTTAAACAACCGACCGCGCAAGCAATTGATGCGCTCACCTGGGCCAATAGCTCAGTCAGGTTGAGCGCTCGGCTGATAACCGGGAGGTCCGCGGTTCAAATCCGCGTTGGCCCATCCACTGCGCTCACGGTTTCTTGCCGTGGCGCGTTAGGGGCTGATTCCTCCCCAGCCACCTAACTTCGTTCCTACACTCCCCAAAGAGGCGTCTTTCTGTATGGCTCTTCGATCCGCTGATAAACGACCTCAATTGAGTCTCCTCCTCGCTCTAGAAGTGGCTACGCCGTGTATCCGAGGTTATCACACCCCGACGGCACGCGGCGCTCATGCAGGTGTTACAACAGAAGAACCTCAGCGGCGTCGTGACGATTCCGAAGGAACACTTGGAGCGGGACGGTGTCCTGGAGGACGGGGAGTTTCCCGACGAACAGAACCTCGTCGTGGATCGGGTCGGGCGACAGCAGTACCTCGTGCGGATGGTTGAGGGCGGGGACGTGCCGGATTTGGAGGCGGCGGAGGTGGTTCAGCGGGTGGCGGCGAAGATCGCGGTGTCTGAGAGGTTGGAGTAATTTCTACGATCCGTGCGGACAGCTACTCTACGGGAGTGACAGTGTGCGTACAGTTTCCGTAGCCGTGCTGAATACACAGCGCGTATCTCGCATGTTGGACGCGGAAATAACGGACAGGTACAACCTGCGGTCCCGACAACGTTGCCGGCCACCGACGACAGTTCGAAGCCCGAGCGTGACTCGTGCTACGAGATGGAGACCCGAGCGTGCTGTCGACATAACCGATATACACTTGTTGTTCCATGAGCAGTCGAAAGCCATCCCATGAGCCGAATGTCGCTACTTATCCCCGTGTTCTTTCCTCAAGAGGAAGCTCTGACGGACACGAACGTGCAAGGGCTGACTGGATTCGATATCGTGTTGTTCGGCTACTGGAAGACGCCTGAAGGGGAGGATCCAGCGGTTATCCGCGAGGAACACGTGGCCGAAGCCCAAGCCAAACTCTACGAGTTGGCGGCCCAGTTCAGTCGTGCCGACGCGTCGACGGAGGTACAGTTGCACTTCGGGCCGGCGGACGAGCAGATGACCGTACTCCAGACCCGGGTCGCCGAGGAAACCGATGCCGACGCGGTCGTCATTCCGAAGCGAATCACCCTGTGGAACAACATCCTCGTCCCATTGCGTGACGATCAGAACGCTGATCGGATCGTAGAGTTTCTCGATGCGTTCGCTCCGGAGACGACTTTCATGCTGGAGTTGTTCCACGTCGCGACCGACCCGAGTGAGGTTGAGACCGCCCGAGAGATGCTCGGTAGCGTGGAACGAAGGCTACTCGACCACGGGTTCACCGAGAGCGATCTCGAAGTCACCGTGGAAGTCGCTACCGATCCAGAGGCAGCAATCATCGAGCGGGCGAGCGGCCACAACGTCGTCGTGCTCGGGGAGACAGAGGAACTACCGCGCGAGAAGCTGTTCCTCGGACCGACCTATGAACGCATCTCGGAGCGTACTGACATCCCGGTCGTGGTCGTTCGAAACCGACGCTGACGTGGGTTCCGTGGCTCTCATTCGCCGTGATGAAGAGTATGAGTATTGGTCGGTACGGCGGCATCGATAACAGGAGGCGTGCCGAACACCGCTCATCGATGGAGACTGGTGCTTTTGTGTCGGATATCATCCGTACACCTCCGCAATCCCCTAATTTATCGCCCGTACAGCCGTGGACGATACTTTGTGGATTCCAACTGCTGACTACACCCTCTGTATCTCGCACACCGATACCGTCAGAAGATGAGGACTTCAACAAGGCCGCTGAAGCCTAATCACTGATGCATGCCAAATCGTCTCCCCGTGGGTTCACGCGTCGATGTTCACACTCCACCGGGTTTCTCCATTTGTGACCACACCGACCGCCGTCGATGATGGCGAGAAAGGTTGTGCGGATTGAGGACCGGATGGACCGCTGGCGATTCACCTGCCCGAACGGCCATCGGTCGTGGGAGCCGACGAACCAACTTCTGGTGCCAGCAGTGCGCCCGCCTCGACGGCGTCGACGGCGTGTTCCACGAGCTGCGTGACCGGAAGACTGGGGAGTGTGTCGAGCGCGAGCAAGTGCGCTTGCTCGTCGCGCGCGGGCCGTACGACCGCGACCTGGACGGGAGGAGTCAGGCGTGAGCGACGCTACGCGGCCGGTGCGGTCAGCGATGCTCGTCGATCCACTCGCACCACGCGTGGAAGTCGTCGGCCCCACACTGGTCGGCGATACTGCGGAGGGTTCCGATCTTTACCTCGTCGTGCATCGGCACGTCGACGTTCCGAACCTCGCCCGTGTCCTCGTTCTCGTAGCGAAGGCGAACGTGACTCCCGGCACGGGAGACGGGCGTGTAGCCGAAACTTCGGAGTACCGAGATGATCTCGCGTCCCGAAAACGTCGTCCGGACCATCGACTACTTCAGAAAGTCGGGGAGTTCCTTGTCGCCGCCCGCGTCGGGGTCGAGGCCGAGTTCTTCGAGGTCGTCGTCGGTGACGGGGTCGCCGCTGCCCTCGTGGAGGACGAGAACCTCGGCCAGCTGGGAGAGCGCCTCCGCGCGAGTGTCCCCGCCGCGCGCCAGTCCAGTTTCGAGGTCCTTCGCGGTGACGCTCCCGTCGTCCTCTTGGACGAAAACGACTCCTTCCGTCTCCTCGTCACGCGTGGCACTTGCCATCAGCCGAGATGTAGGACTGAAGCGCGGATAAGCATTCGGGGGCGCTCGACCCCGAACGGGGGTGTCGCCGCGTGAGCGACGACCTCGACCCACTCTCCCCGGACACCGCGCTGGAACTCTATCTCAACCACCGTAGCGGGGAGATTTCCGACCAGACCCTCCAGACCCACCGCTACCGGCTGGGGTCGTTCGTCGAGTGGTGCGAGGAGAACGATTTCCACAACCTGAACGACATCACCGGGCGTGACCTCCACGCGTACCGCGTCGAGCGGCGGGAGGAGGGCGACCTGAAGCCCGTGACGCTTCAGGGGCAACTGTCCACGCTTCGGGTGTTCCTGGAGTTCTGCGCGTCTATCGACGCCGTGCCGGACGACCTCCGGTCCAAGATCCTCCTGCCGACGGTCAGCGGAGAGGAACAGGCGAGCGTAACGACGCTCGACCACGAACGCGCGGAGGCGATTCTGGAGTACCTGGAGACGTATCGCTACGCCTCCCGGGAACACGTCGTCTTCGCCCTGCTGTGGACTACAGGGATGCGGATGGGAAGCCTCCGAGCAATCGACCTGGAGGACTTCGACCCCGAGTCACCCCACGTCGAACTCGTCCACCGTCCCGAGACGAGGGCGACGCTGAAGAACAAGAAGCGAGGGGAGCGGTTCGTCGCCCTCTCCTCGGGCATGGCGTCGCTGCTGGAGGACTACGTCGACAACGTCCGCCTCGACGCCGAGGACGAATACGGACGCCGTCCGCTCGTCACTACCAACCGGAGACGCCCAGCGACGGGGACGATTCGACACTGGATCTACGGCGTCACGCGTCCGTGCCTGCACAGCGAGTGCCCGCACGACCGCGACGTAGAGGAGTGCGATGCGACGGAGTACGACCACGCCAGCAAGTGCCCGTCGAGTCGGTCGCCCCACAACCTCCGGTCCGGGGCGATCACCGCGCACCTCCTCGACGACGTGCCGGTGGAGATCGTCAGCGACCGGATGAACGTCAGTCAGGACATTCTGGACCGGCACTACGACCGCCGGTCACCCCGGGAGAAGATGGAACAGCGCCGCGAATACCTGCGGAATATCTGAAAGCCCATGACCCGATTCAATTCCGACACCGAGTGCTGCGTAGAGTTCAAATCGCTATCCCGCGTTGGCCCATCCACTGCGCTCACGGTTTCTTGCCGTGGCGCGTTAGGGGCTGATTCCTCCCCAGCCACCTAACTTCGTTCCTACTCGCTCCGGAGAGAAATATCTCCGGATCGGGGCATCCGACCCAGTCGCTCGTGTCCCCTGAAAAAACGTTCAGTTTCACCCGCACTGTCCCCCGATTTCGCCGCGCTGGGTCGCACTCCCGACCAGTTTCACTTCCACTCCCCGGCTGTGGATTCGCCCTTTTACGATCCAGCCCGTCGGTCCCCGATGATGGCAAGAACGGTCGTGCGGATCGAGAACCAGCTAGACAGGTGGCGGTTCACCTGTCCCCGCGGGCACCGGTCGTGGGAGCCGACGAACCACCACTTCTGGTGCCAGCAGTGCGCCCGCCTCGACGGCGTCGACGGCGTGTTCCACGAGCTGCGTGACCGGAAGACTGGGGAGTGTGTCGAGCGCGAGCAAGTGCGCTTGCTCGTCGCGTGCGGGCCGTACGACCGCGACCTCGACGGAAGGAGTCGGCGTGATTGAGACCGCCGAGCGGAGCGACGAAGAGCACGCGGGAGCGGTTGGTGAGGAACTTCGGTTTTGGGGGTCACAGAGTGAGCTTACTCGTCGTCGGGCGCTCGCTCTTCGAGTTTGACCCGCTCTGCGAGTCCGTCGTATGCTTGGTCGCTGGAGGCGATGGTATCACCGTCAGATTCGACGAGGTGAAGCGCGTCGAAGGGCGTCAGTCCCTCCTGCTCGACGTAACTCGCGGCGGCCAGTACGGTATCGGCGTCCCCGCGAATCTCCAGCAGTTCGGCGGCGTTCGCGACCACGCGTTCGGTGTCGCGGCCCTCGCGGTACGCGACCAACAGCAGTTCGATGAGGGTGAACTGCGATGTCCACAGGTCGTCTCGATGCTCTCGATACACCGCGTCAGCCGACTCGCCGAGCCAATCGTCGGCCTTGACGAGCGCGAGCAGAAAGTCCGTCTCGGCGTACATCTACGGCCCTGCCTCGTCCAGCGCCTCTTCCCGACCGCTCGCGCGAAGTTCTTCGGCGGTTTTGTCCACGTCGTCGAACTCGTCTCGGAGGGCCGCGAGAGGATCCTCAGCGACAGGGACGAGCTTGATTCCGTCGTGGAGTTCGACGACGTGGAAGCGGTCACCGAACCGCTCCCGGAGCTGTTTCGGGAGGGTCAGTCGCCCGCGGTCGTCGAGCGTCACTTCGGTCATGTTCCCGACCACGGTGGGCAGATCAAAAAGTGTTCCCACGATAATCAGTCGTTACCCATATCTCTCAGAACGGCCAGTGAATCGCGTCAGTACCACGGCTACTCCGCAAAATCGAACCACGGCGCGTCCGGTTCCTGCAGTCCGTCGGGAACAGACTCGGGGTCGATCCCGAGATCCCGTAAGTCCTCGTCGGTCACGGGCAGTCCATAGTTGTCACTGGTCGTCCCTCCAACCGTTTAACCCCATATATCGGGAGTCTTGCTCGACAGCCGCAACATCTGGTGGCCACCGCACCCACATATAGCCCGAACCAACCTGATGTAGGACGAATTAACTTGTTTTCGGCCACGAGCAGGGATGTGACCGAGACACGAGGACGGTGGGAGTGAGGGCCGCGGAAGGCGTCAGAAGGGGACCTATCCGACTTCGAGATTCGACCACTCGACGAACCGCCGCAACTGATCGGTCGGAGCGACCGTGCGTTCGTCCGGGTCGTACTCGATCACTCCAACCGACGCGAGCTTCGGGAGGTCGATGTGGTGGAGGGCGATGGCGAGACGCCGGTTGTCGTCGGGCAGTGTCGCACTCGTTTCCCGCACGAGCAGTTCGGTCGCGAGTTCGTCCACAGTGACGGGGGCGGATCGGTCAGCGACGAGCGAGACGAGGTCCTGTCGGTACGGCCGCGCGAGGACCACGCTCACCACGTCCCAGAACGGATGGTCCGGGTTGCGCAGATCGGGGGGCGACAGAACCGCCGTCTCGACGGAGAAGTCGTCAGCGACGATGCCTTCCGGTTGCGAGTCGATCCAGCCGACCGACGCTAACTTCGGGAGACATCGGTGCCGCAGATCCATCCGTACCGACTGGCACTCGGTCTCGGTGACGTCCGACGGAGCGATCCCGTTCGCACGAGCGACGAGGTGGACACCGAGTTCGTGAACGGTCATCGGGTGGGCTCGATCCAGCAACACCGCGAGAATCCGTCGCTGCCGTCGGTCGTCGAGTATCGACGCGCGTACGAGGTCGTCCCCTCCCCCCGGATGGCATTGCGTCTCGATGCCCATGAACGATGCCAGCGTCCGGAAAGATATAGTTTAGCTACCCAAAATTTGTGAGTCGTTCAGAATTCGGCGAAGACGACGTCGAGAAGTTTCCGCTCGGCCTTGCGAACGTGCTGGTGGAACGTCGATGCGCCGACGCCGAGCGATTCGGCGACCTCCTCGCCGGAGCGATGCCGCGGCCACTCGAAGAAGCCGCCGAAGTAGCCCGCTTCGAGCGCCGTCCGCTGGCGCTCGGTCAGATTCTCCGCGAGGGCGTTCAGGATGTGCTGTGACGATGGCTCGTCCCGGGCAACCTGGCGTTGGCTGACGATCTGAACGTCCAGATACGTCTCCTGAATCCGGTCGATGACCCGGCGCACGTTCGTCCCCGGCGGGAACTGGATGGTCGCGCTGTACACGCCATCCTCGATCCGGCCCGTCTTGAAATTCCCCCCGTAGTCCGCGACGATGGAAGTCATCGGCGGGTCCGAGAGTCGCTGTTCGAACCGTACCTCGTCGCCCGTGTCGTCGAACGTGCGCACGTCCTTCCAGTCCGGGCGTTGCTCACCGAGCGTGTGGATCATCGGCATGGCGCCGTCGATTGCGGTCCCGTACAGCAGGTATTCGTCGTCGCCCATCGGCGTCACCCGGTCGATGGTGACGGTCCCGTCCGTCGATTCACGCGACGCCAGCAGGTTCGGGATTCGGATCTCGAGTTCGATCATCTCGTCGCTCATGAGTGCCCGTTTACGGTCGACCGCGGCGATGGCGTGACCGACCACGTCACCCAACTGCCCGACGACTGCCCGCTCTTTTTCGGCGAACGCGTCGGCGCGCTCCGAGCAGACACCGAGGACGCCGTAGAGCATCCCCTGATGAACGATCGGAATCACGGCCGACGACCGGTAGCCGAACGCGCGCGCGTCGTCGCGTAACGACTCGAAGTCCGGGTCCTCGCGTACGTTCTGCGCGATCTGTATCTCCTGGGTGCGGATGGCGTCCGCAGTCGGTCCGTGACTGGTCGGTCCGTCGAGATCGGCCGAGAGCGAGAGTTCGTCGAGGTACCCCTCGACGCCAGCCTCCACTCGCGGCTCTAGCTGGAGTCCCGAGTCGGCCGCGCCCAGCCAGGCGAACCGATATGAGTCGGACACCGCCAACTGGTCACAGACGACCCGTTCGATCTCTTCCCGGGTCGACTGGTCGATGACCGCCTCGGTGATCCCACGAACGACGTCGTTGAGTTCGTCGAGCGCGGCGAGTTGTTCGCGCTGGCGCTCCAGCTCGCGTTCGTACTGCCGGCGCTCCGAGATGTCGGTCGCCATCAGAATCGCGCCGTCGAACTCGTCGTCACGATACAGGGGCACTGCCCGCCCCGTGAAGTACGCCTCCTTGCCGTAGATCGATTTAAACGGGAACTCGAATTCGATGGTCTCCCCGTCCTGCAACCGGTGGAACATCTCCGCTTGCCCCGTCTCCACGATCGGCGGCAGTTTGCTGATGTCCACCCCGATGGCATCCGACGACTCCTGGTCGTCGGGCAGGCCGATGATCTCCTCGGCGCGCGGGTTCTCGTACGTGATCTGCAGATCCTCGTCCAGCCGAAACATCCCGAACGGCGCGTTCTCGACCAGTTCCTCGTTGAATCGGCGGGCGTCGCGAAGTTCGCGTTCCTGTTCCTTGTGCTCGGTGATGTCGCGGACGACACAGATGATCCCGCCGTCGTCGGCGACGGTCAGTGAGAGGTCCTGGGGAAAGGTCGTCCCGTCCTGTCGGCGCCCGAGTGCCTCGCCGCGCCACGCCCCCTCCTCGTAGAGCGTCGGGATGATCTCCTCTTCGAACCGGGCGAGTTCGTCCTCGCCGTAACAGACGTGCCAGTGTTCGCCGAGGAGAGCGTCGGCGTCGTCGTAGCCGTACAGGTCCGCGTGTGTGTCGTTGACGTAGAGATACTCGCCGTCGGCGTCGGTGATCGCGATGCCGTCGATGACCGACTCCATCACCCGTGACCGCTGCTCCAGGTCCCGCCGGCGCTCCGCAGACTCGTCAGTGTCGTGGGACGATGGCAAAGCCGTCCCGGTCGGAGGCCGCCACCAGACCCGTGAGTTCGACCCCGTCTCCTTCGTCTCGATCACACCACGGTCGGCGAGTTTGCGGAGCCGTTTGTACACAGTCCGTCGGTTGGCGTCCAGTGCGTCCGCCACCTCCGGCGTCGTGAGCGGTTCGAACTCCTCGCCCCGGTCGAAGACGGCCAGGGTCTCGGCGTATATATCCCGTGGCTGACGGGAAGTCATATTCGGGCATCCACACCAAAGTATATAGTTCCGTTGACGGAACCGATCGAGGGGCCGTCCGAAAGGTTCCACACTGCCAACCCCGAAAGTCGAATAGTCGTCGACCGCCATAATGGAACGATGACCGACGAACGCACCCGCCGGACGGTCCTGCGCCTCGCCGTCGGGGCCGGACTGGTGGGACTGGCCGGTTGCCTCACTCCTCGCCGGCAACCACGACCCGGTGGCGGCGGAGACGGCGGGTCGGGGGCCCGCGGAACGCCCCACAGCCCCGGGAGTGGGCCCCACGACCAACAGGGGACGGGACGCCACGGCGGCCAACACGGCAGTCCGATGGGGCCACACGGGTCGACGACCCGCCGAGGAACACAGGCGCGGGACGGCGACTCGGCCGATCAGTGGTTAGCCGATGTCGACAACTTCGACGGGGTCGTCGACCGAACCAACCGGTCGACGGTGACGGTGCGAGTCGGCGCGGCGGGCAACGGCGGCTACTACGCCTTCGAACCCCCGGCCGTCCGCGTGTCGCGAGGGACGACCGTCGAGTGGACGTGGACCGGCGAAGGCGGCGCGCACGACGTGGTCGCGCGCGACGGCAGTTTCGAGAGCGACCTCACCGCGAGCGCCGACGCGACGTTTAGCCACACGTTCGCCACGACCGGAACGTATCCGTACTACTGTACGCCACACCGGTCGCTGGGGATGAAAGGCATCGTTGTCGTCGTCTGAGCGCGTATACGCCACGTTCCCGCGGCAACGGAACCGCCCCGCGATTATATGACAATGGAACAATAATTTTCGAGGTGGCATGTACCAGGTACTCGTCCCCGTCGACACGAACACGAACCGCGCGCAGCATCAGGCGCAGTACGTCGCTCGCTTGCCCAACGCCGAGTCGACCGTGGCGGCGACGGTGCTCTACGTCGCGCCGCCGGAGACGTTCGCCTCGGCCGACGAGGTGTCGTTTGCGGAGGTGGACGCCGCCGCCACCGCCGCCGAGATACTCGAACGCACCGGTGTCGAGGTCGACCGCCGCGTCGATGGCGGGAGCGTCTCGCGGGCCATCGTCGACGCCATCGAGGACGTGGATGCCGACGAAGTGGTCATGGGCGGACGGAAACGATCTGGCGTGACCAGCGTGTTGCTCGGAAGTACCGTCCAGGACGTGTTGCTCTCGACGGAGCGGCCGGTCACCGTCACGGGCGAACGGGTGAGTCTCGGTGACGGGGTGCGCCGGGTACTCGTTCCGGTCGACGAGAGCGAGACGCGGGCGCGCCGACAGGCGGCGTACGTCACTGATCTGCCCGGCGATCCGTCGAACGTCGAGGCGACCGTGTTCTACGTCTTCCGCCACCAGGATTACGCGGGCGCTCCACCCCACGAGTTCGCGGAGGTGGATAGTGCCGTCGCCGCCGCCGAGGAACTCGAAGCGGCCGGGGTCGAGGTCGAACGCGTCGCCGAGGGCGGGGAAATCGCCCGGCGCATCCTCCGAGCGGCCGAGGACCGCGCCGTCGACGGCATCGTGATGGGCGGGCGGAAACGCTCCGGCGTCCAGAAGGTGCTGCTCGGAAGCACGATCCAGGACGTCTTGCTCTCCGCCGAGCGACCGGTCACGCTGACGGGGTGAGCCCCAGCTGGTCGGCGTGGCGGTCGAGCACGTCGTCGAGCGTGAAGTTCTTCTCGGCCAGTTCGTACCGGACGCGGACGACGGGCACGTCCACGTCGATCAGGCGGGCGAGATCGTGTGGCGTCCCGGAGACCACCACCTCGGGATCGGCATTCCGGATCGTCGCCTCGAGGTCCCGAATCTGCCGGTCGCTGTACCCCATCGCCGGGAGGACGGTGTCGAGGTGGTCGTAGGCCTCGAACACGCGTTGGAGCGACCCGACGGCCACGGGTTCGGGGTCGACGATATCGGCGGCGCCGTACTTCCGGGCGGCGAGGAGGCCGGCGCCGTGCGGGGCGTTGCCGTGTGTGAGCGTCGGACCGTCCTCGACGACGAGGACGCGCTTGCCGGCGATGGCGGACCCGTCGGCCGTGATCGTCGAGTCCGCGTGGATGATCGTCGCGTCGGGATTCACCGCGCGGGCGTTCTCCTCGACCTCCCGAATCCCGGCCGCATCGGCCGTGTTCTCCTTGTTGATGAGGACGTAATCCGCGATCCGGAGGTTGGTTTCCCCGGGGTGATAGCGGAGTTCGTCGCCAGCGCGGTGCGGATCGGCCACCACGACGTGCACGTCGGGCGTGTAGAACGGGAGTTCGTTGTTGCCGCCGTCCCAGACGATCACGTCGGCCTCGGCTTCGGCGCGGTCGAGGATGGCCGCGTAGTCGACGCCCGCGTAGACGACGTGGCCCCGTTCGATGTGGCCCTCGTACTCCTCGCGTTCCTCGATGGTCACCTGCTGATCGTCCAGATCGTCGAGGCTGGCGAATCGCTGGACCTTCTGGGCGACGAGGTCGCCGTAAGGCATCGGTTCCCGGACGACGACGACGTCGGCACCGCGGTAGGCCAGTAAATCCGCGAACTTCCGGGCCGTCTGTGACTTGCCACAGCCCGTTCGGACGGCGTCGACGGCGACGACCGGCACGTCGGCGTCGAGCATCATCCGGTCCGGACCGACGAGGCGGAAGTCCGCACCCGCAGCGAGCGCGCGCGATGCCTGGTGCATCACGTGTTCGTGCGATACGTCGGAGTACGAGAAGACGACCGTGTCCACGTCCGCCTCGTCGACGATGGTTTCGAGGTCGAATTCGGGCCGGATCGGAATCCCGTCCGGGTAGCCCTCGCCGGCCAGTTCGGCGGGATATCGTCGCTCCGGCGGTTCGTCGAGTTCGCCGAGGTTCTGCGACTCGGTGCGCGTGAACGCGACCACTTCGCAGGAGTCGTCGTCGCGGAAGACGGTGTTGAAGTCGTGGAAGTCACGCCCCGCCGCGCCCATGATGACGACGCGCGTCGTGTTCATATGTCAACAGTACGCGGCAGACGACAAGATAGTTCCCCGGCCCCGTGTATGAGGGACCGCCTCTATAACTGCCCGCGGCGCGTCGATGGAGTATGAACGACACGCGGAGCGACGGGACCGATCCGCTCGTGGTGGCGCTCGGTGGAAACACGCTCCTCGGCCAACACGGCCCGTGGACCGCCGACGAACAGCGCTCGGCGGTCGAGCGCACGGCCCGACACCTCACGGACACCCTCGACCCCGGAACCGACCTCGTCCTCACGCACGGCAACGGCCCGCAGGTCGGCAATCTGCTCGTCCAACAGGAGGCCGCCGCGGAGACGCCACAGTTGCCCCTCGACGTGCTGGTGGCCGAGACGCAGGCACAGATCGGCTACATGCTCCAGCAGGCACTCGACAACGAACGACCGACCGAGACCGAGGTCATGACGCTCGTGACGCAGGTGGTCGTCGACGGCGACGACCCCGCGTTCGCCCGGCCGACGAAACCCGTCGGTCCCTTCTACACGGAGACGGAGGCGGCCGAGAAGCCGTTCGAGACGCGCGCCGTGTCGGACGGCGAGCGCCCCTACCGGCGGGTCGTCCCCTCACCGGATCCCGTCGAGG
This sequence comes from Haloplanus aerogenes, assembly GCF_003856835.1. Classification (NCBI taxonomy): domain Archaea; kingdom Methanobacteriati; phylum Methanobacteriota; class Halobacteria; order Halobacteriales; family Haloferacaceae; genus Haloplanus; species Haloplanus aerogenes. Next base: position 2,881,161 of record NZ_CP034145.1, read on the forward strand.
TGGTCGAGGCCGACGAAATTGCGGAACTCGTCGCCCGCGGGAACACCGTGGTCTGTGCCGGGGGAGGCGGCGTGCCGGTCGTCCGCGATGGGGGCCTCCGCGGCGTCGAAGCGGTCGTGGACAAGGACCGAACCTCGCAGTTGCTCGCGACGGCGCTCGGCGCCGACACATTAGTCCTCCTGACCGACGTGGCGCACGCGTACGTGAACTACGGCGAGGCGGATCAGCGGCCGCTGGGACGGGTCACGGCCGCCGACCTGCGGAAACACCTCGACGCGGAAGAGTTCGGCGAGGGGAGCATGCAGCCGAAAGTCGAGGCCTGCCTCCGGTTCGTGGCGGCAGGCGGCGAACGCGCGATTATCACGACGCCCGACCAACTGGGCGACGCGCTGGCCGGCGAGGCCGGGACGCGGGTGGTGGCGTGAGCCGCGTCGGTGTCAGGCGCGATAGCGCGCCGGGACGTACGCCAGGACTCCCTCGGGGGCGAGCGGCGTGAGCACGCGGTCGACGAGCACGACGGCGAGAGCGGGCAGGACGCGCCGGACGGTGGTATAGACGGCTGCGACGGCCAGCGCACCGACCACGAGCCAGCGGAGGGGGGCGCCGAGCGAGACGAGGAGGGGGACCGCGAGCGCGACGGAGAGGAAGAAATCTCCGGGCGAACCGTCGTAGCGGACCCACCGACGCGGCGCGATCCAGCGGCGGTTGTAGTGGTCGTAGACGGCGCGGTCGGAGGTCGCCTCCCACGGGCGGAGTTCGAGCCCACCCCCGAACGCGTCGGCGACGCTGTGGACGGCCGCCCCGAGGAGGACGAACGCAGTAGCGACCGTCAGGAGGGTGGGGACCGCGACGGCGAGCGCGAGCGCCACCGCCGCCAGCGCGGAGTAGTACACCGGATAGTGGAGCGTCTTCCGGTGCCCGGCATAGAGGTCGAGGTCAGGTAACACGCCGCCGACGAGCCCCGCGACGAGTGCGACGGCGCCGAACTCCGGGCTGACGTACGCCACCGGGAGGGCGAGGACCATCCCCGCGATGGCGTGGGTCGGGAGCATCATCGTGTCGGTTTGTATGGAACAGGATTTGATCAATGTATCGGTGATTCATACGGCGTGACGGAGGCGAACCAATCAGTTGGCCACAACATTCATGTTATGCAATGACATAGCATAGTGTGGAGAGGTGATGAGGTAGTCCATCGAAAGATCCCCCCGACCGCGACATGCCGCGCGGCGAACGCACCGCTTTTCCGCGACCCCGTTTTCCCGTCCGAACTCCGAACCGTTAACACTCCGTCCATCCGAATCGGTGCCCGATGGGTACCGTACTGAGCCTCGTCGCCGACGTGCAGTACGATCTCCAACGACTCCACGGGCTCTGGATGGCGCTGGCGTTCCCCCAGTTGCGCGACTCCCATCCCGTCGTGTCGCGGTGGACGCCGACCACGACGCGGGAGCGCGTGACGTATCGGGTGTGGGCGGTGCTCGGGGCACTGGGACTGTTCGTCGGCTACCCGCTCGCCGTCCTCGGGCTCCTGATCCGGTTTCACGTGCGGCGATTCGACCGCACGGCGACCCGACTCGGTGCCGTCGGGACCGTCCTCCTCGCCGCCCTCGTCTGGGGGGCGCTGACCGCACTCGCTCGACTCCGCTTCTCGACAGAGGGCTTTCTCGCCGTCGCCGCCGCGGGCACCGTCGCCGTCCTCTCGACGATTCTCGCACTCCTCTTCCGGCGAATCGGCGGCCGCGTGACGACCGTCTTCGTCGCCTACCCGTTCGCCGTCGTCGCCGTCTTCCTGCCACCCGTCGTCGCCGCGCTCTACTCGCCGACGCTCGCGAGCGTCGTCTTCCCGCGGAGTGAGACGCTGGCCATCTGGCTCCTCGACAGCGTCCTCACCTACGGGAACCTGAACACCCTCCTCCGCCAGCGGTTCGAACTCGTCGGCTTCGCGTACGTCGCGATGTGGGGCAGTCTCGCCGTCCCGGTGGGGTGGGCGCTCGGCCTGCTGGTGACGCTGGCGAACCTCGTCCGACCGAGTAGCGGGGACGAGGAGGAAGGAGACGGATAGACACCTCCAAGGGGCCGGGGCGACTGCTCCGACTGTGGTCGTCATCGTGACCTGCGAGGAGTGTGGGCGGGGGTACTCTCACACCCGCTTCGTCGGCGAACCCGACCGGCACGGCGCCCGGCCGATCCAGTGTCCGAACTGTTACGCGTATCTGGGGCGGACGGAGCAGGAGTCTGGGTGAGCGGGAGGTAGATTTGAACCACGCCGAGACGTTCCTGCTCGCTTCGCTGCGCGGGCTGCGACTCGCCTGGTTCAAATCTACTGGGCATTTTTCGGCCGACCGGCTCCCTCCTCGCTTCGCTCGTCGGTCGCGGTGTCGGCCGAAAAATAGCGGGAGGTAGATTTGAACTACCGATCTCCGGGTTATGAGCCCGGCGGAATCTCCTGGCTATCCCATCCCGCTACCAGCGTCTATCCGCGAGACGGCGTTAAGGGTTTTGAAATCGGAACTGTCAATCCATTGCCTCCGGCGACGCGAACCGAGCGGGGAGGTCCTCGACCGATCCCACCTGCACCGCCCAGAGGTCGGCGTAGAGGCCGTCCTGCGCGAGTAGCTCCTCGTGCGTCCCGTGCTCGACCAACTGCCCGTCGTCGAACACGAGGATGGTGTCGGCGTCCCGCACCGTCGACAGCCGGTGGGCGATGGCGAAGGTGGTGCGGTCGGCGGTCAGTTCCGCGAGTTGCCGCCGGATCACCGTCTCCGTCTCGTTGTCGACGTGGCTCGTGGCCTCGTCGAGGACGAAGAGTTCGGGGTCGGTCACCAGCGCCCGCGCGATGGCGAGGCGCTGCCGCTGGCCGCCGGAGAGCTTCACGCCGCGCTCCCCGACGACGGTGTCGTAGCCGTCGGGCAGGTCGGTCACGAACTCGTGGGCGCCGGCGCGCTTCGCGGCCTCGACGACCGCCGCTCGGTCCGCGTCCTCGCGGCCGTACCGGATGTTCTCGGCGACGGTGCCGTGGAACAGGTACGGCTCCTGACTCACGTAGCCGATGGCGTCCCGGAGGCTGGTGCGGGTCAGATCACGGACGTCGTGGCCGTCGATACGGACGGCGCCCGCGTCCACCTCGTAGAACCGGAGGAGGAGTTTCAGGAGCGTCGTCTTTCCCGCCCCGGTCGGGCCGACGACGCCGACGAAGTCGCCGGGGGCGACGGCGAAGCTCACGTCTTCGAGGACGCGTCCGTCGCTTCCGGGGTAGGCGAAGGAGACGTGCTCGTAGGTCACGCGCCCCTCGGGGTCGACGAGGTCGACGGCGTCGTCGACTTCGGGGAGTCGTGGCCGGCGCTCCTCCACGTCGACGATGCGAGCGGCGGCGGCGCTGGCGTACTGGTAATCGTCGAGTACTTCCCCGACCCGTCGCATCGGGTAGCGGAACCGACGGCTGTAGAGCAGGAAGGTGACCAGCACGCCCGCCGAGAGGGGTTCGGTGAAGACGAAGGGCGGCCCGAACAGCACCCACCAGCCCCCGAGCAGGAAGGTGACCGTGTAGCCCGTCGCGGTGATGGCCCGCACGACGGGGAAGAAGGCGATACGAACGCGGATGGCGTCCCACTGCCGGTCGAGATACGATCCCGACGCCGAAGCGACGCGGTCGTTCTCGAAGGCCTCGTTCGTGTAGGCTTTCACCGTCTCGATGCCGCCGAGGTTGTTCTCCAGGCGCGCGTTGAGCGAGCCCACCTGCTCGCGCACGGCGCCGTATTTCGGCTGAATACGCCGCACGAACACGACGGACACGGCGACGAGGATTGGGACGACAGCGAGCGACACCAGCGCGAGCTGCCAGTTCAGCCAGAGCATGATGGCGCCGATGACGACGACGCGGGTCACGATGCGCATCGCGTTGTGGAGGCTCGTCGTGAGAAACTCCTCCAGCTGGTTCACGTCGTTGTTGAGGACGCTCATCAGTTCGCCCGTCTGCGTCCCCTCGAAGAAGGCGAGTTCGAGGTCCTGCATCGTCCGATAGGCGGCCGTCCGCACCGCGTGCTGGAGGTGCTGGGCGAAGTGGTTCCACGCCCAACTGTTGATCCACGCGAGGCCCGCAGCGCCGAGATAGCAGGCGAACGCGACACCGACGAGCAGGCCGAACTGCGCGCGGACGGCGGTCGGGAGCCACGCGTCGGGGACTAGCGGGAGCGCGAAGGGCCGGGCGTCCGTGAAGAACACGTCGATAGCCAGTCCGAGGAGGTACGACGGGAGGAGTTCGAGCGCGATGGAGCAGGCGCTGGCGACGCCACCGAGGAGGAACGCGGGGAGGTGCGACCGGCCGTAGGTCAGCAGGACGCGGCGGAGTGGGGCGTCGTAGTCACCCGATTCCGGTGTGTCGTCGCGCACGCCCCCACGAAGGCGACGGCCGACCAAAACGTCTCGGGGCAAGTATCTTCGCCGAACGTTTAATGACACTCGGTGACACATTGCGGGGCATGGTCGAAGCGTTCGTCAGATTGCTGTGCCCCGAGTGTGGGAAAGATTGGGAAGACGCGCCGACGGAGCTTCCTGCCCCGAAAAAGAATTTCAGTTGTCCCACGTGCCACGCGACGCGCCGACTCGCGGAGTTCATGCGGACCGAGCGCGACTTGGAGCTGGTAAAACAGTTCGAGTAGTCAAAGGTCCGGTACGGCCGACAACGCCCCGCAAGCGTCGCATTTCAACACGGTCGCGCTGCGCTCGTCCACCAGCCGTGTGTCCGGCGAGCCACACTCCGAACACGTCACGAAGGACTCGACGTACTCGTCGATGGCGTCGGCCACGCGCGACTGCTTGAAGTCGCCGGTGAACCGGGCCCGCCCCCGGTCGTCGATGCTGGCGCTGGTGCCGAGCTCCGACTGCAGGAACTTGAGCAGGTGGTCCTGCGCCCGGTTCAGGCGGTCGATGGTCGCCTGAAAGTTCTCGTAGATGGTGACGTTGCCCTCGGGACGAACCTCGGGGTCGGGAACTTGAAATCGATCGGCTGCGTCGCCTACCTCCGGCGTCTCGGTCAGTGCCCGGTCGAGACTGTCTTCGTAATCCATGAGTCGATGTGGCACCCCCGGCGACTAAAACGTTTCAGAACGGGGCGAGACGGACGAGACAGTCGCCGTGCGCGACGACGAGTGACGTGCTACCGGTCGTAGACGACGGCGCCAATCCCACCTAGCGACAGAACCAGGGCCAGCCCGAGGGAGAGTCCGTCGGGAAAGACGCCGAGTTCGCCGGCGAAGACGACACCGAGCGCCGAGAGGAGGAGGAGGACGTCGAGCGGTCGCTTCTCACGCGTCGAGTCCGCTCGCCCCTCGAATCGGTCGAGATACGCCAACAACTCGTCGGTTTTCGGCGTTCGCTCGATAGTCCCCCGATCCTGATCGAACGCGATGGCGTCGAACTGATCGAGTTTCGGGAGATGGGCCTGATACAGCGAGACGTACACCCGCTTGCGCTGCGTGGAGGTGACGGTGTCCTCCGGCACGTCGTTTTCCACCGCGGCGACGTGTCTCGCCAGGTCTCCCTGCGTCGTCGAATCGCGGTCCCGAAGGTACTCGAGGACCAGCCGGCGTCGGTGGTTCTGGAGGATGACGAAGATTTGATCCAACTCTTCCGGGGGCGACGCCGCCCCCTCCTCCGTTTCCTCCGTCTCGACAGCCAGCGTCGAACTCATACGAACAGACGTGATCGGTCGAATTCCCGTACGCGCCACTCTCCAAACCCGAGTACGGCTGTCAAAAATGTCAATGTCATATGCAATTTGAATACAATAGCAGAGAACAACAAGATCGGTGATATTCACGCCAGCGGGTGAATCCGAAAGAGGGGCTCGAGCGGTGATCGCTGACAGGCACAGTAGGCTCTGCCTACCGTCGTACTCCGGGGATGCTGGCCGTCTCTCACTGGTTGTGAGAGTGTGAGACAGTGACTATAGCCGCATGTTAACTCCACTCAAGATAGTAATATAACCTTCCACTCGCTATGGAAGGTTGTTATGAAAAAGCAGGAGCTCATTCACCTGCACGGCCTCCTCGCGGAGGTAGAGAAACAGTGTGCAGCATGGCACGACGACGAAATTGACCTTACGGCCTACGAGGAGATGGGGGTACGACCCACATCCATCCACAAATCGAAGACGGACCACAAGGCGGCTGTTTTTAAACTGGCAAACGGAATCACTTCTTCGCTGGAGACGTCCGAGGAGCGCGTCGCTCCTCACGCGGACTGATCCGACGGCGCGGTCTCCTGCCGAACGCCCGACCCAAAGAGCGCCTGCCATTCGTACTGCCGGCTGTACGTCGACAGCGATGTCTATCACCACCCCGGGGTAGCGAATCCCCCGAAACAGGGACAGCCGGCCGTATCACTCGTCGACCAGTTCCTCGAACTCCGGGATGAGATCGTCCTCGTCTTCCTCCTCGTCCTCGTCAGCTGGCTCCGTACTCGTCTCGCTCTCGTCCTCGTCCTCGATCGGATCGACACGCAAGACCGTGAGCGGAACGTTCTCGAGTCGCTGTCCGATCTCCTTGCGCGCGATGCGCGAGGCGTGTTCTTCCTGTTCTACGTTGAACACTTTCATCTCGAGTTCGAGCGCCACGAGAGCCTCGTCGGCGGCGATGAACGCGGGCGGGAGTTCCTCACCCGACGGGGACGTCCGCGACCCCATCTCGATTTCGACGTAGTTGAGGTCCGGATTCAACATCTCGCCGGTCTTGGCGATGGCGATACGGATCGCCTCGTCGGGAGTCTCTACGTCGTACACCGGAACCGCTGCCTCGACGACGACTCGACAGTCCATACCACACAGTAATTGTATTTCCACCGTCATGAACCTTCGCCCCCTCGGGCGACCGAGCGTCCCGACGGCCCCGTCGGCGCGAGTCGCCTGCGAGCCAGTTAGTTGAATAGCCATTCAATCTAAATTCCTCGTCGACAGGAATACAATCGCTCTGTATGCCGATATTGAGCTAATTTCGGCCATTTTCCCGATTTCGAACCGAAACATCTAATTGAGTAAATTCTAAACCAAATGCCGATGGCAAAGGGAACGGAACGACTCCGACGATATCTCGACGACGAACTCGGGGAGTGCCGGAGCGAGGACGTGGAGGAACGGCTCGACGAACTCGGCACGCTCGAAGCGGCGCTCGGCACGGCGCAGGTGCGCGCCGAACTCGACGTACTCTCGGCGCTCGCCAACGAGACGCGGTACACGCTCGCCCGCGTCCTCGTGGCGGCCGGCGAGGAACTCTGTGTCTGTGAACTCAATGCCGTCGTCGACGTGAGCGAGAGCGGTCTCAGCCACGCGCTCTCGAAACTCGTCGACGCCGGCCTCGTCGAGGGGCGGAAAGACGGGCGCTGGAAGAAGTACCGCGCGACCAACCGCGCCGTGACGCTCGTGACCGTGCTGGAGGGCAGTGTCGATGAGTAACGCCCACCAGCACGGCCCCAACTGCGACTGCGAGAGCTGTGGCGACCCGCGGTCGATGGACTTCCTCGATAAGTACCTCACCGTCTGGATCTTCGGCGCGATGGCCGTCGGCGTCGGCCTCGGCTACGTCGCCCCGTCGGTGACCGGCCCGATCCGTGACCTGCATCTCGTCGAAATCGGCCTCGTCGTGATGATGTACCCACCGCTCGCCAAGGCAGACTACTCCCAGCTTCGGGCGGTCTTCAGCAACTGGCGCGTGCTCGGCTTGAGCCTGATCCAGAACTGGCTCATCGGCCCGACGCTCATGTTTGCGCTCGCCGTCGTCTTCTTCAGCGGCCTCGTCCCCGGACTGCCCGCCCGTCCCGAGTACTTTCTCGGTCTCGTGTTCATCGGCATGGCCCGCTGTATCGCCATGGTGCTCGTCTGGAACGAGTTGGCCGAGGGATCGACTGAGTACGTCACCGGCCTCGTCGCGTTCAACAGTCTCTTTCAAATCGTCACCTACGGCGTCTACGTCTGGTTTTTCGGCCTCGTGCTTCCGCCCCTCTTGGGCATGGAGACGCTCGTCGCCGGCATCACGGCCTTCGACGTGACGCCGATGCAGGTGTTCGAAGCCATCGTCGTCTTCCTCGGCATCCCCTTCGCCGGCGGCATCCTCACCCGTTACGTCGGCACGCGAACGAAAGGCGAGGAGTGGTACGACGACGAGTTCGTCCCCCGTATCGATCCGCTCACCCTCGTCGCCCTCCTCTTTACCGTGATCGTGATGTTCGCCACGCAGGGTGGCAACATCGTCGCCGCGCCGGGCGACGTGCTCCTCATCGCCGTGCCCCTCACCATCTACTTCGTCGTGATGTTCTTCGTGAGCTTCGGGATGGGGCGCGGTATTGGCGCCGACTACTCGACCACCACCGCCATCGGCTTCACCGCCGCCTCGAACAACTTCGAACTCGCCATCGCCGTCGCCGTCGCGGTGTTCGGCGTCGGCTCCGGCGTCGCCTTCGCCACCGTCGTCGGCCCGCTCATCGAGGTGCCCGTCCTCCTCGCACTGGTGAACGTCGCGCTCTACTTCCAGCGACGGCTGGACTGGCGCGGCCGCGACACCGAGAGCATCGACGCGACGACCGACCCCACTGACGACTGACCATGACCGACACCACCCACCCGACCCGCATCGCCTTCGTCTGCGTCCAGAACGCCGGCCGTTCCCAGATGTCCGCCGCCTTCGCGGAGCGCGAACGGGAGCGCCGCGGACTGGACGTGGAGATTCTGACCGGCGGCACCCACCCCGCCGAGGCGGTCCACGACGAAGTGATCGAGACGATGGCCGAACGCGACATCGACCTCTCGGATCGGACACCCCGCGAGATCACCACCGAGGAACTCCGCACCTGCGACTACGTCACCACGATGGGCTGTTCGACGCTCGATCTGGGGGACGTGGACGTCGACGTGCGCGACTGGGCGCTCGACGACCCCGATGGACAGGATCCGGAGCGTGTCCGCGAGATTCGCGACGAAATCGAGACGCGAGTGAAGGCGCTGTTCGACGAAATCGAAGGCAAGTAGTCACTCCCCGCCCGCGCGCAGGTAGTAGAACAGATAGGTCTGGGCGTAGCCCGCGTACGTGCCGCCGAGTCGCTCGCGGATCGCTCGCGAGGTGTCGGCGTACGACCCCCGGTCGCAGTCGGGAAAGTGGTCCGCGATGGCGGACCGAATCCACGTATCCAGCGGCACCGCTTCGAGGTAGCCGAGCGAGAACAGCAACACGCAGTCGGCCACCTTGTCACCGACGCCGACGAACTGCGTGAGGTAGTCGCGCGCGCCCTCGTAGTCGTACTCGCGGGCCGCGGCCGGGTCGGCCGCCCCCTCCGCGACCATCTCGGCCGTCCGCGTCACGTACGGCGCCCGATACCCGAGTTTCAGGTCGCGGAGGTCTTCTTCCGTGCGTGCGGCGAGTTGCGCCGGCGTCGGGAAGGCGTGGTAGGTCCGGCCGTCGACGGTCAGGGTGTCGCCGTACTCGCTGGCGAGCGCACGTTGCATCCCGTGGATGCGCGACACCCGCATCTGCGCGGAGCAGATGAAGGAGATCAGACAGGGGAAGGGTGGGTCCCGAACCAGCCGCATCCCCCGATACGTCTCGTACGCGCGTTGCAGGAGCGGGTCGTCCGGCGTCGCCGCGAGGATGGCGTCGAGGTCGTCGTCGAGGCGGAGGAGATGGGTCAGGATGGGGACGGCGTCGGTCGTCGACTCCCACGCCAACCGGCCGTCGGTCTGGCGCACCCGGACGACGGCCCGGTCGTTGCCGACGGCGTCGAGCGGTGGGACGACCGTCTCGTACCACGCGTCGCCGCCGTGGGCGTCCATCCGCTCGTACATCCCACCGTCCGCTCGGTCCCAGAGGTAGCTCTGCCCGCTCTCGACGGTCGCCTGCAGGTCGAAGGCGCCGTCGAGGTCGGCGAGCGGGATGGCGCCGCGTTCCATAGCGGGAGGGAGGACCGCCGGGATTTCCCGGTTTCGCTTTACTCCCTCCCCTCGTACGCCGCGGACAACGGCGGGCGCTCGACCCCCCGATCCGCCCGGTAGTCGGCGGCAACGGCGAGGACGGCGACGCCGACGAGTTCCCACAGGAGGAGCGCGGGCAGGACGGTCGACAGCGGGTCGCGCACGAGGACGGCCTCGTCGACGACGGCGAGGGCGGGGTCCCAGCGCGTGAACCCGAGCGAGGTGGCGGGGTCGAGCGCGAACACCTGCCAGAGGACGACGGCCGCGGTAGCGACGCCGACGAGAGCGACGGTGGCGAGGGCGGGAGCAGGGAGGCGAAGCCGACACCGACGGTAGAGCGTCGGTCGGAGGACGGGGAGGACAGCCACGGACGCCGCGACCGTGCCGTAGCCGACGAAGATACCGGCGAGTGAGAGGTAGAGCGCCTGCCCCACGGCATCGAGAGCGACGACGGCACCCGCGAGCAGGCCGGTCAGCGCCAGCGCGGGGTCCGGGAGACCGGGGCGCGTGTCGCGGTCCGCGCCCGGTATCACCTCCGCGAACCCTCGGATCGCCCGCGTCGGGAGCCACACGGTCGCCAGCGCGGCGCCGAGGGTGGCGAGGAGCATCCCGGGCCCCAGCAACAGCGTCGTCTCGACGCCGAGGCCGCTGGCGGCCGCGTCGGCGAAGGGCGCCGCCGCGAACACCAGTCGTGGCCACGGGATGACGCCGAGCGTGACGAAGGCGGCCGCGACGGCGACGGCGCCGGCGAGCACGACGGCCAGGAGGAGCGCTCGCGGGACCGTCCGCCGGGGGTCGCGGGTGACCGTCGAGACGGCCGCGCCGGCATCGAAGCCGACGAAGCCGAAGAGCGTGGCGGCCGTGGCAGCACCGAGGGCGGCGAGCGGTTGCTCTCGGAGCGTCGGCGTCGGGAACAGCGGTGAGAAATTGTCGGGAGCGACGGCCAGGAGTGCGGCGAGCGCCATCACGACGAGGAGGGCGACGAGGGGACCGACGACGTAGAGTTGGGCCCGCCCGGCCACGTCGGGACCGAGCGCGTGGATGGCGACGAGGACTGCGAGAACGACGAATGTGGACACGGTGGGTGAAAGGGGGACGACACCGGCGAGCGACCGGCCGAGGGCGGCGACGAGCGCGGCGAGGACGGCGACGTACGCGCCGACGGCCGGCCACGCGGCGAGGAAGCCGAGGCGGCGGGAGCCCCACGTCCGGGAGACGGCGGCGTAGACGAGGCCGTCGCACTCGGCGAGCGGGCTAGACAGGTAGACGGCGTAGGCGACCGCAACCGAACAGACGGCAAGCGTTCCCACGACGTACGCGACTGGCGTAGCGGGGCCGCCGAGGTTCTCGACGCCGTGGGGCAAGGCGAACACGCCCGCACCTAGCGGTAAGCCGAGGGCGACGGCGACGACGTGACGGACGCCGAGGGGGCGGTCGAGGGACACGTTCACAGGGAGCGTGGCAGCGAAAAATAACTTGCGCGGCCCGGTGTTCGACAGTATTATTCCGTTCGTCCGACTTCCACCGATATGAGCGAAATCGTAGTGACGCTTCCCGACGGGTCGGAACTCTCCGTCGCGGAGGGGTCGACGGTCGAGGACGTCGCCTTCGAGATCGGACCGGGTCTCGGGCGCGACACGGTCGCGGGGGTCGTCGACGGCGACCTCGTCGACAAGGCCACGCCCCTCCACGACGGCGCCGACCTCGTCATCGTCACGGAGGACAGCGACGAGTATCTGCGTGTGTTGCGCCACTCCGCGGCACACGTCTTCGCCCAGGCGCTCCAGCGCCTGCATCCCGGGGCCAAACTCGCCATCGGTCCGCCGACCGACGACGGCTTCTACTACGACGTGACGAACGTCGACCTCGACAGCGAGGACCTAGAGGAAATCGAAGCGGAGGCCGAGGAGATCATCGCGGACGACCTCGACATCGAACGGGTCGAACGCGCACGCGAGGACGTACTGGACCAGTACGAAGACAACCCGTACAAGCAGGACATTCTGGAGATGGAGGCGGCGGGCGAAGACCCCGTGATCATCTACCAGCAAGGTGAGTTCGAGGACCTCTGTCAGGGCCCCCACGTCGAATCGACGGGCGAGATCGGCGCGTTCAAACTCCTCAACATCTCCTCCGCCTACTGGCGGGGCGACGAGGAGAACGACACGCTCACGCGCGTCTACGGCACGGCCTTCGAGAGCGAGGCGGAGATGGAAGACTACCTCGAACGCCGACGCGAGGCCCAGGAGCGCGACCACCGGAAACTCGGACAAGAACTCGACTTATTCTCCATCGACGAGACGACGGGACCGGGTCTGCCGCTCTACCACCCCAACGGCAAGCGCGTCCTCGACGAACTCTCGGACTTCGCGCGCGATATGAACCTTGACGCCGGCTACGACCCCGTCGAGACACCCCACCTGTTCCGGACGGAACTCTGGAAGAAGTCGGGCCACTACGACAACTACGTCGACGACATGTTCCTCCTCGACGTGAACGACGAGGAGTACGGCCTGAAGCCGATGAACTGCCCGGGCCACGCGACCATCTTCGACCAGAAGTCGTGGTCCTACCGCGACCTCCCCGTCCGCTACTTCGAGGACGGCAAGGTGTACCGGAAGGAACAGCGCGGCGAACTGTCGGGGCTCTCGCGGGTGTGGGCGTTCACCATCGACGACGGCCACGTGTTCGTCCGCCCCGATCAGATCGAAGACGAGGTGAACCTCGTCATGGACAACATCTTCCGGGTGTTCGAGACGTTCGGCCTCGACGCGGAAGTCGCGCTGGCGACCCGCCCGGAGAAGTCGGTCGGGAGCGACGAAATCTGGGAGCGTGCCGAGTCACAGCTTCGGGACGTGCTCGATTCCCAGGACATCGCGTACGAGGTGGAGGAGGGCGACGGCGCCTTCTACGGCCCCAAAATCGACTTCGCGTTCGAGGACGCCCTCGGTCGGAAGTGGGACGGACCGACGGTGCAACTCGACTTCAACATGCCCGAGCGGTTCGACCTCACCTACACCGGCGAAGACAACGAGGACCACCGCCCGGTCATGCTCCACCGCGCGCTCTACGGCAGTTACGAGCGCTTCCTGATGGTGCTCATCGAGCATTTCGACGGGAAGTTCCCGCTCTGGCTGTCGCCCGAACAGGTGCGCATCCTCCCCGTCAGCGACGACAACCTCGGCTACGCCCACCGCCTCGCGAACGAACTCGACGACTTCCGGGTCGAAATCGAGGACCGGTCGTGGACCGTCGGCCGCAAGATTCAGCAGGCCCACAGCGACCGCGTGCCCTACATGCTCATCGTCGGTGACGACGAGGAGGCGAGCGGCACCGTCTCGGTGCGGGATCGGAAAGAGCGAGAACGGAAGGACGTGGAGCGCGAGGCGTTCGCCGATCACCTGCGGGCCGAACGCGACGAGAAGCGGATCGAACCGGACTTCCTCGATTAAAGCATCGCGCGGTTTTCCTCGTCGATCAGGTTGTAGAGCCGCAGGTCACAGTCGGGCAGGAACTGGAACGTCGCGTTCCCGGTGGGATCGGCGGTTGTCGGCTCGGGCGTCGTCTCGGCGCGCCACTTGCCGTCGGTCAGCGTCGGTGTCTGTCGGGCGGTGCGGTCAGTGGTGGGTGTGGATGTGCTCATTCGAAATCTGCGTCGGACGGTCGGTCGAACGTCGATACCTGTCGATGGAGAAGGGTCAGTCGCGTACAGGTACGACGTGCGAATGCATCGATTTCGACGACGGATGTATTCTACATAAAAGTTCCTGTTCTATCGAGCAGGGACGGGGCGGTCGACGCCGGCAAACTCGAAGCGGGCGCCGTCCGGCGTGACGAGACACCCGATGCCGGGCACGGCGTCGAGCAGTGCCGTCGACGTGGGGCGGGGGATCGACGGCGACGACGGCGTCGAACGTCGCGTCCGTGAGCGCGTTCACGGTGTCGGCAGCGGTCGTCACCGTCTCGACTGACACGTCGATATCGGCGTCGGCATCTTCCAGCGCGGCAGCGAGTCGAGCCGCCAGCGTCGACGACGGATGCAGGAGCAGAACGCGAATCACGACAGTCGTCTCCGGGTTCGCGTCGAGTGGTATAAACGTGCGGCGCGGATCGCTACCGTCGGCAGATCGGCTGTAACCGTGTCCCGGTGTGCAACCGGACGGGTGGCGGCACACCGGTGACGACGTACGACGATCCTCTCACTCGTCGGGATCGGCGGTCGACACCTCGGAGACGGAGATGAGGAGGCGGTCGTCGTCGAGCGCCGTGACCATCTTCGACTCGGTGAACGTACTCCCGTCGGCGCGGAGGCCGGTACTCTGTCCCGTCCACTTGCCACCCTGCTGGACGACCGGTAACACGTGGGTCCGAATGTGTTCCACCTCGTCCTCGGGGTGGAGGTCGGTCCAGTGTTTCCCTTCCACTTCGTCGGGATCGTAGTCGTAGAGAGCGGCGTAGCCGGTGTCGACGCGGTCGAATCGCTCGTCCGACCCGACGATACCAATCGCGTCGACTGCCGTCTCCGCGTGCGGATCGAACTGGCCGTCCGCGTCGACGGCGTGTTCGATCCGGCGGACGAGCATGGTGTACTGGTCGGTGCCGTAGCCCTTCCGGAGGTAGTCCGTCACGCCGGCGTGGACGATTTCGGCCGCCACGTCGCCAGTCTCCTCGCCCGAGAAAAGGAGGAAGGGGAGGCTCGGGTGAGTCTCCCGGACGGCGTGCAGAAACGCGATGCCGTCGGTGCCGGGCATCCGGTAATCGCTGACGACGCAGTCGAAGTCGGTCTCGTCAGCCCGGAGGCGAGCGAGCGCGTCGTCAGTCGAGGTGGTCGTCGTCACGGTACAGTCGACGGAGTCGTCGCGTTCGAGATACGTCTTCACGAGGTCACCGAGCGCAGCGTCGTCGTCGACGTGGAGAATCGAGAGAGGTGAAGCTGTCCGCGTCACGCTTGACGTGAGGCGGCGATAAACAAAAGCGGCGCGGCCGTGACTACCCGTGACGGGCTACACGCCACCCAGCATCGCCGCGACCAGAATCCCGGCACCCACGACGCCGGCGACGACGCCGACGCCTCGCGCGAGGCGGTCGCCCCACGCCACCGTCCGCTCGACGGAGAGGACGAGGGTGATGAGGGCCATCCAGACCAGATTCATCGTCCCGACGACCACCATGAAGGCAAAGAGCGCCCAGCAACAGCCGAGACAGAATTTGCCGTGGTCCAGACCCATCCGCGCCGCCCCACGAACCCCGGGGCGGCTGTGAGTCATGAGAAAGCCCAGTGGCGTCCGGCAGTGGTCGAGACAGCGATCCTTGTACGGCGAGAGCTGATAGGCCGCGAGCAGGACGAGCGTCCCCCCGAACAGGGGCGTCGACTCCGCCACCGCCGCGACGGGGACGACGACGTTCACGGTCAGCGGGACGATGCCGACTGCCGTCCAGAGGAGCGTGTAGCCACCGAGGAAGGCGCCGACGCGGAGCAAGCGCTCGCCGCGCGACCGACCGGTCAGCGTCTGGTGGTACATCCGCACCAGCGGGACGGAGGACGGATACATCATCGCGACCATCATCACCCCCCACATCAGGAGGTAGAGCGCCCAGCCGGCGGGGCCGGCGCCGGTCGCCATCGCTTCGGGGACGCCCGGCGCGGTCATGTCCATCGCCATCCCTCCCGAACCTGGCATCGGGAGCCACCGACGGATCATCCAGAGCCACGCGAGCAGGGCGATCAGGTACACCGCGAGGACGACGAGATGCGTCTCCCGGACCCGCCGCCAGCCGCCGATTACGGGCCACGAATGCCCCGTCATCCGTTCAGGCGTTCGTCAGCTCGAAATCACAGACGTAGGCGTTGTTCCCCCCGAGATCCCAGTCGTACCGGTCGTCGTACGCGACGGTCGCGTGCGTCGACTTGGCGGTCTTCATCGTCAGACTCGACGTGAGCGGGTGCGGTGAGATAGTGCCGGTCTCCTCGTTGAAGCCGGCTTTCTCAACGACCTCCATCGACACGTCGTCGCCGACGGTAGCGGTCGTCGTCTTCCCGTTCCGCTCGAACTCGATGGGTGCGGTGACGACCTCGGTCGACCGGAAATGACCGTCCGCCACGGGTGCCCAGATACCACCCGCCCGGCCGAGGTAGATGTCTTCGATGGCGGCTCGTTCCTCGTCGGTCGCCTCCTCGTCGACGACGAGGACCACGTCCCACTGCGTCGACGGGTCGAACATGACTCCCTCGTCCGCGACGATCAGCATCGCCACCTTGCGACCGCCGAGGTCGATATCGCCGTACTGTCCGTCGGTCACGTGCCACGCCAACGCGGCCGTGCAGCCGTCGTCGTCGGCCGGTTCCAGCCAGATACACTGACAGGCCACGTCGCAGTTACACGCCTCCGCGTACTCCCCCGAAAGTTCCCAGTGTGCCGTCATTGTGGTACTCCGTACCATAGACGAACTGTTGGACGATAAACACATATGCTCGATTGCCGACACGCCGCTTTTCTGACAGGATGGCGCGAGCGACGGCCTATTCGTCGTCCGGCAGGTCCAACTCCTCGTACCGGCCGGAGGACCGGTCGTACACCGAGAACAGGTAGGCGCTCGTGAGGCCGACGACGCCGACGCTACTCCAGAACAGCATCGGCGGGCCGCCGTGGTTCGTGGTGGGGACGTACGGCCACTCGAGGCTCCCCTCCTCGACGATGGTGTCCGAGGGAGGCATGACGCCGCGAGGGGTGTCCGACTCGGGGAGCGCGCTCTCCTCGGCGGGGCCGCCGGGCGACCCGCAGACGATGCGCCCGACCATCCCCAGCGTCTTGTGCGGGATGCAGTAGTAGTCGTACGTGCCCGGCTCCTCGAAGGTGTAAGAGAAGGTTGCGCCCTGTTCCTCGAAGACGCCGCTGTCCCAGGACTCGGCGGCTTCCGGAATGCGCCGACTCCCGTCGTATCGGGGGTTGTTCTGCGTGTACGCCGTCGCGGAGTGCTGGCCGCTCTCGTTGACCCACTCGACGGTGTCGCCGGGTTCGACGTGCAGGCCGACGGGGTCGTAGTAGAACGAGCCCCGGTCCGTGGCCATCGTCACCGTGTGCGTCTCCCCACCGCCGCTCTGGGCGGTGACGGGACCGGCGGCGAACAGCCCTGCCGTCGCCCCGCCGACGGTCCGCAGGAACCCACGGCGCGTCGACCGATTCGTAGCGTTCCGAACCATGTGCCCGTACCTGTGTGGAGTACCTTTGAACCCCTTTCGAAACGCGCAACGGCTGTTAGAGTGCCGTTACACCGTCACACACCCGCGAAGGCGATAGCCCGCCTCGGCGACGGCTACGCCGTCAGGGTCGCCCGGAGGTCGTCGGCGTCGACACGATACTTGAACTTCGGGCGGCCGTCGACCGTGACGTAGGGCACGCGCTCGCCGTATCGCTCCCGCAGGTCGGGGTCGGTGTCGACGTCGACCGTCTCTATCTCGACCGATCGGGAAACCGAGTCGGCGACCCGTTCGATGGTCTCGATGGCGTCGTCACAGAGATGACAGCCCTCGCGCGTGTAGACGACGACGTGGGCCGGTTCGGCGTCGGGATCGGATACCGAAGTCACGACCCGCCGTAGCCGCCGCTGGCTCGTAACTCCTTCTACTGTGTCGAACCAGCCGCGGCCGCAAATCGCAACGGTGTTGTCGGCCGCGGCGAGAGGACGGGTATGGCGTCGTTTTTCGACCGCTTCGTCCATCCCCGGATCGCCCGCGTGGCGACGGCCGGCGCCCTGCTGTGGGCCGGGTCCTTCCTCGTCGCCGTCGCCGGCCTCGTGATTCGAGGGGGCCAGCCGAACACCGCCGCGACCCTCTTTTTCCTCTCGGGGGTCGTCGGCCTCGTGGGGATGCTCGTTCTGGCGGGCTGTGGCTGCTACTTGTTCGGAATGCGACTGCGGCAGAAAATCGGGGCCTACTACTCTCAGCTGTAAGTCCGTGGCACGATTCGCCACGTCGGGGTGTCGAATCGTGGCCGAGAGTATAACTACTCCGCGTCGACGAACACCGTGGCGACGCCCACGACGAGGCCGCCGACGATGGCGAGCGGCGAGAGCGCGCCGAACGCCCCCGCGATTCCGCCGGCGATGGCACAGAGGCCAACGACCTTCGTCGTGCGGTCGAGCGCGAAGTAGGCCCGCGGGGACAGGTGCATCTCAGGCCACCTCGCCCTTCCGCGCCAGCCGCCGCTTGAGCGCGTAGTAGACGATCAGTCCTTCCGCCGGCGGGACGAGCAGCGTCATCCCGAGCATGTACGGGAAGATGGCGTCGGCGCTCATCCCGAGCGTCTCCGCGACGAACGTGTCCATCCCCGCGATGGAGAGGACGATGATCGTGGAGATGGCGGCGACGCCGACGGCCGTCGGCATGGGCCGGTCGAGCGGGTTGGCGGTGAAATGGACCGGCTCCTCGTGGCGGTCGATGAACACCCAGAGCGCCATCACGCCGATGACGACGCCGGGGAAGAGCACGCCGCCGATGAACCGCCCGTAGCCGAAGAAGATGTTGGGCGTCATCTTCAGCGCGCCGAACACCCACATGAAGAACCAGTCGGGACGGACGCCCGACGGCTGGGTGAGCGGCGACGCGGGGCCGATGATGGCCACCCGTTGAACCGGGAACAGCGCCGCGAGGAAGGAGATGATCGAGGTGGTAAAGCAGAAGACGATGATCGACATCGCGACCTGGTTGGGCCACATGGGCACGCCGACGACCACGCTCTCGTCGTCGGGGTCGGGCCCGACGGGCGAGCTATCACGCGAACTCTCCGGGTGCTCCGTGTGCTTCTGTCGGAGCAGGAAGAACATGTGCAGGCCGATCAGCCCCATGATGATCGCCGGGAGCAGGAAGACGTGATAGAAGAAGAATCTGGGAAGGATATACGTCGCGTTGGCGGGGAAGTCGCCGCCGAAGATGAGGTTCTTCAGCATCGTACCCACGACCGGGATGGAGGAGGTCATCTGGAACCCGATGGTGGTCGCCGTCTGACTGAAGTCGTCGTACGGGAGCGCGTAGCCGAAGTAGCCCTCGCCGAGCGCGAGCAAGAGCAGTCCGCTGCCGACGAGCCAGTTCGGCTCGCGCGGGTTGCGGTAGGCGCCGGTGAAGAACACGCGGAACATGTGCAGGCCCATGGCGGCGACGAACAGATAGGCCGCCCAGTGGTGGGCCATCCGGACGAACATCCCGAAGCGCACGTCGTAGGAGATGCGCAGGACGCTCGCGAACGCGCCGGGCACCGACTGCCCCGCGTACTTCGCGACCTGTCCCTGATAGACGACTTCGGAGGTGACGGGCGTGTACATCAGCCCGAGGAACGTGCCCGTGGCGGCGAGGATGACGAAGGAGAACAGCGCCACCTCGCCGAGCAGGAACGAGCCGTAGCGGTCGTCGGGGAACGCCTTCCCGAACGCGTCGTCGTCGAGGTCGAGACGGGCGTCGAGCCAGCGG
Source organism: Haloplanus aerogenes (assembly GCF_003856835.1). NCBI lineage: Archaea > Methanobacteriati > Methanobacteriota > Halobacteria > Halobacteriales > Haloferacaceae > Haloplanus > Haloplanus aerogenes. The sequence goes on from NZ_CP034145.1 coordinate 2,900,579, forward strand.
TAGAGTCGGCTGTGTTCGTAGCGCTCGACGCCACCGTCGGTGCGGGCGTCCGTCGATTGGGTGTCGTCAGCCATGGTCAGTGAGAGGCTCCGATGGGTCCTTCGAAGGGGCCGGTTGCGAGCAGAAGTTCGCCCTCGTCGCTGATGCCGATGGGAAGCTGCGGGAGCGCGCTGGGCGCGGGCCCGCCGACGACCTCGGCGCCCCGGAGTGGGTCGTAGGAGGTGCCGTGACAGGGGCAGTAGAGGTTCTCCTCGGCCCGCCCCGACACCAGACACTCCTCGTGGGTACAGACCATCGAGTACGCGACGTAGCCGTTCGCCGTCCAGTCGAGGTGCGTCGGCTCCTCGAAGTCGTCGGGGCCGAAGCGGACGAGCAGGGTCGTCGCCTTCTTCTTTTCGAGGGCACCGCCGCCCTCCTTCTCGGGGAGGACGGTGAGGGTCTCGCCGCTGCCCTGTTCGAGCTGGTCGGCGGCGATGCGGTTCCCCTCCTGATCGACGAGGTGGGTCCCTTCGACGTAGATGTTCTCGTAGGTGAGGTCCTCGCCGCCGGCGAGGCCGGCGTCGGCCAGCCCCGTGATGTAGTTGATGGAGACGGCACCGATGGCGGCCCCGCCACCGATCACGCCGAGAATTTTGGCGACGTTCCGGCGGGTCGTCACCGAGATGTCGTGGTCCGTCTCGTCGAGCGATACAGCGTCGTCGGGGATATCGTCGGTAGTCATTGGTTAGTGCTCCCGTCGTTCTGCGACCGTGATACTCGGCATGAACCAGGTGGTGTAGACGGCGACCCAGACGCCCATGGTGAGCAACATCATACCCATGTAGATGCCGATGAACTGCGTCCGAGCGTAGTTGAGACCCTCCCAGGCGAGGAGGGCGGCGAAGACGACGACGGCCCACGTGAGGAGGCCGAGCGTCGCCAGCCCGACGGAGGGCGTCCGTGCCGGCCAGTACGACAGCACCGACCGATCCTCGGAGGTCAGCCACGACGGCATGACCGCGTCGTCCAGTCTGAGCACGTCCGTCGCGCGCCCGACGCGCTCGGTGAACCGTCTCGTGTAGACGATCATCGCCACGAGGACGAAGAGGGCGAGCCACGTCACGACGCCGGACACGTTGGTGTTGACCTCGTTCGGGGTCGGGAGAAACGTCTCGGAGGGAACGATCTCGTTGTCGTCGTCGCTCTGGAGCTGGACGCCAGCGGTCGGCTCACCGCTCGCCAGCGCGAAATACCACATCGGCGCGAGAACCAGACCGATGAGGACGACGATCAGGATCGTTTCGCGTTCGATTCGCACGTTCTGATCACCTCGAGGGCTGTCGGTCGAGAGGGAGTAGACGGAACATCTTCGTGTGTACTCCGTGGTCGGCAATCCACCCAAAAGCCAGTTTCTATTCACGCAGAAAAACGTCGTTAAATAGTGTCACAGAGGAGTGTTATCGGCTATCATGCAGACGATCGGTCGAATGTAGGTGCATTTACTTGTCATTCTAAAATGTCGAATCCAATCGTTTCGTTCGGTGGTTGGAGAAGGCCGGGAGGGAGTTGAACCACGGTCGGACGTGCTCGCTTCGCTGCGCGCGACCTCCCTAGTTCAACTCCTCCGTAGCCGCTTCGCTCCTCACGTGCGTTCGGAGCAGAAGCGGGCCGGGAGGGAGTTGAACCCCCGACCGACGGATTAAGAGTCCGTCGCTCTACCTGACTGAGCTACCGGCCCTGTACCATCGGTACCGGTGGACCGGTAAAAGGCGTTTCCTTTCCCGTCCGATGGGCCGAAGGGACGGTGTTAAGTGAGATGCCGCGATACGTCGGCGTATATGAGCAACGCGGCTACGGTCTCGACGATGTCGTCGTACGCGATCCTCGGCTGTGGGAGCGTCGGCCACGCCGTCGCCGAGGACCTCGCGGACGAGGGCAAGAGCGTGCTGATCCTCGACCGGGACGAGAGCCGCGTCGAAGCGCTCCGCGATCAGGACCTCGACGCCCGACGCACGGACATCCGAGACGACGAGGTGGCCGACCTCGTGGCCGACCGCGACGTGATCCTCATCCTCGCCTCCGACGTGGAGGCGAACAAGGCGGCCGTCTCCACCATCCGCGAACGCGGCGGCGACCAGTTCATCATCGTCCGGGCCTCCGATCCCGTCTCCGAGGACGAACTCACCGAGGCGGGCGCGGACGTGGTCATCACCCCCTCGCAGGTCATCGCGGAGTCCGCCCTCCGCGCGCTGGAGACGGGCGAACTGGAGTACAAGGCCCAGCAACTGGCCGACCTCCTGCGGTCCGCCGGCGGCCGTCTCGCCATCCTCACCCACGACAACCCCGACCCGGACTCCATCGCCAGTGCGGTGGCGCTGCAGGCCATCGCCGACGCCCACGACGTCGAGGCTGACATCCTCTACCACGGCGACATCGGCCATCAGGAGAACCGGGCGTTCGTCAACCTCCTCGGCATCGAACTCCTGCCGTTGTCGGAGGTGGAGTCACTGGACAACTACGCGCTCGTCGCGCTGGTCGATCACATGAAGTCGGGCGATATCGGCCTCGACACCGGCGTCGACATCTTCATCGACCACTACGAACCCGAATCCGACTACGACGCCGACTTCATGGACGTGCGGCCGAACGTCTCCTCGACCTCGACCATCCTCACGAAGTACATCCAGGAGTTCGACCTCTCGCCGGACGAGGCAGTGGCGACGGCGTTGCTGTACGGCATCCGGGCCGAGACGCTCGATTTCAAGCGCGACACGACGCCCGCGGACCTGACCGCGGCGGCGTATCTCTACCCCTTCGCCAACCACGATACGCTGGAACAGGTGGAGTCGCCGTCGATGTCGCCGGAGACGCTCGACGTCCTCGCCGAGGCGATCCAGAACCGACAGGTACAGGGGAGCCACCTCGTCTCGAACGCGGGCTTCATCCGCGACCGCGACGCGCTGGCACAGGCCGCCCAGCATCTCCTGAATCTGGAGGGTATCACAACCACCGCCGTCTTCGGCATCGCCGACGACACCATCTATCTCGCCGCGCGGTCGAAGGACATCCGCATCAACATCGGCAACGTACTGGAGGACGCCTACGGCGCCATCGGCGAGACGGGAGGTCACTCGACGCAGGGGAGCGTCGAGATTCCGCTCGGCCTCTTTACGGGTATCGAGGCGAGCGAGGACAACCGCGACACCCTCCTGTCGCTGGCCGAGGAGGCCGTCCGCAAGAAACTGTTCGACGCGATGGGCGTCGAGAGTAGCGCGGCAGAAGGAAACGGAAGTTAGGCGACGACTTCTTCGTCCTCGTCCGTATCTTCGAGGCGCTCGACCACGTCGTTGATGAGGATCACGTCACCGACGGCCCGGACCCAGCGGTAGGGAATCATCACACCTTTGCCGGACTCGATGCGCCCGGCGAACAGTTCCTGACTGAGTTCGCCAAGCGCGAGTCCGGTGACTGCCTGCTGGTTCAGATTCAGTCGTACGTCCTCGACTTCTCCGACGAAGACCCCGTTGTTCGAGTACACCTCGCGGCCGACGAGCGTCGTAATCTCCTGTGGCGTGCCGTCCATATGCATTCCCTGTTCGTCGCGGGTCTTAATAGTTCGCGGATAGCTGCGAACGTCCGGTTCTCGGGGCTGGAGCGACGTGGGTCCGGACGCTCTCGATTTTAAGTGATGGTCGGGGAAATGACGGCCACGCGATGGCCGTCGAATCGGACGCGGTCGGGGTCTACGTCCACCCGGACGACCTGCACGCGGTGTTCTGGCGGTACCGCGCCGAGGCGACGCCGAAGACGACCGTCTGAGGCGCCACCGAGTACGACAGAGGGGGTCGTCGCGTCACGGAATGACAATTTGTAGCCGTCGGGCGAACGGGCAGACGCATGTGGACTCATGCTGCTGACGACGCCTTCCGGGCGCTGGCCGACGAAAAGCGGCGGCTAGTCGTTCGATATCTGGTGAACGACGACGAGGGGGTCGCATCCTACGAGGAAGTGATCGACTACGTCGCGTCCCGCTGCTCGGTGGGTTCCGAGCGAGCGAGCATCGCTCTCAGGCACTCGATTTTGCCGACGCTGGCGGAGACGGATCTGCTTCGATACGATCACGACGCCGAGCGAATCCGGTATCGGCCGAACGAACTGGTCGAGGACGCGCTACGCGTCGTCGACGGCGCGTAGTACCCTACGGTGCGATCAGTTCGACCGGGTGCGTCGCGGGGCGGGCGAGCAACGCGTCCAGCTGTTCGAGACAGGAGGTGCCGCTGGCGACGACGGTCCGGTCTCGCGCTTCGGTGGTCGAGAACTGCTCGGCCAGGTCGTCGCCCACGTCCATGCTCAGTTCGTAGTAGGTGTCCTTGTAGCCGAAGGAGCCGGCCATCCCGCAACACTCCACGTCGGAGGTGAGCACGTCGTAGCCCAGATCCTCGAGCACCGCGACGGTGTGGGCTTCGAGGCCGAGCGTCCGCTGCTGGCAGTGGGCGTGATACGCCACGTCGTGCCCGTCGCCGGCGCGGAGCGTGTCGGCGTCCGCACCGTTCTCGAGGAGGCCGTAGACGTACTCCATGATCTCGTAGCTGTTCTCCTGCAGACGCTCGACGGACGCGTCGGGGAGGAACCGCTCGTACTCGCGGTCGAACATGGCGAGGTCGGAGGGTTCGATGACGACCACGTCGCGGCCGGCGTCCAAGTGTTCCGCGAGGCTGCCGTACACGTCGTGAGCGTGCTCCTCGGCGGTGGCGACCATGCCCTGCGAGAGCGGGGCGCGACCGCTCGACCGCATCGGCGGGACGCGGACCGAGACGCCGAGCGCCTCCAGTACCCGCACGGCTGCCTTCCCGCGTTCGACCTGCACGTGGTTGGTGTACACGTCGGGATAGAGGACGACTTCGCGGGTCGGGTCCGATACCGTCGAGACGCGCTTCTCGAACCAGTCGACGAGGGTCTCGCGCTGGAACTCGGGGAGGTCGCGGCGGGCGTCGACGCCGGCGACGCGTTCGAGCGCCCAGCGCGCCGGGCCAGTGTCGGCGATCCAGTTCGAGACGGGCGCGGTCGCGCTGCCCAGTTTCGCCAGCGTCTCGAAGTTGCCGAACAGCCGCTTGTCCAGGTCGAGGCCACCGGGCTCCTCGTCCGGCGTCAGCCCCTCGACGAGGAAGTCGTAGCCCTCGGGCTCTTTCCCGCGGTTGATCCGGTCACGGACGACGGTGTTGATCCACGGGATGTCGATCTTGGTGGGACAGCCGTTGACACACCGGGAACAGCCGGTACAGAAGTCGTTGAACTCGGCGGCGGTGTCGAGCCCCTCTATTCCTGCCTCCCAGCCGGTGCCGATGCCGCCGGAGTAGGTTTCACCGCCGAAGGCGTGGCCGCCGACGTGCTGGAAGTTGGCACAGGAGTTCGCACACTGGCCACACCGGATGCAGTAGAGCGTCTCGCGGAGCTGGTCGTCCTCGCGCATCGCCATCCGGCCGTTGTCGATCAGGACGAGGTGGAACTCGCGGTCCGAATCCCGCTCGGAGAGGGGCGTCTCGTCGTCGTCGAAATCGAGCGTGGGGGAATCGACGGGCGGGGTGAGCATGGAGACGTAGGCGGTGAGGTCCTGTCCCGTGCCCGACCGCGCGAGGAGTTCGAGGAACGGCGAGAGGTCGTCGGTCGAGGGGATTACCTTCTCGACCCCCGAGACGGCGATGTGGGTGTCGGGCGTCACGGCACATTTCCGGGCGTTGCCCTCGCTGGTGACGATGGCCATCGTCCCCGAGTCCGCGGTGATGAAGTTGGCGCCGGTCATCCCGATGTCGGCGTCGCGGATGCGCTCGCCCAGTTTCTCGCGGGCAAAGGTCGTGAGTTCGTCCGCCGTCTCCGGCGGGTCCTCGGGGTCGAAATGTTCCTTGAACAGTTGGGCGATGCTCTCCTGTGAGCGGTGGATGGCCGGCGCGATGAGATGCGACGGCGTCTCGCCCGCGACCTGAACCACCCACTCGCCGAGGTCCGTCTCGACCACGTCGACGCCGTCTTCCGCGAGGGCGTCGTTGACCTCCAACTCCTCCGTAGTCATCGACTTGCTCTTGACGACGCTCTCGGCGTCGTGGTCGGCCGCCACGTCGCGGATGTACCGGTTGGCGTCGTCGGCGTCGTCCGCGATGTACAGGTTGCCGCCGTTTTCTTCCACCGCCGTCCGCAACTGCTCCAGCAACTCGGGTAGGCGGTCGATGGCGTCCTCCTTGATCTCGCGGACGCGCGTGCGAAGTTCCTCGTAGTTCTCCAGATCCGCGACCGCCTCCTGTCGCTTCCGGTTGAAGCCCTTGGTGTTCTTCTCGATGGCGGGGCCTTCGGTCGCCATCAGGCGGCGAATCTCGGCCGCTTTGTCGCCTTTGCCCTTACTCATCGAGCATCACCACGTGGACCGCCTCGGGACCGTGGGCACCGAGGACGAGTTTGCCCATATCCGCAGTGGCGCTGGGACCGGTGGCGACGATGGCGCTCAGATCCTCGTCGCGGGCCGCGTCGCCGAAGCGATCCAGCGCCTCGGGCAGGTCCGGGAGCACGTCGCTCGCGCGGAGTACGGGCACGTGGAGTTTGGGGTAGAGGCTGACGGGTTCGGCGCCGTCGGCAGTGGAGGGGAGGAGGACGCTGCCGTAGTTGGCGACGCCGAAGGAGGCGGGCGTGACACCCGTCTCCGCGCGTTCGAGGGCGGCCGGCGTCGGATCGACCGTCACGCTGTCGGGATACTCCACGTCGAAGGGGAGGGCGACGCCGACGGCAGGGTCGCGGACGATGTCGTCGAGTGTCGCCGCGAAGTCGTCGACCGTCGTCCGGGTGAGTTCGACGCCGAGGTCGGCCAGCGCTTCCTCGAACGTCGAGAGGGTCGGGTTCGTGGTCGTCGTTGCCATGCCGGGTGGATTGGGACGCGGCGGCTTTGTAGCTTCGGTGTCGTCGCGTCAGTGGCCCGACTGATCATCGGCCGTCAGCGCCGCGACGGACCTCCTTGCGGCGCGCTTGGCACGCACGGACCGCACGACTGCGTACGCTTGCACGAGGGCGTAGCCGGCCCAGAGCGCGTAGCCACCGGGCGCACTCCCGACGACGCCGACGGTGGTCGCGAAGGCGTCGACGCCGGCCGCCGTCGCCGTCTGCCCGATCAGGAGGACGCTGAAGTAGCCGTAGAAGCCCGACGCCCACCACATGGCGGCGACGCGGTCCCACCCGGGCTGGAGGTGTTCGGGCAGACGCGCCGTGTTGACCAGCAGGGTGAGGACGGTGTACGGCCACATCATCACGCCGGAGAGGGCGGCGCCGACGACGAGGAGGACGAACGGCCCGCGCGTGCTGAGCGGCGACGAGAAGAGGAGGATGACGGTCACGCCCCAGACGGTGAAGCCGGTGAGCAGCCACCAGAACAGGCGCGAGAGGTCCCAGCCGGCGTCGCGCGCGAACGCCTCGTAGACGGCGTCGGCGGAGTTGCGGACGAACGACTCGACGATGGCGTATTCGGTCGTAAAGAGCGCGACGAAGAGGAGAACGAACACGAGGAGCGCGCCGATACCGCCGAGTGCGGGGGCGATTTCGCCCAGCCACATGTCGAGCGCGTTCGCGTCCGTCCCGGGGGCGTGGCGGTGCGCGACGGCCATCAACACCGTCGCCACGAACAGGAGGCCGGCGACGAAGGTGAGGAGGTGTTCGGCCTGGATGACACGCCACCAGCCACGCCAGCGCTGCAGGTGCAGGCGCGTCGGTCGGAACGTGAAGCCGTCGCGGCGGATCGGTTCGGGGTCGTCGCCGGTGAGCGGGTTGCGCACGCGGCCCTGATAGTTACCCATGGCGTACCCCTTCTCCCGCACCCAGAGGGACTGCGAGAGGTTGAGGTAGCCGCCGGCGCCCGCGAAGGCGAGGCCGCCAAGGAAGACGGCCACGTCCATCTCCGGCGGGAGGGAGCCGACGCCCGTCACCACGGCGGAGACGGAGCCGAGTTCGAAGACGGCGCCGCTCGCGACGGCGAGCGCCAGCGCCGTCCCGATGGCGACGAAGAGCAGGCCGATCTGGAGCGCCTCGACGGCGTTGTACGCGACCGACGAGACCTGATAGGAGAGCCAGACGATCAACAGGAGGCCGACCGCTAGCGGTTTCCACGCGGGGAGGCCGAAAAGCGTCGACCCCGCGAGACCGGTCGCGGTGGCGACGACCTGTGCGGCGCCGGCGGCCCATCCGGGCCACCCGAGGCTGAGGAGGCCGGCGAGAAGGAACGCCCACGGCCACGCGCGGTGGACGCGGAGGTAGGATCGAAAGACGCTCTCGCCGGTGGCGAGCGTCCAGCGCTGGAGTTCGGTGTTGATCACGAACTGTGTGAGAACGCCGACGAGGAAGGCCCAGTAGATGCCCCAGCCGTGCCGGGCGATGAGCCCGGGCCAGAACAGCGTCTCGCCGCTGCCGAGCGACGCGCCGAGCATGATGGCACTCGGGCCGACGACGTGGCGGACGCGGGGGACGCGCGGGAGTTCGGCGAGGCGGAACGCGCCGCCCGTGCCGCGGTCGGGATAGTCGGCCGTCTCCGGGGCGCGGTCGAGGTCGTCGTACGGCAGCGGGCAGTACCACGTGCCGCGGTACTGGCGACCTTCGACCGCGGAGGCGTAGACGGGGGCGTCGGCGTCCGTGTCCGTCTCCGGATCGGGCGTCTCGTCACCCACGGTCGGCGGATCGGCCGCGTGGCGTCCGGCGGTCGCTGGTCGTCTGCCGCGTACGCATAGGACAGTGGAGGTGTGGAGCGCCCGGAGAAAAAGGGACCGATCAGCCGCCGAGGAAGTGCCAGAGGTGGCCGCGCTCGGCCGGGGGATCGACGCCCGGCAGGTCCTTCAGCGCGGGTTGGATGGCGTTCCACCACGCCTCCGCGGACTCGTAGCCCGCGGGGTAGTCGTGGTACACGTCGCGCAGGAAGTCGGCCTTCTTCGCCTCCGGGTTGGCCGCGAGGTAGTCGTAGGCGGCCGACAGCGCCTCACGACGGGCTTCGAGCGTCGGCCCGCTTCCGGGGAGCGTCGCGTCCCGAATGGCGTTGTCGACGGCGAGGGGGCGGTCGGTGTCGGCCTCGGCGGCCGCGCCGGGGGCCGGCCCGCGCTCCATCGGCACCCACCACACCCGACTCCGGGCGCCGACCTTCCGGGTCTTCAGCGTCCCCCGGTCGACCAGCGTCGAGAGTTTGTTGTGCGCGGTCCGCCGTGAGCAGGCCAGTGCGTCCATCACGTCGCTCGCGGTGAGGGGGCGGGCGAGGTCGTCCCGGTCGTCGAACACCTCCAGTACCGCCTCCGGCGGGATACGGTCGGCGTACTGCCCGTCGTCGTTCCGGGGTCGCTCACCCTCCTCGCTCATGCCGAGAACCCACTACACACGAGTACAAAAGCCTTTGCACACGTGAGTATCTTCGTACACACGAGTGTAGCGGCCACTACAGACGTGTGAACTGGATTGGCGGAGTGTAGGACGAAGCGGCGTTTCAACCGGTTCAAACCCGCGAATAACCACTTCACACGACGATACCGGATCGTGTGTCTCGCTACCGAACCGCCGGCAACTATCACGAAAAGCGAGGAACGATGGATATATATCGGGGGAAATGGTGGCACTCGACGATGCCAGAACGATCAGAGAACGACTGTGGAACCGGTAGCGCGGCCGGCACGCCGCGCTGGAGGGTGTGATGGCGGCCATCGACGTCGCCATCGCGGTGTTACCGCTCGCGGCCATCGCCTACCTGATGGTCGGGCGGTTCTGGCCGGCGACGCGGGCGATGCCCGTCGCGTGGATCGTCGCCATCGGCGCCGGCTACTTCGGCTGGAACATGTCGCCGACGTGGATCGGCGCCGCCACCATCAACGGCTTCATCACCGCCGCGAGCATCCTGTGGATCGTCTTCGGGGCGATCCTCCTGCTCTACACGCTCAAACGCACCGGCGCGTTCGACGCCATCAACCAGGGGTTCGCCTCGATCAGCGACGACCGCCGCGTACAGGTGGTCCTGCTCGTCTTCCTGATGGGCTCGTTCATCGAGGGGGCGGCCGGGTTCGGCACGCCCGCGGCCATCGTCGGTCCGCTTCTCGTCGGCCTCGGCTTCCCGCCGCTGGCGGCCGTCGTCGTCGCCCTCACGGGTAACCTGATGGCGATCACCTTCGGCGCCGTCGGGACGCCGCTCATCATCGGGATGATCGACATCTTCGAGGACGTGGACGTCATCTCCTCGGCCGTCGCCGCTCAGGGGATGAACATCGAGGGCTGGGTGGCCGAAATCGCGGTGTGGGCCGCCTCCTTCCACGTCATCGTCGGCGCCGCCCTCCCCTTCATCGGCGTGGCGATGATGACGCGCTTCTTCGGTGAGGAACGCTCTATCAAGCCCGCGCTGGAGGTCCTGCCGCTCACGCTGTTCGCGTGGGCCTCCTTCGCCGTCCCCTACTGGGCGACGGCCTACTTCCTCGGGCCGGAGTTCCCCGGTCTGATCGGGGCGATGGTCGGCCTGTTCGTCACGGTCGGCGCGCTCAAGGCCGGCTTCTTCCACCCCGACGAGGATTGGGACTTCGCCGACCAGTCCGCGTGGCCCGACCACTGGGTCGGTGACATCCAGCCCGGCGAATCCTCGTCCCGTGACACACACGTCGCCGCCGACGGCGGGACGGTCCAGACCATGTCGCTCCCGCGGGCGTGGACGCCCTACGCCCTCGTCGCGGTACTGCTGGTCGTCACCCGCGTCGTCGACCCGGTGACGACGTTCCTGCAGTCGAACCTCGTCCTGCAGTGGCAGTCGATCCTCGGCACGTCGCTGTCGGGGTCGTTCGCCACGCTGTACCTGCCCGGCGCGGTGTTCGTCGCCGTCCACCTGCTGACCATCCCGATCCACGGGATGGACGCGAAAGAGATCAAGGGCGCGTGGGCCGAAACCATCGAGAAGGTGACCCCCGCCGTCATCGCCCTGCTCTTCGCGGTGGCGACAGTGCAGATCATGCTCCAATCGGGAACCGCGACGGGGACGGACGGGATGCTGATCGTCCTCTCCGACACGATGGCCGGGGTCGCCGGCGGCGTGTACCCCTTCTTCGCGTCGCTCGTCGGCGCGCTGGGGGCCTTCCTCGCCGGGTCGAACACCGTCTCCGACATCCTGTTCGGCACGTTCCAGTACGGCGTGGCCGATCAGATCGGCTTCCCGCACACCATCATCCTCGGCGCACAGGCCGTGGGCGGGGCCATCGGCAACCTCATCGCCGTCCACAACGTCGTCGCGGCGCTCGCCGTCGTCGGCCTGGTCGGTCAGGAGGGACGGGTCATCCGCTACGAACTCATCCCGCTCGCGTACTACGCGACGATGACGGGGGCACTGACGCTCCTGTTCGGGTACGTGCTGTTCCCCGGCGTCTTCTGAGGCACGCCACCCGCGCACGCTCTTGGGTGTGCGCACCACGAGTACCTGCATTTTATGCGGTCATACACCAAGTGGCCGCCAATGGCAACGACAGGCGACGCCCCCGACGATCCGTCGTCGGCGGGTGATTACGACTACCAGAGCGACGACGTCGACCGGCCGGGCATGGTCGACGACCTGGACGGGCTGATCGACGGCGACGTCCGCTTCGACGACTACTCCCGACAGCTGTACGCCACCGACGCCAGCGCCTACGAGATGACGCCAGTCGGCGTCGTCGTCCCAACTTCCACTGCCGACGTAGTCGCCGTAGTGGAGTACTGCGCCGAGCGCGAGATTCCCGTCCTCCCCCGCGGCGGCGGCACCAGTCTCGCCGGCCAGACCGTCAACGAGGCGGTCGTCATCGACTTCTCGCGGGAGATGACCGACGTGCTGGAGATGGACCCCGAGGCCCGCCGCGCCCGCGCCCAACCGGGCGTGAAACTCGGCGACCTCAACGCCGAACTCGCCCCTCACGGCCTGAAGTTCGCACCCGACCCCGCGTGGGGCGACAAGAGCGTCCTCGGCGGCGCCATCGGCAACAACTCCACCGGCTCCCACTCCCTGAAGTACGGCAAGACCGACGCCTACGTCGAGGAGGTCGAGGCCGTCCTCGCGGACGGCACGGTGACGACGTTCGGCGAGGTGACCCTCGACGAACTCCGCGAGGGGGCCGACTCCGACGGGAACTTGGCGGAGCGGTTCTACGCCGAAGTGGCTCGCATCGTCGACGAGGAGACTGACGAAGTGCGCGAGAAGTACCCCGACCTGAAGCGCAACGTCTCGGGCTACAACCTCGACCGCCTGATCGACGAGGCGGAGACGGGGTCGGTCAACCTCGCCCGTCTGCTGGCGGGAAGTGAGGGAACGCTCGCGATCATCACCGAGGCGACCGTCTCGCTCGAACCCGTCCCCGGGACGAAGGCCATCGGTCTCCTCACGTACGACGACCTCATCGACGCGATGGAGGACGTGGCGCCCATCCTCGACCACGACCCCGCGGCGGTCGAAGTGCTGGACGACGTGTTGCTCGATCTGGCGCGCGAGACGGCCGAGTTCAGGGACGTGGTGGGGATGCTCCCCGAGGGAACCGACTCGGTCCTCCTCGTCGAGTTCTACGCCGAGAGCGACGAGGAGGGACGCCAGAAAGTGGCGGATCTGATCGCGGATCGGGTACCCGACGGCGACAGCGAGGCCGACCCGTCCGACGGCGCGACCGACCTGACGGCGGCCCCGCGGCGCGCCCGGACGGCGATGGAGGCCCACGACGCCGAAACGCGGGAGAAGTTCTGGAAGATGCGCAAGTCCGGGCTGCCGATCCTGCTGGGGCGGACGACCGACGCCAAACACATCGCGTTCATCGAGGACACAGCCATCCCGGCCGAGAACCTCCCCGCCTACGTCGCGGACTTTCAGGAGATGCTCGACGACCACGATACGTTCGCGAGTTACTACGCCCACGCCGGGCCGGGCGTCCTCCACATCCGCCCGCTGGTCAACACCAAGACGGTCGAGGGCATCGACCAGATGGAATCCATCGCCGACGCCGCGACCGATCTGGTCGTCAAGTACAACGGCTCCGTCTCGGGCGAACACGGCGACGGCCGGGCGCGCACCCAGTGGAACCGGAAACTGTACGGCGAGCGCCTCTGGCAAACCTTCCGCGACCTGAAGACGGCGGTCGACCCGGACTGGCTGCTCAACCCCGGCACCGTCTGTGGCGACGTGGACATGACCGAGAACCTCCGGTTCGACGCCGACTACGAGTTCGACGCCGGCTTCGACCCCGCCCTGAACTGGGACAACGAGAACGGCCTGCAGGGTATGGTCGAACTCTGTCACGGCTGTGGCGGCTGTCGCGGCCCGCAGGAGACGACCGGCGGCGTCATGTGCCCTACCTACCGCGCCAGTCAGGAGGAGATCACCGCCACGCGGGGCCGGGCGAACCTGCTCCGGCAGGCGATGAGCGGCGATCTGGACGACGACGCCGCCGACGTGGAGTTCATGCACGAGGTGCTCGACCTCTGCATCGGCTGCAAGGGCTGTTCGAAGGACTGCCCGAGCGAGGTGGATCTCGCCAAGTTGAAAGCCGAAGTCACCCACGAACACCACCAGCGGCACGGGTCGTCGCTTCGGGACAAACTGTTCGCGAACATCGACGCGCTGAACGCGCTGGGGTCGGCGCTCGCGCCCGTCTCGAACTGGGCGGCGAAGGTGCCCGGCGCTCGAGTGGTCATGGAGAAGACCGTCGGTATCGCGAAAGAGCGCTCGCTCCCCACCTTCCACCGCGAGTCGCTGACCGAGTGGTTCGACGCCCGGGGCGGCGCGCAAGTGCGCGAATCGGAGGCCGCCCACCGCGTCCTCCTCTTTCCCGACGCCTACACCACTTACAACGCGCCGGCGGCGGGCAAAGCCGCAGTCCGCGTGCTGGAGGCCGCGAACGTCCACGTCGCCATACCCGACGACGTGACCGGAAGCGGTCGTCCGCCATTCTCGAAGGGCTTTCTCGACCGGGCCCGCGAACAGGCGCGAACGAACGTCGACGCCCTCGCGCCCCGCATCAGGGACGGCTGGGACGCGGTCGTCGTCGAACCCTCCGACGCCGTGATGTTCCAGTCCGATTACCGCGACTTGCTCACCGGCGACGACGTGGACACGGTGGCCACCAACACCTACGGCGTCATGGAGTATCTCGACGCCTTCCGACTCGACGAGTCGCTCGCCCTCGATGCACCCGCCGAGTCGCTGACCTACCACGGCCACTGCCACCAGAAGGCGACCCAGAAAGACCACCACGCCGTCGGCGTCCTCCGTCGGGCGGGCTACGCGGTCGACCCCCTCGATTCGGGCTGTTGTGGCATGGCCGGCTCCTTCGGCTACGAGGCCGAACACTACTCGATGAGCAAGGCCATCGGAAAGATCCTCTTCGAGCAGGTGGACGACAGCGACGGTGACCGGGTCGTCGCCCCCGGCGCCTCCTGTCGCACCCAACTCGAAGATCACTACGACGAGAAACCCCCCACGCCCGTCGAGATGCTCGACCGGGCGCTCTAGAGCGGCGTCGCCGACTGCCACAGCCGTTCGTGGAGGTCCCGCGCCCACCGCGTCGCCGCCGGATCGTCGGTGCCGACGAACCCGCGAGGTGTGCCGTCGAGATAGAGGACGAGCCCCACTTCGGGCCCGTCCGGCGTCTCCGCGAGGACGAGCGTCACGGGCTCGTCACGGTCGGTGCGTCGGATGTCGATGCGGCCGAGGTCGAGCGCTTCGCGCAAGTCGCCGGGACGGGTCGAGCGCTGTTGGTCGACGACCCGATCCGTGACGACGAACGTCCCGGTCATCCCGTCGAGTACCTGATTGTGGTAGACGCGGGCGTTCCGGGAGAGATGTCTGGCGGAGTAGACGGAGACGTGCGTGGCGTCCGCGACGAGGGCGGCCACGCACTCGACGGGTCGGTGCGGCGCGTGCGGGCGCGGCTCGACGACTCGCGCGTCGTCGAAGAGGGCGGGGTCGACGTCGATCCCGACTTCGATTCCGTCGAAAAGCGACGCGACGTCGGCGAAGCGACCGATCCGCTCGATCCGCCGGTCGTGTTCGTCGAGCGCCAGCCGACCCGGCACCGTCAGCTGGTAGCCGTCCGCCGTCGCGGCGACGAACCCGAGCATGGACAGGTCACGGAGCGACCGCTCGGCCGTCGACCGCGAGACGCCGATCCGTTCCGCCAGTTCCGCCTTCGAGGCCGACGCCACGGCCAGGGCACGAAGAGTCTCGGTGCGACGCTCGACGACCGCCGCGGGTGAATCATCGCCTATCATCTGATAGATCTACAAAACGCTTATATATCATTGGTCACTCGATGCGGTGTTTCGCGAGGGGTAACATGAAGATATCGACGAATGTGTTTAATAATGCCGGGGTGCCTCTGACACACGGGGTCGTGGCGGGTTGCCCGGCCCGCCGTTCGATCCGCTGCTCGACGCCCGGCGGATTCGCCCGGATCCGCCCCGCGTCGAGCGTCCCCGGTCGCCTACGTGCGATCAGTTCTGGTGGACCGACGCGACGGTAGCGCGCAGGGTCTCGATATCCTCACCGACAGCGAGATGCGAGCGGCAGCCACAGTCCGAAGCGCCGAACCCCTCGACCGGACCCCCGGGGAGGCGACGAGCGATGGCGCACTCGGCGTCGACACCGGGGGACGTGACCACGTCGACCAGTTCGGTCGCGGAGTGGCCGGTGAGGTAGTCGACGTGCCAGTGGCGAACGTCGTGGTCGCCGCGTGCGACCCGTCGGTGCCGGTCGACGCGGGCGAATCCGCCGCTCCCGAGGGCACTCCCCGTGTAGGCGTACGCGCCGCCGGGAAAGCGATGGGTTCCGAGTGCACCGACCGCGATGTCGACCGCTTGCGGAAGCGTGAGCAGCAGGGTGTACGTGCCGCCAGTGGTGCCGTCGGCGTCCATAGTCGCGCGTGGCACGAGTGCGTCAAAACGGTGTCGTGACCGGGGCGACCGCAACCGGTATGCCCGCGCCGTCCGGAGCGGGGGTGTGGACGACGCCGTCGACCGACTTCGGGCGCGGGCGGACGAGGGACAACTCGCCGACTACCGTCTCGTCCCCGGCCGCGAGCCGACGTACGCCGACTGCGACCTCGAACCGCGACTGGCGAGTGCGCTGGCGGATCGGGGCATCGACCGCCTCTACCGCCACCAGGTCGACGCCATCGAGGCCGTCCGGAACGGGAAGGACGTGGTACTCGCGACGCCGACGGCGAGCGGCAAGAGTCTCGCGTACACCGTCCCCGCGTTCGAACGGGCGATGGACCACGGCGGGCGAACGCTGTATCTCGGCCCGCAGAACGCCCTCATCGCGGATCAGGCCGAGAGCCTCGACTCCCTCGCCCGCGACCTCGGGTTCGGGAGTCGCGTCTCGGTCGACACCTACACCGGTCGGCTCTCGCAGACCGAGAAACGCGACGTTCGGGACCGCCGGCCGACCGTCCTGCTCTCCAACCCGGACATGCTCCACTACGGCCTCTTGCCCCACGGCCACCGCCTCTGGGAGTGGCTCTTCTCCTCGCTCGACCTCGTCGTCGTCGACGAGGTTCACGACTACCGCGGCGTCTTCGGCAGTCACGTCGCCCTCGTCTTCCGCCGGCTGGCCCGCCTCTGTGAGCGTTTCGGGAGCGACCCGCAGTTTCTCTGCTGTTCGGCCACCATCGGCAACCCGGTCGAACACGCCGCACGCCTGACCGGGCGTCCGGAGTCGGGATTCACGCTCGTCGACGACGATACGAGCGGTCGGGGACCGCGTCACTGGGTGCTGTTGAACCCACCCGAGTACGAGGGCGACGAGGGATCGGGTCGCCGCCGGTCGAGTCACGTCGAGACGAAACGACTGTTCGCGGACCTCGTGAGCGCGGGCCACCAGACGCTCGCGTTCACCCGTGCGCGCCAGACCGCCGAACGCTACGCGACCGAGAGCGCGGACGCGTTGCGCGACCGGGGCGAACGAAGTCTCGCCTCGCGAATCGAGGCGTATCAGGCCTCGCTCCGCGACGACCGCCGGCGCGACATCGAGGACGGCCTTCATAACGGCCGGGTACGGGGCGTCTGGAGTACGAGCGCGCTCGAACTCGGCGTCGACGTGGGAGGACTGGATGCCGTCCTCCTCGACGGCTACCCGGGCACCCGGATGTCGACCTTCCAGCGCGCGGGGCGGGCGGGACGCGGGTCGGACCCGGCGCTCGTCGCCCTCGTCGCCGGCGAGGACCAGTTGGACCAGTACCTGATGGCGAACCCCGACGACCTCTTTGCCGGCGACCCGGAGCAGGCGACCGTCGACCCGGAGAACGACCACCTCCGGCCCGCCCACGTCGCGTCGGCGGCCGTGGAGAACTGGCTGTCGCAGGCGGACGAGAAACACTTCGGCGAGGGCTTTGCCACCATCGTCCGGGAACTGGAGGCCGAGGGGCGACTGGAGCGCCGGGAGACGAGCGAGGGCGTCCGCTGGACCCACGCCGGGGATCGGAGCCCGCAACACGAGACGAGCCTCCGGACCGTCGACGACCGCGAGGTGGATCTACTGGCCGACGGCGACGTGATCGCTACGCTCGGCTTCGGCGACGCCCTGCGGGACGCCCACCCCGGCGCCATCTACCACCATCAGGGGCAGTCCTACGAGGTGACGGATCTGGATCTGGATCGAGACGTGGCTACCCTGCAGTCGACGTGGGCGGATTACTACACGCGCGTCCTGACGGAGAAGTCGATCACGGTGGATCGGGACCGGGAGGCGACCGCCCTGTCGGCCCGCCCCGACACCGAGGTCCGCCTCGCGGACGTGACCGTCACCGAACGGGTGACGGGGTTCGAACGCCGGGACGCGAAACGGGGCGAGACGCTGGGTCGGGAGATGGTGGCGCTGCCGGAGACGACGCTGTCGACGACGGCGCTGTATTTCACCGTCCCCGGCGACGTGGAAACCGAGATGCGCGTCATCGGCGACTTCGACGGGGGCATCCACGCCGCCGAACACGGCCTCATCTCGCTGTTCCCGCTCGAACTCCTCTGTGACCGGGCGGACGTGGGGGGCCTCTCGACGCCGTATCACGCCCACACCGGCGCGAGCACCATCTTCGTCTACGACGGCTACCCCGGCGGCGTCGGCCTCGCCCGTGGCGGCTACGAGCGAATCGAACCGCTCCTCGCCCGCACGGGGCGCATGATCGACGCCTGCGGGTGCGCGGACGGCTGTCCGGCCTGCGTCCAGTCGCCCCACTGTGGGAACGCGAACGACCCGCTGGCGCCGGAGCCGGCGGTCCACCTGCTGGCGTCGCTGACGGGGGACTAGTCCCCGTCGTCGTCGGCCTCGTCGCCCGTCACCAGCAAGTCGCCGGGACTGGCCGGGTGATCGGTGTCGAGGCCGTGGTCGTCGTCGCACTCGTGGGCGGCCCGCGCGGCGTCCATCAGAATCTCCTGCGTGCTCCAGACGGGGTCGTCGCCGGGCGTCCGCTGTTCGTACTCGCCGTCGGCGTCCATCTCCCACCCGGTGCGGTTGTCGTGGAGCATCACCTCCAGCACGAACCGGAGTTGTTCGCGGATGTCGGGGTCGGTGACGGGCGCGACGGCCTCGACGCGGTAATCGAGGTTTCGCGTCATCCAGTCGGCGGAGCCGACGAAATACTGGGGATTCGGCTCGTCGGCGGCCGCCGGATCGTCGGGGCCTGCGCCGTTCTCGAAGTAGTAGATCCGCGAGTGTTCGAGGAAGCGCCCGACGACCGAGCGGACGGAGACGGTGTCGCTGACGCCCTCGATACCGGGACGCAGGCGGCAGATGTCGCGGACGATCAGATCGATGTCGACGCCGGCCATCGACGCCCGGTAGAGTTCTGCCACGATGTCGGGGTCTTCGAGGGCGTTCATCTTGGCGACGACGCGGGCCGGGCGGCCGGCGCGGGCGTACCGGGCCTCCCGGCGGATCAACTCGGTGAAGTGCTCGCGCATCGTGACCGGCGCGACGAGCAGTTTGCGGAACGACTCGTCCAGCGACGGCCCAGTGAAGAAGTTGAACACCGTGGCGAGGTCCTGTCCGATGTCGCGGTCCGCGGTGAGAAGCCCGAGATCGACGTAGCCTTTCGCCGTCTCGGAGTGGTAGTTCCCCGTAGCGACGTGGGAGTAGAGTTTGACGCCGTCCGCCTCCTCGCGGACGACCAGCGCGGTCTTGGTGTGGGTCTTCAATCCCACCGTCCCGTAGGCGACGTGAATGCCGTTCTCCTCCAACTTGCGCACCCACTGGAGGTTGTTCTGCTCGTCGAAGCGCGCCTTGAGTTCGACCATCACCGCCACCTGTTTGCCGTTGTCGGCAGCGTCGATGAGGCGCTGGATCACCTGCGAGTCGCTCGCCGTGCGGTAGATGGCGGCCTTGATCGCTAGCACGTCGGGGTCGTTGGCGGCGGCGTCGAGGAAACGCTGGACGGTCCCGTCGAAGGAGTGATACGGGTGATGGAGGAGCACGTCGTCGCGAGCGATCTCGTCGAAGAGGTCGGCACCGTGCATCGTCGCATCGGCGGTCGGCCCCTCGGAGAACCGGGGGTGCGGGAGCGGCGACCACGGCCGCCGTTTCAGGTCCGGGCGCTCCAGTTCGGTCAGCGTCGTGAAATCGCGGTAGTCGAGCGGGCCGTCGCGGTAGAACACCTCCGCCGGGTCGAGATCGAGTTGCTCCTGCAGGAGGGTGACCATCGCCTCCGGGGCGTCCGCACTGATCTCCAGTCGGACCGCGGTGGCGAAGCGCCGCTGTTCGATCACCTCCTCGATGGCCTCGATGAGATCCTCCGCGACCTCCTGATCGTGACGGACCTCCGCGTTGCGCGTGATGCGGAACAGGGCCGTATCGAGCACCTCGACGTTCGGCATCAGCAGGTCGAGATGCGCCTCGATGAGATTCTCTAGCAAGACGTACCGCGATCCTTCCTCGACGGGGACGAGTCGGGGGCGGTTCTGCGGCACTTTGATCCGGGTGAAGATGGGCCCCTCGTCCTCGTCACCCTCGTGACGGACGAACGCGCCGAGCGAGAGGCTGAGGTTGGAGATGAAGGGGAAGGGGTGAGCGGGATCGAACGCAAGCGGCGTCAGCGTCGGGAGGACCGACTCCTCGAAGTACGCCCGCATCCGGTCGCGCTCGTCGGTGGTCAGATCGTCGTAGTCGAGGATCTCGATCCCCGCCTCGGCGAGCGCCGGGCGGACGACCTCGCGGTAACACTCGGTCTGCCGGTCGAACATCGGGGCGGTCGTCTCCAGAATCTCCGCCCACTGCTCGCGGGGGGTCCGCCCGTCGACGGTGGAGTCGGTGACGCCCGCGTCGATCTGCTGTTTCAGGCCGCCCACCCGCTTCATGAAGAACTCGTCGAGGTTGCGGGTGAAGATGCCGAGAAACCGCACCCGCTCCAGCAGGGGTGTGCGGTCGTCGAGCGCCTCGTGGAGGACGCGTCGCTGGAACGCCAAGTGACTCAACTCCCGGTTCAGGTAGAACTGCGGGTCGTCGAGGTCGGGCGTGGCCGACGCCGACGCTGTCTCGTCATCGGACTCGTCGTGCGTGCCGGCTGGATCGTCTGGATCGGACATGACTGAACGTTGCCGCGGGAGGGACGCCGCAGTCGGTGAATCACCGTACTGGAGGGAGAGCCCACACAAAGCCGTTGGTATGATTCCTACGAACGGCTATCGAGGAATATATATCGCCGTCGCGGAGCGACAGGTATTTTAGGCGGGCCTAAAGAGTGGCGGCCATGAGTGCAGACGTCTGCGTGATCGTGCCGACGATCAGGGAGTACGAGTGCGTGCGGTCGTACGTCGCCAACGCCGAGCGCCACGGCTTCGACACCGACCGACTGGAGTTCGTCCTCGTGACCGAGGATCACTGTCCGACCGAGGAGATGGACGCGATGCTCGACGACTTGGGCGTCGCGGGCGAGGTGTTCGACGGCAGCCGACGCGAAGCGTGGCTGGCCGACCGTGGCGTCGGCGAGTACGACCACCTGATCCCGGCGCGAAGTCACGCGCAGACGAGTTTCGGCCTGCTCTACCTGTGGGCGCACGACCACCCCTACGGCGTGTTTATCGACGACGACACCCGCCCCCACGACGACGTGGATTTCTTCGGCACGCATCTCCGCAACCTGACCGAGACACGGACCGTCGAGTCGGTGCGGTCGGACGAGAACTGGGTGAACGTCCTCTATCACGCCGCCGACGAACACGGCCTCTACCCCCGCGGCTATCCGTACGCGGCGATGAACGAGACGGTCGAAACCGGGGAGCGCGAGGTGTCGGACGTGATCGCCTCGCAGGGCCTCTGGACGAACGTGCCGGACCTCGACGCGGTGCGTATCCTGATGGACGGCGACCTGCAGGGACAGGCCGAGACGCGCCTCACCGCCGACGACTTCGGCCCCGACTTCGTCGTGGAACCCGGCCAGTATCTCACCGTCTGTTCCATGAATCTCGGGTTCCGCCGGGAGGTCGTCCCCGCCTTCTACCAGCTTCCCATGGACGACAACGAGTGGTCGGTCGGCCGGTTCGACGACATCTGGAGCGGCGTCTTCCTCAAGCGCGCAGCGGACGTACTGGGCAAGGACATCGTGACGGGCGACCCACTCTGCCGGCACGACAAGGCCCCACGGTCGACGTTCGACGACCTGCACAACGAAGTGGCAGGGCTGGAACTGAACGAACACCTCTGGAAACTGATCGACGACGCGGGCAGCGACGCCGAGACGTACGCCGGCGTCTTCGCGGCGATGGCCGACGCCCTCGTCGACGCCGAGGCCGACTACCGCAACGGCGACTTCCTCGCCTACGTCGGCGAACACATGCACGACTGGCTGGACTGTCTCGACGAACTCCAGCCGGTCGAGCGCGCGGTTCCGGCCGACGACTGAGACGACCCGTCGAACTGGATTCCAGCTGTCGTGGTGATAGATTTTCGCCGGACGTAACGGCGAACGCCTCCGGCGACTTCCGATACACCCCGTGGGAGCGACTGCCACGCCGAGCCGGGGGAATCGGCAAGTATAAGTGTTTTAGGGCCACCTAAATCAACCATGGACGACGACAGTTCGTCGTATCTTCGGCGGCGACGATTCCTCGCGACCGGCGCGGCCGCGCTGAGTGGCGCGCTCGCGGGGTGTAACGGACTTCCGGGCGGGAGCAGTGGCGGCGGCGGTGGCGACGGGAGCGGGACGATCACCCTGAGTTCGTTCCGTGGCTCCGGGCCGCTCGTCGAGGGCCGGGCGTCGCTGAGCGGGACGCGCATCGCGGACCTCCCCGACCTCTCGGGGGAGTTGACGGTCTATCTCGGCGGCGGCGAGGGCGGCCTGTACCGCGAACTACTCTCCATGTTCTCACAGCTCTACCCCGACTTCACGGTGCGACCGCGTGAGGGCGGGACCGCCCAGCTAGCGAACACCATCATCGAGGAGGGCGAAAACAGCCCGGCCGACGTGTTCTGGGCGGTCGACGCGGGATCGCTCGGCGCCGTCGCGGAGGCCGACATGGCGACGACGCTCTCCTCGGACGTCGTCGAGTCCGTTCCACAGGAGTTCCACCCGACGGACCAGTGGGTCGGAACCGCGGGCCGGGCGCGGAGCGTCCCCTACAACACGAACGAACTCAGCGCCAGCGACATTCCGGACACGGTCATGGACTTCCCCGACACGCCGGCACTCCAGGGTGCGATGGGCTGGGCCCCCACGTACGGCGCGTTCCAGGCGTTCGTCACGGCGATGCGCCTGATCGAAGGCGAGTCCGCGACCCGGCAGTGGCTGCAGTCGATGCTCGATTCCGGCGTCACGGAGTACCCCGACGAGTTCCTCACCTCCAACGCCGTCGCCGACGGGGAGATCAGCGCCGGGTTCGCCAACCACTACTACGCGCTCCGAGTCCGCTCGGCGCGCACCGACGCGCCGCTCGACCTCGCCTTCACCAGCGGCGACGCGGGCGCGCTGATCAACGTCGCCGGCGCCGCGGTGATCCAGGGCACCGACCAGCAGGAACTCGCGGAGAACTTCGTCCGCCACCTCCTGACGGTCGAGGCACAGGAGTTCTTCGCGACCCGGACGTTCGCCTACCCGATGATTCCGGGCGTGCCGCCGGTCGGCGGCCTGCCCAGCATCGACGAACTGAACCCGCCTTCTATCGACCTGCAGGAACTATCGAACGTGGAACCGACGCTCCAACTCATGCGAGACGTGGGCGTGCTCTAGGGGGATGAGCCGCGAGGGATCGGACATCGTGGCGGCGGTCGACGGGCTTCGAGAGCGGATCGGCTGGCCGGGACGGTACGAATCCCACCCCCTCGTCACGGCCGCCGCCATCCTCGTCGCTGTGACGGTCATCTCGCCGCTTCTGTGGCTCGGCCTGCGAGCGGCCGCCGTCGGCCCGAGCGAGGCGCTGTCGATCCTCACTGCGCCCTCGACGGTACAGGTGTTCACCAACAGCCTCGCGCTCGTGGCGTCGGTCACGGCCCTCTCCGTCGCACTCGGCGTCCCGTTAGCAGTGCTGACGGTACTGACCGATCTCCCCTTCCGCCGGTTCTGGACGGTCGTGCTGGCGCTCCCGCTGGTGGTGCCGAGCTATCTCGGCGCGTTCGCGTTCGTCTCGGCGTTCGGCCCACACGGCACGCTGGCGGAACTTCTCAGCCCGCTCGGCGTGACGATTCCGACCATCTACGGCTTTCAGGGGGCGACGCTCGTCCTCGCACTGTTCGTCTATCCGTACGTCTTCCTCACGACGCGAGCGTCGCTCCTGTCGTTCGACTCCAAGCAACTGGAGGCGGCCCAGACGCTCAATCACGACTTCCGCTCGGCGTTCCGTCGGATCGTCCTGCCCCAGATCGCGCCCGGCGTAACTGCGGGAGCGCTCCTCGTCGCCTTCTACGCGCTCTCGGACTTCGGGACGCCAGCGATCATGCATTTCGACACCTTCACTCGGGTCATCTACGTCCAGTACAACAACTTCGGCCGAGGGACGGCGTCGCTGCTCTCGATCCAGTTGCTCGCCGTGACCGCGCTCGTCCTCTTTCTCGAGTCGCGGTTCGGTTCCGGCACCGGTTCGGGGTACGGCGGCGGCGTCACCAAGACGGATTCGACCGTCACGTCGCTCGGCTGGGCCAAGGCACCGGCACTCCTGTTTTGCACCGCAGTCGTCGCGCTGACGCTCGTGGTGCCGGTGGCTATCTTCGGGATGTGGTTGCTGCGGAGCGGCCCCGGCTACGCCGGCGGCGGGTTCGCCTTCGAGTGGTCGTTCGCGATCAACTCCGTCTACGTCGCCGCCATCGCGGCCGCCGCGACGGGACTCGCGGCGCTCCCCATCGCCTACGTGTCGGCGCGCTCTAACTCCCCGCTCGCCCGCCTGCTGGATCGGTCGACGTACGTCGGTTACGCCGTTCCGGGGATCGTTCTCGGCCTCGCGCTCGTCTTCCTCGGCGCGAACTACCTGCCGTGGCTCTACCAGACGCTCCCGCTGCTGGTGTTCGCGTACGTCGTCCGCTTCCTGCCGCAGGCGGTGGGGGCGACTCACTCGTCGGTGTTACAGGTGGACTCGGAACTGCTCGGCGCCGCGCGGACGCTCGGGGAGACGCCCCAGGGGGCGTTCCGGCGCGTGACCCTGCCGCTCATCGCGCCGGGCCTCGTCGCCGGCGCCGCGCTCGTCTTCCTGACGACCATGAAGGAGTTGCCGGCGACCCTCATCCTCCATCCGACGGGCTTTACAACCCTAGTCACCTACATTTGGCGTGTGCAAGAAGCGGGATACTACGGACGGGCCGCGCTGCCGGCACTCGTGCTGGTAGCCGTCTCCGCGCTCTCCATGATCCTACTCTTGCGACAGGAGGGAGACAATGCGTAACGACACACCCGAGATGAGCCGTCGCGTGTCGCGTGCGGAGGACGAAGACGAACCGGACGCGCCCGCGATGCTGACGCTGGACGGCGTGACCAAACGGTACGGCACCGAGACGGCCGTCACCAACGTCGACCTGACGGTGCGTGACGGCGAACTCCTCACGCTCCTCGGGCCGTCCGGCTGTGGGAAGACGACGACGCTCCGCATGATCGCGGGGCTGGAGATGCCGACCAGCGGTCGGGTCGGCGTCGACGGCGAGTGCGTCGCCGCCGACGGCGACGGCGTGCCGCCAGAACAGCGGGACGTGGGCATGGTCTTCCAGGAGTTCGCGCTCTTCCCGCACCTGACGGTGGCCGAGAACGTCGGCTTCGGTCTCGACGACTGGGACGACGACCGGCGCGAACAGCGAGTGGCGGACCTGCTCGACCTCGTGGGGCTCAGCGCCTTCGCGGACCGGTCGCCGGAGAACCTCTCCGGCGGCCAGCGTCAGCGGGTCGCGCTCGCCCGCTCGCTCGCCCCCGAACCCGACGTGTTACTCCTCGACGAACCCTTCGCCAACCTCGACATCCGCCTCCGGGAGCGGATGCGCGAGGAAGTCCGGCGCATCATCAAGGAGACGAACGTCACCGCCGTCTCCGTCACCCACGATCAGGAGGAAGCCCTCTCTATCTCCGACCGCGTAGCGGTCATGAACGAGGGACAGGTCGAACAGGTCGGCCGCCCGGAGACGGTGTTCGAACACCCGAAATCGCGGTTCGTGGCCGACTTCCTCGGCCAGGCGAGCTTCCTCACCGGCCAGTTCGGCGGGGACCACATCAACACCGGCCTCGGCACGCTCCCGGCCGAACTGCTTCAGGGGCTGACGACGGATTACGACGGCGCTCGCCTCGACGTGCTCGTCCGCCCGGACGACCTGCGCGCGACGCCGTGTGACGACGAGAGCCGAACCGGCAACGGGACGCTCGTCGGCCGGCAGTACACCGGCCCCTCCTTCGTCTACGCCGTCGAACTCGACACCGGCGACGTCGTCCACGCCGAACACAACCACGCCAGTGACCTCGAACTCGGCGAGCGCGTGACGGTCGACCTCGTGGCCGACCACACGCTCGCGTGGTATCCGGCGGAATGAGCGACGGCGCGGGGCGTCACGTTCTGCGTACGCACCGCCACCGCCTCACTGCCGCCGCCCTCGCCATCGCTGGCGGCCTCCTCGTCTTCCTCGTCGCGACCCGTCTGTTCCCCTTCCACAGCCTCAACCACGACGAGGGGGTGTACCTCCAGCAGGCGGCGATGCTCCTCGACGGCCAACTGTTCCTCTACCCGCCAGTCGAGGACGCGTACCGCCCGTGGTTTTTCGTCCGTGCGCCCGACGGGGGCCTGTATCCGAAGTACGCGCCCGTCCCCGCGGCGATGTTCGCCGTCGGGAACCTGCTCGGCGGCTACCGTCTCGCGCTCGCGGGTATCGCCGCCGGCAACGTCGCGCTCACCTACGCGCTCACTGCCGCGGCGTTCGACCGGACACGGGGACTGCTCGCGGCAGGATTCCTGCTCGCCTCGCCGCTCTTTCTCGTCGACTCCGCCGTGTTTCTCCCCTACGCCCCGACGACGCTGTTGAATCTCGCGTTCGCGGCGGCGTATTTCCACAGCCGACGAACCGGCAGTCGGCGCGCCGCGGCCGTCGCCGGCCTCGCCGTCGGGCTGGCGTTCTTCTCCCGCCCGTACACCGCGGTCCTCTTCGCCACACCCCTCATCGCCCACGCACTGTGGACGCTCCGGGGACTGGACCGCGATCCGGTGCTCGCGCAGGCGGCGACGGCAGTGCTGGGACTCTGTGGCGTGGCCGCCGCGCTCGGGTACAACGCCGTCACGACCGGATCGGCGTTCGTCTTCCCCTATCAGGCGTTCGCGCCGCTCGACGGTCTCGGCTTCGGCCACCGGGAGATTCTCGCGTACTCCCGGCAGTACACGCCCGAACTGGCGCTCCGGGTCAACGCGCGTGTCCTCTCACTCCTGTTCGGCGAGTGGGTCGCCGCCGGCCCCCTCGGGACGGTCCTCGCGGCCGTCGGCGTCGGGGGGCTACTTCGGCACCTGTATCGCCACCGCACCGCCGACTGGCGGCGCCTCGTCCTCGCCGGCCTGTTCGTCTCCATCCCCGTCGGCAACGTCTACTTCTGGGGCAACCTGAACGTCCTCGGTGACCTCGGGCGGGCGAACGACGGACTGGTGGCGTTTCTCGGCCCGTACTACCACTTCGACCTGCTGGTGCCGACGGCGGCGTTCGCGGCGCACGGAATCGTCCTCCTCGCCGGGCGGGGGCGGGCGGCGTTGCAGGCGCGGATTGCCGACCCGGATCGCCGGCGACAGGTCGCCGTCGTCGCCGTCGCCGTCTGTCTCCTCGTGGTCGCGGTCCCGGCGGCGACGGCGCTCGCCGAACCCGTCCAGCGCAACGCCGAAGTGACGGAGACCTACCGACAGGCGTACGCGCCGGTCGACGACGTGCCCGACGGCTCGCTCGTCTTCCTCCCCACGCCGTACGGCGACTGGATGAACCATCCGTTCCAGGCGCTCCGCAACGACCCCGGCTTCGACGGCGACGTGGTGTACGCGCTCCGGGAGCGACAGTTCGCCGTCGTCGACGCCCACCCGCAGCGACAGCTGTACCGGTACACCTACCGCGGGGTGTGGGCACCGACGACGGGTGAGGCGGTGACGCCACGCATCCAGCCCGTCGAGCACGTCGCCGGCGAGCGAGTGCGCCTCGGCCTGCAGCTGGGCATCCCGTCCGGCGTCGAACGCGTCTCGATCCGCCTCGCCTCCGAACACGGGCAGGCCTACTACGTCACCAACGGCACGCAGTCGTCCGTGGAGCGTGACTCTACGCTCACACCGTCACTGGTCGTGAGCGACGGCCGCGCGCGCCTCCGCGGCGTGACGCCGGTGTCGAACACGACGACGATTCCCGTCGACGAGCGCGACGAACTCCAGGTGACGGCCTTCGCCGACTACGGCGTGGGGAACGGCTTCAGCTACCGCGTCGAACTGCCGACGGCCACCGAGGACGGCCGGACGCGAGCCCTGACGCCGTATCTCGAACACTGCGACCGGCCGCTCCGGTGTGGCGACGAGGCAGCCTACGTCCCCGAGTCGGCCGGGCCGGGTGTCTCGATGGACGCCGACCTCTACGTGGCGAACGCGACTGTCGACGCCGAACCGGCGACGAGGCCGGTCGCGTCACAGTAGCGTCAGCCGCGTCGTGAAGAAGGAGCGGGCGGCGTCGTCGAGGGCGTCCTCGGGGTCGCCGCTCGCGTCCACGGTTTCGACGGCGACGGGGTCGTAGTCCAAGTCGTCGAGGACGGTCCGCTCGCCGAGGAGGACGAGGCGGTCGGGGTCGCGCCGGTCCAGTACCGCCCGCACGTCGTCGAGGTGGGTGGCGATCTGTTCGTCGCGACGGCGTTCGAACCGCGCCTGCGAGAACCCACCCTTCGAGTGGGTCGCCTGCACGTCCGTCTCGACCGTCTCCACGTCGGTCAGGTCGCCACCGTCGTAGGCGCCGACGGCGAACAGGTTCGAGCGCACCAGCGCGACGGTGAGGCCGTCCGGCGGGCGAAACCAATCGTCGTCGAGGCGGAACCCCTCGCCCCACTCGACGAAGGGGTCGGGGGCGAGCGGGGGAGCGAGCGCGACGCTCACGAGACGCGCGTCGTCGACACAGACCACGCAGGGCGCGGCGCGGTCGACGAGGGGGGCGTGGTCGTCGAGGATATCCGCGACGGCGTCGGGGACCTCTTCGTCCACCATCGCGGTCAGCGCCCCCTCCGCCCCGGCGTCGACGCTCCGGAGACGAGCGAGGACGGCGTCGAGGCGGTCACCGCGGAGCGACTCGGTGCCGCGGGGGTCGAGGGCGGCTACCTCGCTCTCGTCGTCGAGACGCCCCTCCAGATCGGCGATCCGGTCTTCGAGGCGGTTGACACGCTCCTCCGCCTCCTGCCGGGCAGTAGCGGCGTCGGCGCGGCGGTCGCTCTCGGCGTCGAGGCGACGCTCCAGGTGGCGCTTCTCCTCTTCGAGTTCCTCGATACGCGCCTTGAGTTCGGCCCGTCCGAGCAACCTGTCGAGCATGGGCGTACGAGTGAGCGCAGGTGCCTTCTAGTCTGTGGCTGGCGAGGGCGCAGGGAGCGAAGCGACCGAGCCCTCGGTGGAGCGGCGACCGAAGGGAGCCGCGGAGCGACCGAGCCCTCGTTAAACCGCCTCCTCCACGTACCCCTGCTCGTAGCCCGCGTACCGGAGGAGTTCGGCGGCACGACCGGGTTTGGCGAGGAACACCTCGCGCCGGTCGGGGAGGTCGGATTCGGTGACGCCCGGGGGGAGCCCCAACGTTCCGGAGGGAACGCCCTCGCGCCCGAGGACCGGGAAGTGACGCCCGTCGAGTTTCATCACGAGCGGCGCGTCGAGGCGTTCGACGCCCTCGCCGGAGGCGTAGAGCCGGCGGTTCATCCGTTCGTGGTCCGTCCGGTGGATGACGGCGCACTCGCCGTCGTGGGGTTCGACGTACAGTCGCCCGAGGTAGTAGCCCGCGGAGAACTCTTCGAACATACGATTCGGTACACGTTACCACACTGCACAGTATAAGTCTTGTCGGCAGGATTTATATCGAACCGCTGGGCCAGCGCCGTCAGTCGCCGCGACGGTCCCGCATCGACCAGACGGCGATCAGGCCGAGGATGACGGCCGGAATCATCGGGAGGACGAGCATGGCCGTCCGGTAGGTGGCGCCGAGGACCTGTCCGCCGGCGGGCCAGAGATAGATGACGCCGGGGATGACGAGGACGGCGACGACGACGGCAGCGACGAGGATCCAGCCCGCCCAGTCGAGGCCGTCGTCAGTGTCGGCCCGGTCGTCGACGGCCTCGTCGTCGCCCCCGCTCTCGACGGTCGTCGTCCCGTCAGAGGTGACCGTCACCGTGGGGCGGGCCCCGTCGCCATCGCCGCCCGCCCCCTCACTGCTCACTGTCGGGGACGACGACGACTTTGCCGAACCCCTCGCGGTTCTCGAGGAGTTCGTGTGCGCGTGCCGTCTCGCTCATCGGCAGGGTCTCGCGGATGCGGGGTTCGAACGTGCCGTCCCAGACGAGTTCGAGGACGTCGTCGAACTGGCCGGGCGTCGCCATCGTCGACCCGATCACCTCCAGTTGGTTCCAGAAGATGCGGTTGATGTCCGTCTCCGGGTTCGGCCCGGTCGTCGCGCCGCAGGTGACGAGGCGACCGCCCTTCGCGAGGCTCTTCAGGGAGTCACGCCACGTCTCGGCGCCGACGTGGTCGACCACCACGTCGACACCGCGGCCGTCGGTCAGGGAACGAATCTCGCCTGCGAAGTCGGTCGCTGTATAGTCGACGGCGTGGTCGGCGCCGCAATCGAGGGCGTAGTCGAGTTTCTCGTCCGTACTGGCGGTGGCGAACACCTCGGCGCCGAGGTAGTCGGCAATCTGGACGGCGGCGTGGCCGACGCCGCCGGAGGCGCCGAGGACGAGGACGGACTCGCTCGGCCCGAGGTCGGCGCGGTCGACGAGCATCCGCCACGCAGTCCCGAAGACGAGCGATGCCGACCCCGCAACCGGCCAGTCCACGTGGTCGGGCACCGCGACGAGGTTGTCCTCGGGAATCGCGAACTCCTCGGCGTGGACGCCGGGAACGTGTTCGCCGAGGATGTGGTAGGAGACACACATCGAGGGTTCGCCGTGTCGGCAGAACTCGCAGTCGCCGCAGGCGACGCCCGCGGTGACGGCCACGTGATCGCCGGGGTCGAATCGACTCACGTCGGCTCCCACTTCGCGGACGACGCCTGCGGCGTCGCTGCCGGGGATGTGCGGCATGTCGAGGTCGATGCCAGGTAACCCGCGACGCGTCCAGACGTCGAGGTGGTTGAGCGCCGCAGCCTTCACGTCGACGCGCACCTCGTCGCGCCCCACCTCGGGGTCGGCCACGTCGCCGTACTCGATCACGTCGGGCCCGCCGTGTTCCGCGATTTGAACCGCTTGCATATCCGCGTTAACCCTCGCGACGGACAAAACGCTGCGGGTCGACTATCGGCTCGTCGTGTTCGTACTCCCACACTCCGGACACTGAGTGAGCGACCCCAGCGACGGATGGTCGGCCGTCTCCCACGCGTCGCTCCCGGCCGGTGTCTCGAATCCACAGTTCAGACAGCGAGTCGTGGTGACTTCTGCGACCATACCCGCGAGTACGGATCGAAATGTCATAGAATTTTCTCGTGGGACGGTGATCGTGGGACGTGCGGACAGGGATTGCCGGCAGTATTAGTGGGCGGGCGTCGAACCCGCAGGCATGAGCGATCACGGCGACGGACACGACCACGATCACGGCGACGGACACGACCACCACCACCACGACGTCGAGACCCTCGGCGCCGGCATCGTCACCGTCACGTCCTCGCGGACGCTCGACGACGACCCTGCGGGCGACGCCATCGCCGCGGCGTTCGAGGCCGAGGGGCACGAGGTAGTGACGCGGGAACTCGTGCCGGACGACCACGACCGGGTGCAGGCGACGCTCCAGAACCTCGCCCGCCGTGGGGACGTGGACGCCGTCGTGAGCACCGGCGGGACGGGCGTGACGCCGGACGATCAGACCGTCGAGGCCGCGGAACCGCTGTTCGAGAAGACGCTTCCCGGCTTCGGCGAACTCTTCCGCCGGCTCTCGTACGACGAAATCGGGACGCGCGTGGTCGGCACGCGGGCGGTCGCGGGCACCGTCGAGGAGACACCCGTGTTCTGTCTGCCGGGGAGCGAGAACGCGGCACGGCTGGGCGCCGAGGAGATCATCGTCCCCGAGGCGGGTCACCTGTCGGGACTGGCGACGCGTGACGAGGACGGGGACGAAGAGTGAACTCCCACGAGCGGCGAGTCGCCGGCAGGGTTTTAACACCCGGGGCGAGTAGGGTCGGAACATGAGTCAGCAGGAACCAGAGCGACCCGACGAGGAACCCTACGCGGGGAGCAAGGACGAGAACCTTCGGAGCCGCGAGGTGACGGAGGGCCGCGACCGCGCGCCCCACCGATCCATGTTCCGCGCGATGGGCTTCGACGACGAGGACCTCGAATCGCCGATGGTCGGCGTTCCCAACCCCGCCGCGGACATCACACCGTGTAACGTCCACCTCGACGAGGTGGCGGAGTCGACCATCGAGGGTATCGACGAAGCCGGCGGTATGCCCATCGAATTCGGCACCATCACCATCTCCGACGCCATCTCGATGGGGACGGAGGGGATGAAGTCCTCGCTCATCTCCCGCGAGGTCATCGCGGACTCCGTGGAACTCGTCGCCTTCGGCGAACGGATGGACGCTCTCGTCACCATCGGCGGCTGTGACAAGAACATGCCCGGGATGATGATGGCCGCCATCCGGACGGATCTGCCCTCCGTGTTCCTCTACGGTGGGTCGATCATGCCCGGCGAACACGACGGCCGCGAGGTCACCATCCAGAACGTCTTCGAGGGCGTCGGCGCCGTCGCCAGCGGCGACATGACCGACGACGAACTCGACACGCTCGAACGGAACGCGTGTCCCGGTGCCGGATCGTGTGGCGGGATGTTCACCGCCAACACGATGGCGTCGATCAGCGAGGCTATCGGCTTCGCGCCGCTCGGCTCCGCGTCCCCGCCCGCCGAGGACGAGGCGCGCTACGACGTGGCCCGCGAGACCGGCGAACTCGTCGTCGACGTGATCGAAGAGGGGCGCAAACCCTCCGACTTCCTCTCACGGAAGTCCTTCGAGAACGCCATCGCGCT
The DNA here is from genome assembly GCF_003856835.1 of Haloplanus aerogenes. Classification (NCBI taxonomy): domain Archaea; kingdom Methanobacteriati; phylum Methanobacteriota; class Halobacteria; order Halobacteriales; family Haloferacaceae; genus Haloplanus; species Haloplanus aerogenes. The sequence continues at coordinate 2,933,198 of NZ_CP034145.1, forward strand.
CCAGGTCGCAATCGGCGGCTCGACCAACGCCGTCCTCCACCTGCTCGCGATGGCGGCCGAGGCCGGCGTCGACCTCGACATCGAGGACTTCAACCGCATCAGCGAGCGGACACCCAAGATCGCCAACCTCCAGCCCGGCGGCGAGCGGGTGATGAACGACCTCCACGAGGTCGGCGGCGTGCCGGTCGTCCTGCGCGAACTGCTGGAGGCCGACCTGCTCCACGGCGACGCGCTCACGGTGACGGGCGAGACGATGGCCGAGGCCATCGAGCGCTACGATCCGCCCGCCATCTCCGCTCTGGACGCCGACTTCCTCCACACGGTCGACGAGCCGATCCACGAACGCGGTGCCATCCGCATCCTCACCGGCAACCTCGCCCCCGAAGGCGCGGTCATCAAGATCACCGGCGAGGATCACCTCCACCACGAGGGGCCGGTCCGGATCTTCGACGACGAGGAAAACGCCATGGAGTACGTGCAGGAGGGGCACGTCGACTCCGGCGACGTGATCGGTATCCGCAACGAGGGGCCGCGCGGCGGCCCCGGCATGCGCGAGATGCTCGGCGTCACCTCCGCCGTCGCCGGGCAGGGCCACGCCGAGGACGTGGCGCTCTTCACCGACGGTCGGTTCTCGGGCGCGACCCGTGGCTTCTCCATCGGCCACGTCGCCCCCGAGGCGTTCGTCGGCGGGCCCATCGCCGCGCTCGAAGACGGTGACCAGATCACCATCGACATCGACAACCTCGAACTCTCCGTCGACCTCAGCGACGAGGAAATCGAGGAGCGTCTGGAGGGGTACGAACCCGAACCGAACTACACGAACGGCGTGCTGGCGAAGTACGGCCAGACGTTCGACTCGGCGTCGAACGGCGCGGTGACGAATCCCGGCGTGAAGAAGGACTAATCGTCCAAGTCGCGTAACGTCTCGTGGACGCCGACGACCATCGTCGGCACCACGAGCATGAACAGGTGTTCTTCGATGGGGATGCCCAGCAGGTCGATTCCCGTCCGCATCGGAATCGAGAAGACGCCGACCGAGAGCGTGTACCAGTCCCAGACGTAGGCGAAGGGGTAGAGGACGGCCGTCGTCCGGGCGGCGGCGCGAACGGCGTCGGCGCGGACCACGAGCGTGATAGCGACTGCCCCCCACAGCACCTCGGTCGCGAGGTAGGTGTACGGCCCGAGCGCCGTGATGTCAGGGAGGGTGACTCCGGCGAGCGGGCGGAGCCACACGGCGACGACGAGCAGGGCGAAAAAGAGGTAGGACGCCCGCACGAGGAGCATCGTCGCCAGTTCGGCGTCCGCCCGACGGGCGACGACCGCGACGGCGAGGAAGGGGACGACGGCGAGTGCCGACCCTCGCGGGACGACGGCGGTAACGGCGAGGGCGACCACCGCGACCATGCCCGCACCCATTAGCCCGGCGGCGAGACGGCGCGCTGCCGGGCGCCCGAGGACGACGGCGACGGTCCGCTTGTCCACCGAGCGGTCGTAGTCGTAGTCGGTGGCGTCGTCGACCACCTTGATCCCCGCGAGGACGACGACGAAGACGACGGCGAAGGCGAGGACGGTCGTCGAGAGCGTCCGGGTCTGGACGTAGTAGCCGCCGAGGAGAGCGAAGCCGATGCCGGTCGGGTAGCCGAGCGTCGCGCCGAACGGGTTCGTGTCCAACTGCGGCGCGTGGAGGACGGCCACGAGCCACCCCGGGAGTGCGAGGAGGGCGGCGACCGGGTCGACGAGGAGGGAGAGGGCGACACAGCCGGCGAAAAACAGCGTCGTCGACCCCGCGAGCGCGAGGTGACAGCCCCGGCGTGTGAGGGGGTGGTCGTCGTCTTCGCCGCGGTGGTGGAAGTCCACGAGGCCGTCCTTGACGTGGGCGGTGTAGAGCGCGCAGAACGCGACGGCGAGGTGAAGCAGTGCCAGTCGCGGATGGGGAAACCCACCGAGGACGGCGCCGAATCCCGACGCGGCGAGCGGCGGCGCCATGAACACCGGGTGGACCTGCGAGGCGACGGCGCCGACGGCCGCACGCGGGCCGGTTCCGTGTCTGGCGATGGCCATAGCACCGTGGGTATGTGTTACAGTGACATATACTGTCGGCCGTCGTGGATCGAATGGTATCCGCGACCGGCCGACCGACACCTTATCGGACCCCCCGCCGTAGCCGTCGAGCATGACCGCACGCGAACGGCAGGGCCCGCTCGACGGCCTGCGTGTCGTCGACTGTTCGGGCATGATCGCTGGCGGCTTCGCCACGACGCAGTTGGGCGATTTCGGCGCCGACGTGATCAAGGTCGAACACCCCGACGGTACCGATCCGCTCCGCGAGTGGCCGCCCTACGACGAGGGCGTCTCGCTCTGGTGGAAGTCCATCGGCCGGAACAAGCGGTGTGTGACGCTGGATTTGAGCACCGCGGAAGGGAGCGCGCTCCTCCTCGACCTGATCGCGGACGCTGACGTACTCTTCGAGAACTTCCGGCCGGGGACGATGGAGAAGTGGGGACTGGGCCCCGACCGACTCCACGAGGAGAACCCCGGGTTGATCGTCGTCCGGCAGTCGGGTTACGGCCAGACGGGGCCGCGCGCGCAGAAACCCGGCTTCGGCACCGTCGCGGAGGGAATCACCAACTGGGCGCACGTCAACGGCTTCCCGGACAGCAAGCCCCTCCTCCCGCCGATCAGCCTCGCGGATCTCACCGCCGCCAACTTCGCCGTGCAGGGCGTCATGTTCGCCATCTTCGAGCGCGACGTGGGGCGTGCCGGCGGGAGCGGCGAGGGGCAGGTGATCGACATGAGCCTCTACGAACCGCTCTTCCGGCTCTTCCTCTCGGAAGTCGAGGCGTACGACCGCCTCGGCGAAGTGCGGGAGCGGATCGGCAACCACCACGAGAACGCGGCGCCGCGAAACGTCTACGAAACCGAAGACGGCTACCTGACGCTCTCGGCGTCCGCCCAGTCCATCTTCGAGAACGTGGCCGACGCCATCGACCGTCCGGATCTGATCGAGGACCCTCGATTCGCGGACAACGAGAGCCGCGTCGAACACGCCGACGAACTCGACGAGGTCATCGAGGCGTGGACGCGCGAGCGGACGACCGAGGAAGCCATCGCGGAGATGGAGGCCGCAGACGCCATCGTCGGTCCCGTCTACGACATGGCCGACATCTTCGAGGACGAGCAGTACGCGGCCCGAAACGACATCGTGGAGGTCGACGACGAGGATCTGGGATCGCTGAAGACGGCGGCGCCGGTGCCGCGGTTCACCCGCACGCCGGGCGCCGTCGAACACGCCGGACCGGGCCACGGCCAGCACAACGACGAGGTGTATCTCTCGGAACTCGGCCTCGACGAGGCGGAGTACGAGCGCCTCCGTTCGGAGGGCGTGATCTGATGCCGGTCGCGCTCCGCGACGTGACGATCCGCGAGGGCGCGCAGATGCCCGGACGGGAGTACGACGTGGAGAAGCGCGTGACGGCCGGACGGGCGCTCGACCGCCTCGGTCTCGACGCCGTGCAGGCTGGCTTCCCGGTCGTCGGCGAGACGGACCGGGAAGCGATCCGACAACTGGCGGGCGACGACGACGTATCGGCCGATATCGTTGCCCTCGCCCGCGCCATCGCCGGCGACGTGGACGCCGCCCTCGACGCCGAGGCGGACGTGATCGAGGTGATCGTCCCGACCTCCGATCAGCAACTCGAACACGTCCTCGGAAAGTCCGGCGACGAGGCGCTGGCGATGGCCGGCGAGGCGCTGGATCGGGCGCGCGAGGGCGGCACGGAGGTGCATCTCACGCTCGTCGACGGCTTCCGAACCGATACGGCCGACCTCGTCGATACGTTCGCCGCCTTCCCCTCGGTGCCGACGATCACCGTCGCGGACACGGTGGGAGCGCGGACACCGGACCGCGTCCGTGACATCGTGACCGACCTGTGCGACCGTGGCGTCGACGGCGACCGACTCGGCGTCCACTTCCACGACGACCTCGGCGTCGCGGTGGCGAACACGCTCGCCGCCGTCGACGCCGGGGCGACGGCCGCCGACGTGAGCGTCGCGTCGCTCGGCGAACGCGCGGGCAACGCGGCGCTGGAGCGGGTCGTCGTTTCGGATGCAGTGGACGGGAGCGGCGACTGCGCCGCCGCCGTCGACCGGAGCGAACTCGTCCCCGCCTGTGAGGCGGTCCTCGACGCGCTCGACGAGTCGGTCGATCCGCGGACACCGGTGTTGGGTGCGGACGTGACGACCCACGAGTCGGGAATCCACACCGCGGCGATGCTCCGCGATCCGGGCACGTTCGAACCGTTCGATCCGGCGACGTTCGGCGGGGAGCGACGCCTCGTCTTCGGTCCGGGGAGTGGTCGGGGGAGCGCCCGTGCGCTGCTAGAGCAGGCAGGGGTCGATCCGACCGACGAGCGCGTGGCGACCCTGCTCGATCTGCTGGCCGAGCGCGGGCCGATGGACGCCGACGCGGCGACGGCGCTGGTCGTGGAGCGATTCTGAGCGCGACCGACACACACGACAGCGTTTTGTCATCTCGGTGCGTCGGTCGAGGTAGATGCTCACCGAGCGACCGCGACGGCGAGGGGGGCTGTGAGCGACGGTCCCGACGGCGTGGCCATCGACCGCCGCTACCTCCTCGCGTCGGCGTTGCTCTGTCTCGTCGCGACGCGGCCGCCCGCGATCTGACCTACCCCGAGAACTACGTGCTGAGCGAGGAGGGCCGCAACCGGATGTTCAACTACTTCGTCAACGGCCAGTCGCTGTCGGCAGGGTTCGCGGCCGACACCTACCTCTCCTTCCTGACAGCAGGTGACCTGACGGAGTGGTACCGACGGCTGGCCGACCGAGTCGGGTTCGTCGTCGTGCGGACGGTGGCGGCGTACGAGTCGGACGGCGGCATCGTGTCGGGGGTACCGCGCAACTACCGACTGCTCCACCACGCCCTCGGGAGCGCGACCGGCGGCTTCGACGGCACGGCCCACTTCCGAGTGGTGTACGCGAGTCCGGACCGCTACGTCACGGTGTTCGAACTCGTAGCCGGGGCGACCATCGTGGGACGAGGGGCGCCGCGCGAACGCGTCGCCGTCGAAACGACGGTGCCGGTGGCGAACGTGCCGGAGCGCATCGAATTCCGGCGGGTCGTCGAGACGGGAGCAAACGGGAGATTCGACGTGACCGTCCCGCACCCGGGGCGCTACCGGATCGGGGACCGGACCGTTCGTGTAACCGAGACGGACGTTCGAGCGGGGGCGACGGTTCGGATCGACGGGTCGTGACGTGCCAGCGAGACTCACGGAATCGATTTAGGTCACAGACCCGTCCCTGACGTATGAACTACGATTCTGCGCTCGACCGCGCCTACGACACGCTTCCGGAGCGAACGCGGGAGGCAGGTGACCGCCTGCAGGTCCCCGACCCGGTCGGCGAGACGGACGGCGCGTTCACCCGCCTGACGAACCTCGGCGACATCGCGGACGCGCTCGGCCGCGAGCCCGAACACCTTCACCGCTCGATCCAGCGCGAACTCGGGACGAACGGCCAGTTCGATGGCGACCGCGCCCGCTACAACGGTTCCTTCACCGTCAGCGAGTTCGACGCCGCCATCGACGCCTACGTCACCGAGTACGTCACGTGTTCGGAGTGTGGCCTGCCGGACACCAACCTCGTCCGCGAGGACGGCGTCGACATGCTCCGCTGTACGGCGTGTGGGGCGTTCCGTCCGGTCGCCAAGCGCCCGCAGCAGAGTTCGTCGTCGAGCACCCCGACGCTGGAGGAGGGCAAGACCTACCAGCTCCAGATCACGGGCACCGGCCGCAAGGGCGACGGCGTCGCCGAGCGCGGCAAGTACACTATCTTCGTCCCCGGCGCGCAGGAGGGGCAGGTCGTCGAGGCGTACATCGAGAACATCAGCGGGACGCTCGCGTTCGCGCAGTTGGCGTAGGCGGAAACCGAAACCGATAGTCGGCCGGCTACCGTCGTCGGTGCCATGCGACTGGCACGCATCTCCACGGCCAAGGGCATCTTCACCGGCGAGTACGACGACGGCGTCGTCTACACCGAGGGCGACGGCGAGGCGTACACGATCGGTGAGGACGCCGAACTGATGGCGCCCTGCGATCCCGACGCCATCTTCTGTACGGGTCGCAACTTCGGCGCGAAGATCGAACAGATGGGCGAGGGTGACCTCCCGGACCGCCCGGACTGGTTCATCAAGCCGCCACACGCGCTCCACCCGCCGAATCAGCCCATCGAATACCCCGAGTGGATGAGTTCGTTCACCTACGCGGGCGAACTCGCCGCGGTCATCGGCGAACGGTGTCACGACCTCACCGTCGACGAGGTGGACGACGCCCTCCTCGGCTACACCATCCTGAACGACCTCGACGCCTACGATCAGGACCGCCGCACGGCCCGGAAGACGTTCGACGGGTCGGCACCGCTGGGACCGTGGATCGAGACCGACGTGGACCTCGACGGGATGGCGATGGAGACGGTCATCTCGGGCGAACAGCGCCAGTCTGCGGCGACCGACGAGATGATCTTCCATCCCGAGGAAATCGTCGCCTTCCTCTCGGAACGATACACCTTCCGCCCGGGCGACGTCATCTCGTTCGGCAGTCCGGCGAACCCCGGCCTCCTCGAACCCGGCGACACCGTCGAGATCACCTACGAGGGCGTCGGGACGCTGCGAAACGAGATCGTAGAGCCGTAACGCCTAACGCGCTCGCGTGCGGCTCCCTCCCATGGCCGAACGCCTCGACCTCTCGGACGGGTTCGACGTCCACGACTACCGCGCGGGGCTGAAACTCCACACGCAGGACGGCACGTCGATGTATCTGGAGAATCGGAAGGGGTACGAGTGTCCGGCCTGCGGACGGCAGTTCGAGCGCCTGTTCGTCTCGGAGGACGACCGGGTCACGTTCGGCAACCCCCCGGACGCGCCGTTCTGTCTCGCGCGGACGCCCGAACGGATGCTTCTGTTGACACACTGACCGTTTCCGCAACGCCGAACCGAAAAGCGTGAGAGTCCGCGCGTCGAACCGACGACTCACACGATGTACGAGGACATCCTGCTCCCGACGGACGGGAGCGAGTCGATGGACGCGGTGATCGATCACGCGGCCGACATCGCCGCGCGCCGCGACGCCACGGTACACGCCCTGTACGTTATCGACGACCGCTCGTTTCTGACGCTGCAGGAGGAGATGAAAGGGGACGTGGTCGACGGCCTCCGGGCCGAAGGCGAGACGGCGACCACGGCGGTCGCGAGTCGCCTCGAAGCCGACGGCGTCACCGTCCGAACGGCGATCCGCAAGGGCAACCCCGCCGACGAAGTGCTCGACTACGTCGAGGAGGTGGGGATCGATCTCGTCGTCATGGGCACCCACGGCGCCGACTACGAGCGCAACATGCTCGGCAGCGTCTCGCAGAAGGTCGTGACGATGTCGGACGTGCCGGTGCTGACCGTCAACATCGGCGAGCGGTAGCTAACCGTCGGCAGTCCTACTCGGACTCGAAATCGAGCGCGACGGAGTTGATACAGTAGCGCTCGCCCGTCGGATCGGGACCGTCCTCGAAGACGTGGCCGAGGTGGCCGCCACACCGGGCACACAGGACTTCCGTCCGCGACATCCCGTGTCGGGTGTCCGTCTCCAACTCCACGGAGCCGTCGAGGGCGTCGTAGAAACTCGGCCACCCGGTCCCGGAGCCGAACTTGGTCTCGGAATCGAACAGTTCGGCACCACAGCCGGCGCAGGTGTACGTGCCGTCCGCCTTCTGGTCGAGGTAGTCGCCGCTGAACTTGGGTTCCGTGCCGCGTTCGCGCAGGATGTGGTACTCGTCGTCGGAGAGTCGTTCGCGCCACTCCTCGTCGGACAGGTCAGCTAGGGATCGCTCCTCGTTGCTCATAGCAGGGATTGGGGCTGGAGCGGCATAGCCTCGGCGCCTACCGGACCGGCACGCCGTCGATATCGAGCAGATCGGTCAGCCCGTCGAGTTCGTAGGTGGGCTCGACCGAGAGATCGTAGGACTCGCGGTGGGGACGGCGGACGAAGGCGGCGTCGAGGCCGGCGTTGCGCGCCGCCAGCACGTCGGACTCGCTATCGCCGACGAAGAGCGCGGAGTCGGCGTCCAGATCGGCGAGCGCGCGGTGGAGGTAGTAGGGCTCGGGTTTCTTTCGCCCCAGACTGCGAATCGTGGGGTCGCGGCCGTACGCGGTGGCGAAGAGGTCACGGGTGGCGAAGAAGTCGTGCATGAAGTCGACGGTGTCCTGCTGGTTGGAACTGACGATGCCGCGGGGGGCGTCGATGTCGCGGACGGCGTCGAAATCGTCGTAGAGGGCGGCCCGCCCGGCGCGGAGTTCGACCCGCTGGGCGTGCGAGGAGTGGTAGTCGCGGGCGCGCCAGAAGCGCTCCGGGTCGATATCGTAGGTCGCACAGACCGACGAGAGGAGGTCGGGCGTGACGCCGATAGCAACCCGGTCAACGTCGTCGGGGTCGGGGTCGGAGACGCCGAGGGCGTCGAACGCCTCCCACGTGGCCCGGCGGAGGACCGCGCGGCCGACCGGTTCGACGAGGACGCCGTCGTTGTCGAACAGGACCGCCTCGTAATTCATGTACGGGAGTAGGGAGCGAAGAGGAAAAGCGTTTCATACGGTTTATTGTAAGTCAGTCCCGGTGGTTCGCCGGACCGTGTCGGCGAACCACTGGGAAACAGTTACAATAATCCGTACCAGTGGACGCGAAGTCGAGGGAGCGCCGCGACCGGTGACTCGTTGCGACCCGCGCGTCCCGGCGTTAAATATCACGAGCGGTAAATCGAGGGCGAGGTTTAATTCGCTCGGCCACGACGTTCGCGTCGATGGGCGATGACCGTGTCGAACGGCGGGCGATTCTCGGCGTCGGTGCTGGCCTGCTCGCGTCGCTGGCGGGGTGTAGCGGGCTGTTCATCGAACCCGAGACGACGAGCACGCCAGTCGGCGGCGAACCGGGAGCGACGCCGACACCGATGGCCACGGCCACGGCGACGCCCACCGAGTCCGCTACCGACACGCCGACGCAACCGACACGGACCGCCACGGCCACGCCGATGCCGAGCGAATCGGTCGAGATTCGGAACCGCCTGCTGGCCGTCGAGCGGAGTCAACTCGAGAAGTTCGCGCACGTCACCTACCGGTTCGACGTCGAGAACGTCGGGAATCGAGCGATCAGGGACATCGAGTTCCGGGTTCGCGTGCGGTACGAACACGAGGAGTACTCGCGGCTCGTCGCCACCGACTACCCGCGCTTCTGGTTCGACGACGGGGACGACGACGACGACGGCCTCGACGCCGACGAGGAAGAGCGCGTGATTGGGCAGGTCCGGTTCGAACGCGACGGCCGGGCCCAGGAATCGACCGCTGTCGACCGATTCTCTCTCGAACTCGCGATCCGCCGAATACGCTACCTGTGAGCCGTCGAAACCCGGATTCTCCACAAAATACTTAGCCGGGAACAGGGTAGCGTCAGGTAATGGGGAGGCGTCGACGAACGACCCGGGCAGTGGGACTCGTACTCGTCTGTAGCCTCCTGCTCGCGTCGGCGAGCGTCGGTGGTGTCGTCACGGCACAGGAAGCCGACAACCTCCGGTTCGCCGACGCGGTGACGACCGAACAGCGCGGCGACGTGGCGCGAATCCCGATTCGGGTCGGTGACCGCCGATACGTCGCCCTCTCGGTGCGATCACCCACCGGCACGTACGACACGCGGATTCGCGTCGTCGACGCCGACGGCGACGGTCGCGTGGTGGTCACGATCGACACGTTCCGTGCCGGCTGGACTGCCGACGAATCGACGGCGTACGCGGCCGGACCGGGCGACCGGGTCACTGCCGTCGACCGACGGACGCGCCGTCTCGATGGCCCGCTACCCGAACGCCGATACAACCTCGTCGCCGCCTCGGGGAGCGATAGCACGTCGGCGTCGCTGATACTGGACGCCGGTAGCGTCGGTGCGGCGACGGCGGCGACGATTCCCGCGGATCGCCTCGCCGGCGACGCGGCCGCGGTGCCGGCGACACACCGCTTCGAGACGGACCGAATCGCCACCGGCGACCACGCCGTCGTCGCGTTCAACGTCAGCGGGATCGGTGGAGTGCTCGCGTCGACGTCGCCGCCGGGGACGAACCTCGTGTTCCCGACCGACAGTATGCCGGGCGCGACGACGACGCACACCGTCAGCGTCGACACCGACCGGCGAATCACGACCGAGACGATCACCGTTCGGTACGCCGACGGCGGCGCACCACAGCGGTTTGGCCGCTTCGACACCGCCCGGATTCGGGCGCTCGGCGTCGACACCGACGGCGACGGCATCGTCGACACCGACCGTCTGTCGACCGTCGAGAGCGTCGACACCACGCGGTCGGGGACCGCCATCACGATCCACCTCGACACCGCGGTGACGGTCGACGACGACGACACCCTCCTCGTCGACTATCGGGCGACGAACCCCGCCGAGGCGGGAACGTATCCGGTGCAGGCGTCGCTCGGTGACGGCGCCGACGCCGACGGCCACGTCGTCTACGGCGTGGCGGGGCGAGGGACGCTCGGCTACGGTCTGGACCTGCGCTTCGTGGCCGAAGACAACGAGACGGTCGTCGATCCGCTGGCGGCCGTGGACTACCACTACGCCGACGACCGCCTGTACGCCCTCGTGAACACGTCGACGCTCTCGGTCGGCCAGCGATACAGCGTCGGCCTGATCCGGTGGGGTGCGAGCCCGGTGGCCGAGGAGACACGGTCGGCGAGCGCCAGTATGCGGATCACCGAGCGAGGGGCGACACTCGTCGACCCGACCCCCGACGATCCGTTCGTCGTCGGGGGCGGCGAGACGACGATCCGGGCGGAGACGACGGTGGCACCGACGACCGAGGTGGTCGTCGAAGTGATCGGTGACACCCCGAACAGTTTCCTGTTCCGTCAGGCGACACGCGTCGGTGCCGACCGAACGGTCACGGCACGGTTCGACCTGCCGACGGCGGTCGACCGACAGTCCATCACGGTCCGCGTCGTCGACAACGGGACCGTGCTGGAGCAGGAGCGAGGCGTTATCGCGACTGAGAGCGGGGGCGAATAACTAAGTCGGTCCGTGGCGGAGCGTAGGCAACTCCCGCCGCATGCTCTCGCTCGTCTCGCTCGCGCTCGTTCTCGCTCTCGTCCTCGGCGGCGGCGCGTACGCCGTCGCCCGGATCGACGCTCTCGATTACCGTGTCGTCCTCGTCGTTGTGGCGGTCGCACTGGCCGTCGGCGGCGTGGCCGCACAGGTGGCGCCGCTCGCCCCGGCCGAACCGACGACGACGATTGCGAGCGAGCGAGCGCCCGGAGCGGCGGCGACGCCGACAGCGACGGCCAGCGATGGCGACGACGGAACCGCGGACGCGACTGCCGACCGCCGAGCGGCGGCGGACGGCGACGAAGTGGACGGGACGACGGCACAGCTGGAGGCGGCGACGAACGCGACGGTCGTCGGCGTCAGCGATGGCGACTGGATCACCTACCGGACCGCGTCGGGGAGTCGGCAGACGGTTCGTCTCGCAGGCATCGACGCGCCCAGTGCCAGCGGCGCCGACCCCGCCCGGTTCGACGGCGTCCTGACCGGGAGTCGGGGGCGAACCTGTCTGGCCGAACAGGGGCGGCGGGCGTTGCTCGACACGCGGTCGCTCCTCGTCGGCGAGTCGGTGACCGTCCGGTCGGTCGAGCGGCGAGGTAGCGTGACGAGCGCCGTTCTGGCGATGGACGGCCGGTCGATCAACCGTCGGTTGGTGGAGCGAGGCGACGCTCGCGCCACGGACGAACGGTACGCCGACGCGGAGCAGGCCGCCCGGAGCGCCGGGAGCGGCGTCTGGTCGTGTGCGACCGTCGAGCCCGACCGGCCGCTCCGGGAGTCGAACGAGTCGGGCGTCCGCATCGCCGCCGTCCACCCCAATCCGCCGGGTGACGACGGGGCGGCGCTCAACGACGAGTACGTCGTCGTCGAGAACGCCGGCGAAGTGACCGTCGACCTCTCGAACTGGTACCTGATCGACGGCGACGGCAAGATGTACTTCTTCTTCGACGGGCGGACGCTCCGTCCGGGCGAACAACTCGTCGTCCACGTGGGCTCGGGACGGAACACCGACGGCCACGTCTACTGGGGCGCGTCGAGTCCGGTCCTCGACAACGATCACGAGACGTTGAAACTCGTCGACGGTGACACCGAGCGAACGGTCAAACTGTCGTACTGAGTGTGAACGGTCGCTACAAGGACTGCTCTCGACCCGTGGAATAGAAACAACACTTTTTCAGTTCAACGGCGTTGTCGTGTGGTTTCGCTAATCGTCATCGTTATGACTGGCCAACCGCAGGTGCGACCATGAGGCGGATTACGATTCTAGCGGTCGTCGGTTTGCTACTCGTTGCGCCGGTCGTTCCCGCGGTGGCGTCGAGCGTCGTCAGCGGGAATCCGGAGCTGAGTTACAGTGTCGCCGACGACACGTTTCAGGCGAACCAGCAAGCGACGTTGACGGTCGTCGCCTCCAACGACGGCAACATCGAGGACGGCGGTGTCGGGCGCTTCGAGGAGCAAGTTCAGACGGCCCGGAGCGTCCAGATGAACGTTCGTGAAGGGCAGATCGAGGCGCCCATCGACGTGAAGTCGGGAACGGTGACCGCCGGGAGTATGGGCCCCGGCGGCACCGCGCAGTTCAGCTTCAATCTCGAAATCGGTGATGCAGAGCCGGGTACCTACACCATCCCGGTGGAGGTCACGTACCGCCACGCGCGAGCAGTGATCTACGACGAGACGGCGTCGGGCCCCGCCGAAATCGAGTACGTCTGGCTCAACGAGGAGCAGACGGTCAATCTGCGGATTCGGATCGAGGAGCGCGCGAAGTTCGACATCGTCTCCGAAGGGACGAACCGGTTGTTCGCGGGTGATACCGGGTCGCTCGCGTTCACGATCAAGAACACCGGGTCGCAGACGGCCGCGAACGCGTCGGTCCAACTGTCCTCGGCGGCGTCGGGCGTCTTCTTCGGGAATCCACAGAATCCCTCGGGAGATACGGGCGTGTTCGTCCGGTCGCTGGAGCCGGGTGAGACACGACGGGTGTCGGTGCAGGTCGGCGCCACCGACGACGTGTCGCCGGGCGAGTATCCCGTCAATACGGTCGTCTCCTACCGTGACGAGAACGACATCGGGCAACGCTCGGGGACGCTGACGACCGGCGTGTCGGTGCGGCCCGAGCGCACGTTCGAGATGGACGGAATCGAAACGTCGAACTTCCGGGTCGACGAGTCCGAGGCGACCATCACGGGGCGGATCACCAACACCGGGCCGGCGCCGGCGCGGAACGTCGTCGTCCGGATGCGCGATCACGGGACGGTGATGCCGACGAACGGCGAGTCGGCAGTCGGGACGCTCGGCCCCGGCGAATCCGCTCGCGTCTCGTTCACCACTGCTATCGCCAGCGACGCCGAACCCGGCTCGAACTCCTTCACCTTCGACGTGGAGTACGAGAACGCCGAGGGCGACGTGTTGACGGCGGCGAACCCGCTGCGGAAGACGGCAGAAATCGAGCCGGAGCGCGACCGGTTCGAGGTGTCGAACGTCTCGACGGCGGTGACGCCGGGTGGGACGGCACAGCTCAGCGCCGAGGTGCGCTACGTCGGTGACGAGCCCATCTCGGCGGTCAACGCTCGCCTGTTCACCAGCGATCCGCTGTCGACCTCCGACGACGGCGCCTTCCTCGGAACGATGGATTCGGGCGAGACGGCGACGGCGACGTTCCGGATCAGCGCGACGAGCGACGCGCTCCCCAAGGAGTACGCGTCCTCCATCGAGGTGCGGTACGACGAGGCCGACGGCGACACGGAGTTCACCGACGGGATGCCCATCGGTGTGCCCGTGAGCGAACCCGAGGGGGGCCCGCCGGTGCCGCCAATCGTCGTCGGTGCCGTGGTCGTGTTGGCTCTGATCGGCGGCGTCCTCTGGTACCGCCGTCGATGAGCGAGCGCGTGAGTGGTAGCGGGCGGCCGAACGCGGAGGCGGACCGGGAGGTGGCCCGCCGTGGGCGCGCTCCGTAACCTGTTCCGGGCGGTCGGCCACGAGATTCAGGCCCACCCCGTCGCCACGCTGACCGTCGCGCTGATACTGCTCTTCGCCGCCTTCGGTGGTGCCGCCCAGATCACGAGCGTCACGGGCGATCAGGCGTTCACCGGCTCCAACCCGACCCTGGAGAAGTTCAACGAGGCGTTCGACCGTGGCTCCATCGCCGTCCTCGTCAGAGGGGAGGTGACCGACCCGGCGACGATCCGGGCCATGGCGCGGTTCGACGACCGGATGTCCGAGGTCGAGAACGTGGCGTACGTCTCCAGCCCCGCCGATCAGGTGCGCGCCGAGTACGGCCGAATCCCCGACTCGGAGGCAAAAATCGAGCGCGTTCTCGGCCAGCCGAACATGGCGTTCGTGAACGTGGTGTTCGAACCCGGGCTCACCCAGCCGGAGGAACGGCCCATCTACACGGAGGCGCTGAAGGCCGAGGAGTGGGCGCGCTTCCCCGCCGGCGTGGGTGTGATCATCACCGGCTCGGCCGCCTTCTCCGCGCAACTGTCGGAACTCATCAGCCAGAGCACCAACCAGTTGCTCGGCCTCGCGGTGGGGCTGATGATCGTCGCGCTCTTCTTCCTCTTCCGGGGCGTGCGACTGCGACTCCTCCCCATCGTCGCGGTGTTCGTGGGCGTCCTCTACACGTTCGGCGCGATCGGCTACGCGGGCATCCCCAACTCCACCCTGACGAGTTCGGTCTTCCCCATCCTGATCGGCCTCGGCATCGACTACTCCGTGCAGTTCCACGAACGGTACGAGGAGGAGTTGGAGTCGGCGCCGCCGCGGCAGGCGCTCCCGCAGGCGCTGGCCGGCATCGGGCCGCCGGTGTTCGTGGCGATGCTCGCCGCCGCGCTGGGCTTCGGCGCGACGTGGATCTCCACCCGCGGGACGCCCGCGTTCGTCTGGTTCGCCCAGACCTCCATCTTCGGCGTCCTGCTGACCTTCCTCGCGGGCCTCATCGTCCTGCTCCCGGTGTTGACGCTGTACGCGCGGATTCGCCGACGCGGGTTCGGTGAAATCGGCCTCCGCGAACTCACGGATGGCGGGCGAGACGAGGGTGCGGTCGACGCCGAGTCAGTCGACGACGGTGCGGCCGACACCGAGGCCGACAATGACGCCACCGCCCCGAGCGAGGTGGCCGCGGCCGAACGGACGGGCGAGACGGACGCGACCGACTCCGACCGGGTCGGCCTGCTCGGACGGACGCTCGGGCGCACCTCGCGGACGCTCGCGGCCAATCCGGGCGTCGTGTTGCTCCTCGCGCTCGTCCTGATGGGCGCGGGCTTCCAGGCGGGACAGCAGTTAGATACGATGGCGGACACCGAGGAGTTCATCCCGCAGGACCTCCCGGCGTACGTCGACCTCCAGCAGTTCCGTTCCGTCACCGGCGGCGGGACCGCCGTCCAGTACGACGTGATCGTCCTCGGGAGCGACCTCAGGCATCCGGCGGTGTTACGCTGGATGGTGGAGTTCGAGCAGGTGGCCGTCGGCATGCCACTCGTGCAGGGTGTCGACTCGCCGGCGACGCTCGTCAAGGCACACAACGGGGGCGAGATTCCACAGACCGAGGCGGGCGTCGAGCGCGTCCTGAACCGGGTGCCCCCCCGGGAACGCGCCCAGTACTACAACGACGGCTACGCCCACATCACGGTCGTCGCGGCCCAGGACATGACGACGGGCGAGACGCTCTCGTTCATCTCGAACGTGCACGAGGCGATCGAGTTCAGCAACCCGCCGCCGGGCGTCCAGCCGGAACTCACGGGGACGGCCGCCATCTCGCCGCCCTCGATCGTCGATCAGATCGAGCGCCGAAACGTGACGACGGGACTCGGCGTGCTGTTCGTCTTCGGCCTCCTGCTGGCCTACTACCGACGGCTGGTGAAAGCCATTGCCCCGCTCGTCCCGATGCTCTTCGTCATCGGGTGGCAGAACCTCTACATGGCGGCGCTCGGCATCTCGGTCTCGCCGCTCGGCGCCTCGCTGGGCGCCATGAGCGTCGGCATCGGCGCCGAGTACACCATCATCGTGATGGAGCGCTACTACGAGGAGAAAAAGCGGGCGGGCGTGGGCAAACTCGACGCTGTGGAGACGGCGGCGACCCGCGTCGGCAAAGCCATCACTGTCTCGGGCATGACCACAGTGTTCGGCTTCTCGGCGCTGACGCTCTCGCCGTTCCCCATCCTCGCGGACTTCGGGTACCTGACCGTCGGCGTCATCTTCCTGACGCTGGTGGCGGCGCTAGCGACGCTCCCGCCGACGCTGATCGTCCTCGACACGGCGGAAGACCGGGTGAACGCTGCGCTCGGGCGGTCGACGGCCGACGCCGAGCCCACGCCCTGAGCACCGAGGGGAACGCATAACTGCCCGCGCGCCGAGTCGGGAACTACTATGCCAACTGCACCCACCGACTCGGAGTACGGGACCACACTGGTACCGACGGTGACGCCCTTCTCGAACGGCTCGGTCGACGCCGAGGCAGTCGCCGACCTCGCTGAGTTCGTCCTCGACGAGGGCGCCGACGGCCTCGTCCCCTGCGGGACGACGGGCGAGTTCGCCAGCCTGACCGACGAGGAGTACGAGACGGTCGTCCAGACGAGCGTCGACGCGGCGGACGGCGCCCCCGTCCTGCCCGGCGCGGCCGACACGAGCGTCGCCGGCACGCTGGATCGCATCGACACCGCGGCTGACTGCGGTGCCGACGCCGTCCTCATCGTCCTGCCGTACTTCCACGGCGCGAACGACCCGTCCGGCAACGAGCGGTTCCTCCGCGCCGTCCTCGAGGAGACGTCGCTCCCGATCATCCTCTACAACATCCCCTCCTGTGTCGGACAGTCCATCGACGCCGACCTCGTCGAGGCGGTGGCCGACCACCCCGACCTCGCCGGCATGAAGGACACGAGCGGCGACCTGACGCACTTCCTCGAGATCATCCGCCGGACGGGCGACGACTTCCACCTGTTTCAGGGGTGGGACAGCCAGCTCGTCCCGGCCGTCTCGATGGGTGCCACCGGCGGCATCAACGCGGTGTCGAACTACTACCCCGGCCTGATGTCGGAAGCCATCGACGCGGCGGCCGAGAACGACATGGAGCGCGGGCGCGACCTCCAGTTGAACGACATCGCGCCCATGTTCAACACGTCGCTGGAGTACGGCTTCGCCCCGACGACGAAGTCGGTGCTCGTCGAGCGTGGCGTCATCGACGACGATTCGGTGCGGCCGCCGCTGGTCGAACTGAACGACGAGCAGGTGGCGACGGTGCGGTCGCTCCTCGACGAGACGATCGCCGCCGCGGAGTAAGGCGACGGAGCGAAGCCACGAGGCTTATCTCCGTCCCGACCGAACTGGCAGTGTGAGCCAGACGACCATCCGGATCGACCCGCACGTCCACTCCGAGGGTTCCTACGACGGCCACGACCCTGTGGAGCTGCTGCTGGAGCAGGCGGCCGAAATCGGGCTAGACGGCATCGTCGTCACCGATCACGACGTGATCCACGAGTCGCTCCGGGCGGCCGAACTCGCCCCCGACTACGGGCTGATCGGGATTCCGGGCGTCGAGGTGTCGACGGACGTGGGGCATCTGCTGGCTATCGGCGTCTCGGAGATGCCGCCCCGGCGCGCCCCGCTGGACGAGACGGTCCAGTGGGTGCGCGACCACGGCGGCGTGGCGGTCGTCCCCCACCCGTTCCAGCGGAGCCGTCACGGCATTCCCCGGCGTCACCTCGTCGACTGCGACGCGATCGAGGTGTTCAATTCGTGGCTGTTCACGGGCTTTCGGAACCGGCGTGCGCGGCGCTTCGCGGCCGACCACGGCTATCCGGCACTCGCCGCGAGCGACGCCCACTCCGTGCCACACGTCGGGCGGGCGTTCACGGAACTCGTCCTCGACGACGTGGACCGATCGAGCCTCGACGGCGACACGGTCCTCGGGGCGATGCGCAACGGGTCGACGCGGATGCTGGGTCGCCGCCAACCGATTCCGGCGTCGGCCCGCCACTACGCGGTGGGATCGGCGCGCAAGAGCGGCTACTACGCGAAAGTCGGCGCCCTGAAAGGGCAGGCGGTCGCCCGGGCCGGCCTGCTCCGTGGGGCGCAACTGCTGGCCGAACTCTCGCCGCGCTGAATCGGCCCGACCGACGTTTTTTGTAGTGGTATGCCAAGACCTACGCATGGCGAGTAGAATACGGGCCCTCCTGACGCGAATCGCACGGTCGTACGTGCTGTTCGTCGTCATCGGCGTGGTCGTCGGCCTCGCGCTGGCACCCGTCGCGTGGAACGCAACGTCCTCGGAAGGGACGGTTGCAGTCGTCCCGGTCTCGGGGACTATCGACGGCGGGAGCGCCGCCGGGGTGTCGTCCATGCTGCAACAGGCCCGCTCGGATTCGGATATCAAGGCGGTCGTGTTGCTCGTGAACAGCGGGGGTGGTGGCGCCGCCGCCAGCGAGGAGATGTATCTCCAGACGAAGCGGACGGCACAGGAAATGCCGGTGATCACCAGCGTCGACGCCGCGGCGGCGTCCGGGGCGTACTACACCATCGCTCCGAGCGATCACATCTACGCCAAACCGGCGTCGACCGTCGGGAGCGTGGGCGTACTCGCGACGACGCCGACGGCGCTTGAGCCGACGACCCTCATCTCCACCACCGGGCCGAACAAACTGACCGGTGGCGACGAACGCGAGTTCAACTACATCCTCGAATCGCTGGGCAACGCCTTCATCGGGGCCGTGTTCGAGCAGCGCGGTGATCGGCTGGAGCTAACCCGGACGGAACTCGAACAGGCGCGCATCTACAGCGGGACGCAGGCGGTCCAGAACGGTCTCGTCGACTCCATCGGCGGGCGACAGGCCGCCGTCGAACACGCGGCCGAGGAGGCTGGCCTCGACAACTACAACGTGCGCGTCATGCGCCCGGACGGGACGGCGCGGTTCCTCTCGCGGTCGAACTACATCGCCTCGACCGCGCCGAACAAGACGATGGTGCCGGCCGAGTATCTCTACGGCGATGACCCGTCCAGTCCGGTGTTTCTGATGGTGCCGGCGACGTATCTCGATCCGGAGACGAACGCGTCGGCCGGCGCCCCCAACGTCACGGGCCCCGGCACGACTGCACGGGCGGCGGTCGCTCCGGGAGGGACCCATGTGGCGTGATCTGGCCAAGCGGCTGGTCGTCCTCGTCCTGACCGTCGCCGTCGTCCTCGCAGTGGTGGCGGGCGGGCCGACGCTCCTGCAGGACGACGAGGAACGAGAGCGACTGCAGAATCCCGAATACGAGCCCGACGCGGTCGTCCCCGAACCGGTCGAGGCGACGGGAACGGTCGACGCGAACCCCGCACCCTCCGCCGACGACAGCGGGACGGTCGTCATCGACCGCGGGCACAGCAATCGCTTCACCCGTGCCGACATCGAACCGCTCGTCGACGCGCTGGTGCGCGAGGGGTACAACGTCAGGTTCTACACCGACGGCGACCTGGCGACAGTCCTCGACGGCGCGGACGCGTTCCTCGTCATCGATCCCGGCGCGGAGTATCTCCCCGGCGATGTCGACGACGTGCGGCAGTTTACGGGCAACGGCGGCCGACTGGTGATGATCGGCGAACCGGACCGGACCGCGATCAGCGCCAGCCTCCTCGGGACCAGCATCCAGAACCAGGAGAGTCGGCTGACGACGCTCGCCTCCCGCTATCGGATGAGCGTCGACACCGAGTATCTCTACAACCAGGAGAACGCGGACGGGACGTTCAAACACGTCCTCGTGCGACCGACGGGCGACGGTGGGCTGGAGGGTGTCGAACGGACGGCGATGTACACGGCGGCGGCCGTCACCGCCCAGAACGGGACCGTCCTGTTGCGGAGCGCGCCCAGCACGCACAAATCCGGGAGCGACGAGGTGACCGGCGAGTACCCCGTCGCCGTCCAGCGGAACAACGTCCTGTTGCTCGGGGACAAGACGTTCATGAGCGGCGACCGGTACCGCGTCGCGGACAACGAGCAACTGGTGGCTTACGTGGCCGAGTTCATGATCGAGGGCGATTACCAGGCGCCCCCGGATGTAGACGAGGACGACGAGTCGAACGCGGAGAACGGGACGGCGACGCCGATTCCGGCCGCTTGATAGGGTCGAAAGTCGTGTCCGTGGGCTGTCGAGATGACTCGACGGCCCACCGGTGAATAGTTTCCAACGGCCCGTACGATTGCCGCGGGACAGCAACGTTATCCCGCCGGGCCGCGAGGAGTCGGTATGAGCAATCCGACTGCGACGCTGCATACGACACACGGCGATATCACGGTCGAACTGTTCGCGGATCGGGCGCCGACGACGGTCGAGAACTTCATCAACCTCGCGGAACACGACCCCGCGTCGAACGCCGATCCCGCACCCGACACGACGACGTGGGAGGACCCCGAGACGGGCGAGACGCGCGGCGACGCGCTCTACGCCGACATCCCCTTCCACCGGATCATCCACGGCTTCATGATCCAGGGTGGCGATCCGACCGGCACCGGACGCGGCGGGCCGGGCTACACCTTCGACGACGAGTTCCACCCCGACCTCCGCCACGACGGCGCCGGCATCCTCTCGATGGCCAACCGCGGTCCGGACACCAACGGATCGCAGTTTTTCATCACGCTCGACGCCCAACCCCACCTCGACGACAGTCACGCCGTCTTCGGCGAAGTCGTAGAGGGCATGGACGTCGTCGAGGAACTCGGGTCGGTGAAGACGGACCCGAACGACCAGCCACTCGACGACGTTCGACTCGAATCTGTCGATGTGGATCGCTGAAGCGGCGGACGCCACGGCGTCTACGGAGTCGGGTGGTGAGCGTCCCCCCTGCGGCGTGACGGGAGGGACGACGTGAGCGACGGCCCGACAGTCGTCACCTCGCTCGACGCGTTCCGGGCTGTGGCCGCCGAGGCGACCCCGGGGACGCGCGTGCCGGTGGTCGTGACACTGGAGGCGGACCCGTTCGAAGCCTACCGCCGGGCGCGTGGCGACGCACCCTCGGTGTTCTTCGAAACGTCCGGCGGCCAGCCCGGCTGGGGATACTTCGGCGTCGACCCCGATTTCGTCCGCGAAGTGGCCGGCGTGGAGTTGGGAGACGGTGGCCGGACCGACGGCGAGAGCGTCCTCGACACCATCACGGAACTCGTCGACGGAGAGTCGCTCGCGCGTGGCGACTGCGAAATCCCTTACCCCGGCGGCTTCTTCGGCTGGCTCTCGTACGACACCGTCCGCGAAATCGAGACCCTGCCGTCGACGACGGTCGACGACCGGGGACTCCCCCACCTCCAGCTCGCGCGCTACACGTGTCTCGCGGCGTGGCGGGCAGGCGAGTCGACGCTCCACCTCGTCGCGACGCCGCGGGTGGGCGACGACAGCGAGGGGCCGGATGGCGACCCCGTCGCCGCCGCCTACGAACGCGGTGTCGACCGCGCGCTCGCGCTGGCCGAGGCCGCGACGACCGGCGATCCGTCCGTCGGCGCTCCGTCCGCGACGGGGCCGGTGAGTTTCACCAGTTCCTGCGACCGGTCGGCGTACGCCGACCGCGTGCGCCAGGTACAGACGTACATCCGCGACGGCGACACCTTCCAGGCGAACATCTCCCACCGCCTGACGGCACCGGCGGCGGTCCACCCGGTCGAGGCGTTCGCCGCGTTGCGAGCGGTGAACCCGGCGCCGTACTCGGGGCTGATCGAGTTCCCCGGCGTCGACCTGGTGAGTGCGAGTCCCGAGTTGCTGTTAGAGCGTGACGGCGACCACCTGCGGACGGAACCCATCGCGGGCACTCGACCCCGTGGCGAGACGGACGCGGCGGACCGCCGTCTCGAAGCCGACCTGCGGAGCGACGAGAAAGAGCGGGCGGAACACGCGATGCTGGTCGACCTCGAACGCAACGACCTCGGGAAGGTGAGCGAGTACGGGTCGGTCACCGTCGACGAGTACCGGCGCGTGGATCGCTACTCGGAGGTGTTCCACCTCGTCTCGGAGGTGACCGGGACGATGGCCGAGAAGTACGACCTCGGCGACGCCATCGGCGCCACCTTCCCCGGCGGGACGATCACGGGCGCGCCCAAACCGCGGACGATGGAGATCATCGACGAGGTGGAGACCCACCGCCGCGGGCCGTACACCGGCAGCATGGCGGCCATCGGTTTCGACGGCCGGGCGACGCTCAACATCATCATCCGCACGCTGGTCCGCCACGGCGACGAGTACCACCTCCGGGTTGGGGGCGGCGTCGTCCACGACTCGGTACCCGACCGCGAGTACGACGAGACGCTGGCGAAGGCGCGAGCGCTGGTGAACGCCGTCGACACCGCCCTCGGCGACGAGATGGAGATGGAGGTGACGGGGAAGTGACCCGGATACTGGTCGTCGACAACTACGACTCCTTCGCGTACAACCTCGTCCAGTACGTCGGCGAGGCGGCCGACGAGGTGATCGTCCGGCGGAACGACGCGGTGGACGTGGCCGGGATCGAGGAGTTGAATCCGGACGGCATCGTCGTCTCGCCGGGGCCCGGCACCCCGCAGGAGGCAGGCATCTCGATGCCCGTCTTCGCCGAACTGGAGTATCCCACGCTCGGCGTCTGCCTCGGCCACCAGGCGCTGTGTGCGGTCCACGGTGCGACGGTGGGGCACGCCCCCGAAGTCGTCCACGGGAAGCGCTCGACGATCCACCACGACGGCCGGGGCGTGTTCGCCGGCCTCGCCGACCGGATCGACGTGGGGCGGTATCACTCGCTGGCGGTCGAGCGCGGCGACGTGCCCGACGTGTTGGAGGAGACGGCGCGCACCGACGACGAGAATGGCGTCGTGATGGGCGTTCGTCACCGGTCGAAACCGCACGTCGGCGTCCAGTTCCACCCGGAAAGCATCCTGACGGACGACGGGAAACGGCTCGTCCGGAATTTCCTCGAGCTATGCAGTACCACGTGAACGGCCAGTTGGTCGACGCGAGCGAGGCGACGATCAGCGTCGAGGATCGGGGCTTTCTCTACGGCGACGCCGCCTTCGAGACGTGTCGCGCCTACGGTGGCGAGGTGTTCGAGTGGGACGGGCATCTGACCCGCCTCCGCGGCACCTGTGAGACGCTCGGGATGGGTGACGCCGTGCCCGACGACCTGCACGAACGAATCGAGGCGGCCCTCGACGCGAACGACCTCGCGGACGCGTACGTCCGTCTGTCGGTCACGCGCGGGGTCCAGCCGGGGAAGTTGACGCCGGCAGAAGACGTGGACCCGTCGGTCGTGATCATCGTCAAACCGCTCCCGCGGGGAGGTGTCGACGGCGAGAAGGTGTGGGACGCCCCCGCCGACGTGCGCACCGTCGACCACCGCCGGATTCCCGAGGTGTCGATGCCGGCCGACGCCAAGACGCACAACTACCTCGACGGGATTCTGGCACGCCTCGAACTGCGCGGGACGGACGCCGACGAGTGTCTCGTCCGCGACGTGGACGGCGCCGTCGCGGAAGGGGCGACGAGCAACGTCTTCTTCGTCGACGACGGGACGCTCAAGACGCCGTCGCTCGCGGGGCCGATCCTGCCGGGCGTGACACGGGCCGTCGTCCTCGACCTCGCAGGAGACCTCGGTATCCCCGTCGAGACGGGGGCGTACGACCCCGAGGCGGTCCGCCGAGCCGACGAGGCGTTCCTGACGAACACGACGTGGGAGGTGCGACCCGTCGCGGTGCTCGACGGCGTCGCCATCGGCGGCGGCCCGATCACCGATCGGCTCGCGGCGGCGTTCGACCGGCGGGTCGAGGCGTGCTACGACGCGCAGTAATGTCAGATTAATTATCGTCGTCTGACGACAATTTATGCGCTGACGGTTCGAACGCGCGAGTATGAAGATCAACCCGGCCGACCGGAGTACGGAGACGAACGGAACGGCTGAGGCGACCGTGGTCGACGAATCGGACGAATCGGACGAGGCGGTCGACGAGTCGGCGTCCGAAAGCGCCCTCTCGGCCGAGGCCGAACCGCTGACGATCGGCCTACCGGATGGGAGCGAGAGCGTCTCGGAGGCGATTCTCTCCCATCGGCAGATGCTCACGAACCCGTCGGAGCACGGGCTGGTTTCGGCGTCGGAGGCCGAGGACGTACGCGAGACGGTTGCGGACCTCTCGGAGCGGGTGCCCGAGGAGTTGCAGGACGAGTTGGCGGAGTTGGAAACGTCGGTCGACGACCTGGTGGAGCGACTCGACCGACAGGAGCGACAGATCGACGAACTCCGGGCGACCGTCGCGTCGCTGGCCGACATTCTCGGCGCGTCGGTGGACTTCCAGACGTTCGACGACGCGGACGCGGACGACGCATAACCGACCGGCGACGATCCGACGACCGAAAGCCACTTGCGGAGGAACGGGGAACGGACAGTGTAGTTCTCGGCGCGAGGGTGGCCGAGCCAGGCCAAAGGCGGCGGGCTTAAGACCCGCTCTCGAAGGAGTTCGGGGGTTCGAATCCCCTCCCTCGCACTGTCTCCGAACGAACGTGAGGAGCAGTGCGACCGGGAGTCGAAGCAGGGAGGGCGTGCGCAGCGAACGAAGTGAGCGAGCACGTCCGACCGTGGTTCGAATCCTCTCCCTCGCACCCCCGTCCAACGAACGTGAGGAGCAGTGCGACCGGGAGTCGAAGCAGGGAGGGCGTGCGCAGCGAACGAAGTGAGCGAGCACGTCCGACCGTGGTTCGAATCCTCTCCCTCGCACCCCCGTCCAACGAACGTGAGGAGCAGTGCGACCGGGAGTCGAAGCAGGGAGGGCGTGCGCAGCGAACGAAGTGAGCGAGCACGTCCGACCGTGGTTCGAATCCCCTCCCTCGCCCCGAGTACACAAATCGCGCACGAGCCACTGGCTCGCGGTCGGTAGTGCCGAAAGCGAAAAGCGATCGTACGGGGAAAGAGGGTCCGTACGATCGCTTGCCGCCCTGAATTGGTCCCCGCTGACGCTTCGGCCCTCCAGACGAAGCGTCACCTGATACAAACAGTGGGAGAAACTTAAGCGTGCCGCCGTCGGCAGGATGGCGGGGGGCCGAAAGCGGAGCGGGGGGAACGCGAGGGACTTTTGACCGCCCACGACCTGCGTACTGACATGACCGAGACATCGGGACGGATCGCGCGCGCGTTCCGCGACCACGACTCGTTCGACCGCGTCGACGACGGCCGGTTCACGTCGACGACGACGACGTTCGACGGGATCGTCGAGGCGAGCGAGAACGACGGACGGATCGACTACGTGGTTCGGGTTCGCGCGCCGTCGCTCTCGGCGGCCGTGGAGGACGGCGTAGCCGCAGTGGTTGAGGAGGGGTGGCTGGAGACGTTCGAACTCCGCGTGGCCGACGCCGACGGCGTCGTCCGCGGCGACCACGACTTCGAACCGACGGTCGAACTGGCGGGCGACGAACTCGTCGTCGAGTTCGCGTTCACCGACATCAACGAGCGGCGGGGTGTCGACGACGCAGCGGCGCTGATCAACTACGTCGAGGGGACGTACGTCCAAGGGATCATCCCCGGCTACGAGTACGTCGACCCGGTCGGGAGACTGGTCGACCGAGCGCGACAAGCAGGGGGCCGATAAGGCGACAGGGCAAAGCCGATCGAGTTCCTTGTTCCGCTATGGCGACGATTCTGGATTTCGCCCTGATGGCCGTCGTCTTCGCGGGAAACACCCTCATTACCGCGGTCCTGACCCGCTTCTTCCGCCTCCAACTGAAGACGCGGTGGGGGACGGTCGTCTACACGGCGTTGCTGGTCCCCGTCGTCCTCGTGGTGACGACCATCGTCGTGTTCAGCCTCGGTGTCGGCGTCGACCTGGGAAGCGCCGGAGCCGTCCTCGGCCTGATGGTCGCACTGCCGATGGCGCTGGGCGTGGCCATCGACGTGCTGTACGTTCCCGCACCGGACGAGTACGAGTTGCCCGAGACGACGCGCTAAACGAGGTCGTCGACAGCGGCGAACACGTCGTCGAGGACGGCCTCGCGCGACTGCGTGGCGTCGATGCACACGAAGCGATCGGGCTCGGCGTCGAGGAGGCGTTCGTACTGCGTGCGCACGGCGCGGAGGTGGTCGACACGCTCGAACTTGTTCGTCCCGCCACTCCGCTTGGCGGCCGTCTCGGGGTCGAGGTCGAAGTACAGCGTCGCGTCGGGCGGCCGGGAGAAAGGTTCGTGAATCGACCGGACGTAATCGAATGGATCGTCGAGATGGTCGGTGAGCGTCGCCGCCTGATACGCGATGCGGGAGTCGGAGTAGCGGTCGGAGACGACGAGTGATCCCTCGTCGAGTGCAGGTCGGACGACACGGGAGAGGTGGTCGGCGTGGTCGGCAGTGTAGAGGAACAGTTCCGCTAGCGGGTCGGCATCGTCGTCGGCGATAGAGCGGGCGACGGCCTCGCCGTACCACGAATCGGTCGGCTCGCGCGTGAACACCGCGGACGGGTAGCGATCGCGAAGCGCCTGCCAGGCCGTCGTCTTGCCGCTGCCGTCGAGACCCTCGAGCGTGAGGAGCATAGTGGACGATACCGCGGTGGTGGTTTAACCGTCGGGGTCCGCGTCGGGTCGGCGTGGGTCAGGTGCCGATTGTATTTTATTTCTGATATAATGGTGCGAGCGCCGCCGAGCGAGCGATATCCGCCGTGTGAACGGTTCACAGCGCGTTAGCTTTAGGTCGATTCGCGGAAATGTATAGGCTATGAGGATTCTGGTAACGGGCGGTAGCGGGTTCGTCGGTCGACACCTGTGCCGCGAACTGAAATCGCGAGGCCACTCGGTGACGGCGCTCTCCCGTCGACCGAGTGAGGGCGACTTGCCCGGCGGCGTCGAGAAGGCGATGGGCGACGTGACGGCCTACGACTCGCTGGTCGAACCCATGCGTGGGATGGACGCCGTCGTCAACCTGGTCGCGCTTTCGCCGCTGTTCAAGCCCTCCGGCGGCGATAAGATGCACGACGTCGTCCACCGGCAGGGGACGGAGAACGTCGTGAACGCGGCCGAGGAGACTGGCGTCGAGAAGATCATTCAGATGAGCGCGCTGGGCGCCGACTCGAACGGAGCGACGGCGTACATCCGCGCCAAGGGCGAGGCCGAGGAGATCGTCAAGTCGTCGTCGCTGCGCTACGTGATCTTCCGCCCGTCGGTGATCTTCGGCGACGGTGGCGAGTTCGTCTCGTTCACGAAGAAACTCGCGCCGCCGTATCTGACGCCGCTCCCCGGTGGCGGCAAGACCCGGTTCCAGCCCATCTGGATCGGCGATCTGGTGCCGCTGCTCGCCGACGCGGTCGAGGACGACGCCTACGACGGGGGCATCTACGAGATCGGCGGGCCGGAGAAGCGCACGCTCGCGGAGATCGCGCGCCTCGTCCACGGGAGTGAAGGGCATCCGACGACGGTCGTCCCCGTCCCGATGGCGCTCGCCAAGGTGGGGCTGACGGTCCTCGGATCGCTACCCGGCGCGCCGATGGGCGCCGATCAGTACCGGTCGCTCCAGTTCGACAACACCACCGATCACAACGACGTGGAGGCCTTCGGCGTCGAAGCGTCGGACCTGCGGACCCTCGGTGACTACCTCGCGGAGCGCTGACGGACGGCAGACGCCCGTCGGACGGGGACGGAACGGGACTTCCCCCGACGCAGTCGGTCGGTTTTGCACCCCAAACACGGCGGCTCGAAACGCTCGCTCCCACAAGGTTTATGTCCGTTTTGCGCCTGGGTTCTTCCCAATGAAGAGGGGTCTGAAACTATGAAACTGGCCATGATCGGTTTCGGGCAGGCCGGTGGCAAAATCGTCGACAAGTTCCTGGAGTACGATCAGCGGACGGGGAGCGAAATCGTCCGTGCGGCCGTCGCGGTGAACACGGCCAAAGCCGACCTGATGGGGCTCGAACACATCCCACAGGAACAGCGCGTACTCATCGGTCAATCCCGCGTGAAGGGACACGGTGTCGGTGCGGACAACGAACTCGGCGCGGAAGTCGCCGAGGAAGACATCGGAGAGGTTCAGGGCGCCATCGACGGGATTCCCGTCCACGAAGTCGACGCCTTCCTCATCGTCGCCGGCCTCGGCGGCGGCACTGGGAGCGGTGGCGCGCCCGTGCTGGCGAAACATCTCAAGCGGATCTACACGGAGCCAGTCTACGGCCTCGGCATCCTCCCCGGGAGCGACGAGGGTGGGATCTACACGCTCAACGCCGCTCGCTCCTTCCAGACGCTCGTCAACGAAGTCGACAACCTCCTCGTCTTCGACAACGACGCCTGGCGCCAGACGGGAGAGTCCGTCCAGAGCGGCTACGACGAGATCAACGAGGAGATCGTCAAGCGGTTCGGCATCCTCTTCGGCGCCGGCGAGGTCCGACAGGGGCAGGAAGTGGCCGAGTCCGTCGTCGACAGCTCCGAGATCATCAACACGCTCGCGGGCGGCGGCGTCTCGACGGTCGGCTACGCCCGCGAGACGGTCGAACGCAAGCAGAAATCGGGTGGCTTGCTCTCGAAGCTCACCGGCAACGACGAATCCATCGAAGACCAGCTCGACTCCGCCAACACCACCAACCGGATCACGAGCCTCGTCCGCAAGGCGGCGCTCGGTCGCCTGACCCTCCCCTGTGAAATCGACGGCACGGAACGCGCCCTCCTCGTGATGGCCGGGCCCTCCGCCTACCTGAACCGGAAAGGGATCGAGCGCGGCCGCAAGTGGCTCGAAGAGCAGACCGGGAGCATGGAAGTCCGCGGCGGCGACTACCCCATCAACAACAGCGACTTCGTCGCCTCCGCCATCCTGCTCTCCGGCGTCACGAACGTTCCCCGCATCAAGGAGCTTCAGCAGGTCGCTATCGAGGCGCAGGACAATATCAACGAAATTCGCGAAGAGAGCGAATCCAATCTCAAGAATCTAGTCGAAGATGACGAGGACGAACTCGAATCGCTCTTCTAGGGTCGTCCTCGCCACACTTCTCGTTCTGCTCGCCGCGACCGTCCCGGCGGCGGCAGTGTCCGTCACTGGCGAGGATGTCCCCGACGAAGCGCAGGTCGGCACGCAGGTATCGGCGACGATCACCCTCGACGAACTGTATCAGAACCCCCAGAGCGAGCAGTGGCAGCTCTCGGGGACGACCGAACTCACCGACGTGTCGTGGACCATCGTGTTCTACGATCAGACCGGCTCGCAGGTGAACCTGGTCGAACCCACGGGGCAGTCCTTCTCCGGCGTCGACATCGCCGCGAGCAGCGGGACGGCCGAGGTGGAGGTGCGGATCACCGGCACCGTCCCCGAAGCGGGGTCGTACAGCTACGATCCGGCACAGGAGTTCACGATGATGCAACTCACCCGTGGCCAGTCCGGCGGCGCGAGTAGCACCATCGACACCTGGCAGACCCACCACTACACCGAGCGGAGCGCGTCGGCGCGGCAGGCCATCGATCAGGCGGGCACCGCCATCGAGGAGGCCCGCGCCAACGGCGCGAACCCGAGCGACGCACAGGCCAACTACGAGGACGCCGTCGCAGCGTACAACGACGGGAGCTTCGACGTGGCGACCAACCTCGCCAATCGGGCGACCGATCAGGCGAATCAGGCCCAGCAGTCCAGCCAGACCCAGCAGATGATCATCTACGCCGTCGGCGGGCTACTCGTTCTCGCCCTCGTGGTCGGCGGCGTCTTCTACTGGCGCTCCCAGCAGGGCCCCGACGACCCGCTCAGCTGAGCGGCATGCGTATTCTCGTTCCGTTCGAGGCGACACGGCCGAAAACCCGCCTCGACGGGGTGCTCGACACCGACGAACGCGTAGCGTTCGCGCAGGCGATGCTCCGTGACGTCCTCCGCGCCTGCCGTGACGCCGGCCACGACCCGGAAGTCGTCGCGACGGCGGAGGTAGACGTGAGCGCCCCAGTCGCCGTCGACGACCGCCCGCTCTCCGAGGCGGTGAACGCGCGGTTGGCGGCGACGGACGACCCACTCGGCATCGTCGTCGCGGACCTCGCGCTCCTGACGCCCGCCGCCGTCGACCGCCTCGTCGCCGCCGCGGCGGACGCCGACCTCGCCATCGCGCCGGGACGCGGTGGCGGGACGAACGGCCTCGTCGTCACCCACCCCGACTTCCGCGTCGACTTCCACGGCGTCTCCTTCCGGGATCACCTCGACGCGGCCGAAGCGGTCGGCGCGGACGTGACCGTCGTCGACTCGATGCGCCTCTCGACCGACGTGGACGAACCCGCGGATCTGGTCGAGGTGTTGCTCCACGGCGAGGGTGAGGCGGCGGCGTGGCTCCGCGCGGCCGGGTTCGAACTCGATCCCGTCGACGGACGCGTCGGCATCAACCGTCGGGAGTGAGGTTTTTGCCCGTCCGGCGACGAGCCGAGGGCATGGTCCGGGCACCGGAAACCGACGACGAACGGGTCGCCCCCGAATCGCTCGTCGACGCCGCCGCAGTCGACGACTTGCTCGGGGTGACGCCCGCCGACGTCGAGGCGGCGCCCGAACTCACCTTCGCGCGCAACGTCTTCCTCCCGCTCACCACCGCCTGCCGGTACACCTGCACCTACTGCACCTTCTACGACGTACCCGGCGAGGCGACGCTGATGCCGCCCGAGGCGGTCCGCGAGCAACTGCGGATCGGCGCCGACGCCGGCTGTACCGAGGCGCTCTTTACCTTCGGCGACGCCCCCGACGAGCGGTACACGGCCGTCTACGACCAACTCGACGAGTGGGGCTACGACGACGTGCTCGACTACCTCTACGACGCCTGCGAGATGGCGCTCGACGAGGGGTTGCTCCCCCACAGCAACCCGGGCGACCTGCGGGAACGAGAGCTAGAACGCCTGGCCGAGGTGAACGCCAGCATGGGCGTCATGCTGGAGACGACGGCCGACGTGGACGCGCATTCGGGCGGCCGGCGGAAGACCCCCGAGCGCCGACTGGGGACGATTCGCGCGGCGGGCGAGGCGGGCGTCCCCTTCACGACCGGTATCCTCGTCGGTATCGACGAGACGCGGCGTGACCGCGCGGAGAGCCTGCTGGCCATCCGCGAACTCCACGAGCGCTACGATCACGTGCAGGAGGTGATCGTCCAGAACGTCGTCCCGAACGAGCGCTCGGACTTCGAGCGGCCGAGCGTCGAGACGATGCGCGAGACGGTGGCGATGGCGCGGGCGGCGCTGCCTCCGGCGGTGTCGGTACAGGTGCCGCCGAACCTCTCGCCCACGCGCGAATTGCTGGACTGCGGCGTCGACGACCTGGGCGGCGTCTCGCCGGTGACGGACGACTACATCAACCCCGACTACGCGTGGCCGGCGCTGGACGAACTGGAGCGCATCGCGAGCGAGGCGGGCGTTCCCCTCCGGGAGCGTCTGCCGACGCACGAGCGGTATCTCCCCGCCGAGTTCCGGCGGGGAAGCGTCGATCCGGCGGCTGGAACGTGGCTGCGGCCGACGATTCGGGACGCACTCGACGCGGACGACGACGCCGGGCGGCGGTACCGGGCGCTGTTACAGTAACCGCTCTTCGAGGTCCGGCAACCGCTTGCGGACGAGCGTGTAGGCGCCGCCGACGGCCATGAACGTCAGGGCGACGCGGCGGACGGTCGGCCCGAAGAGGACCAGTCCCGGCGCGAGAAAGACGACGGTAAGCAAGTAGTCCTCGGGCGCGCCATCGTAGCGCACCCAGTACCGTGGGCGGAGCCACCGACTTCGGGAGTGGAGGTAGACCGCCTCGGCGGACGTACGCTCCCACGGGCGGGGTTCGGTCCCCGCGCCGAAGGCGTCGCTCACGGAGTGGACGGCCGCGGAGAGGAGAAACCACGCGACGGCCACCGTCGCGGCGACGGGAAGGGCGGCGGCGGCGACGAGTGCCGGAATCGCCCCGATCCAGTAGTAATCGGGGAAGTGGAGCGTCTTGCGGTGGACACCGGCAAAGAGGTCGAGGTCGGGGAAGACGCCGCCGGCCATGGCCGCGAGGGCGCCGACGGCCGCCAGATCCGGCGCGACGACGGCTAACGGAAGCGCGAGCAAGAGGCCGACTGCGGCGTGGGTCGTTGCCATCATGGCTTGTCGTTCAATCGTCCGCGAGAGACGGTGTGCGGTCGAGTATCGGCGTCCCGTCGGCCCGGGGACCGAGTCGCGGCCCGTGTGGAGCGTCGTCGGGATCGATGGGGTGCCGGCGTTCGTAATCGGTCGAGCGCTCGACCGGTCGCCGGCCGATGGCCGTCACCATGTCGACGTAGTCGGCGACCGACCGGAACTCGCCGTAGTCGCCGCCGGCGCGCTTGGTGATCTCTTCGGAGAGGAGCGTCCCCATGAAGTCGTTGGCGCCACAGGAGAGCGTCTTCAGCGACTTCTCGTCCCCGAACTTCACCCACGAGGTCTGGATGTTCTCGATGTTGTCGAGAAAGAGGCGGGAGACGGCGATCATGAGTTCGTCCTCGGCGTCGGTCGCGCCGCCCGAGACGAGTCCGCGGTCGTACAGCGGCGTCTGCTGGTGGATGAAGGAGAGCGGGACGAATTCGGTGATGCCGCCCGTGCGGTCCTGCAGGTCGCGCACCCGCTTCAGGTGCATGACGCGGTGCATCGCGTTCTCGACGTGACCGTACATGATGGTCGCGGTGACGGGGAGGCCGGCGGCCATCGCACCCTCCATGGCGTTCAGCCACGCCTCGGTGTCCATCTTCCCCGGACAGATCACCTCGCGCACCTCGTCGACGAGAATCTCCGCGGCGGTGCCGGGGGCGCTGTCGAGGCCCGCCTCGCGCAGGCGGCGATACACCGCCTCGTAGGACCAGTCGGTGCCGCGGCGGGCGTGGTAGGCCTCCTCCGGCGTCATGGAGTGAACGTGGACGCCGTCGACGGACATGGCGCGAATCTGGTCGACGTAGGTGCCCGGCGAAGTGGTGTAGGTGTCGGGTGGGCGGTAGTTCACTTGCTCCGGCGCGGGGTGGGATTCGAGCACTTCGCGATGCTCGTCGTCGAGGGCGAACGCGGGGTGGAGGCCGCTGACCGAACAGACCTCGGAGATGCCCAGTTCGACCGCGTCGGCGACCGCCTGCCGCGACTCCGCCGGCGTCTTGGTGAACCCGCCGTGGTCGTCCGGTGCGTCGGCTTCGAACTTCGACGCGCGATCCTTGAAGTTACAGAAGAGACAGCCGGTGTCGCAGGCCGTCGTGACGTTGTTGTTGAGGTTGGCGACGAAGGTCACGTCGTCGCCGACCATCTCGGCCCGGCGGTGATCGGCCGCCTCTAGCACTCGCTCTTTCCGGACCGGGTCGATGCCCGCCCGGTCCGTGCCGGTCGTCAGGAGTTCGACCCCGTCGTCCACGGTGAGGCGACAGCCGTCCCGGGCCTTGGCCAGTGCGTTCTCGAACGACTGGTCGGTCCGGGGGACGTGCTCGAAGTCGAAATCGGGGGCCGCGGCCGACACGTCGGGCGCGTCGCTCATCGTCACAGCCGAGGCGCCCGAGGCTAATAGGGGTTGTCGTCACCGACCTCGATCCCACCGCCTGTCAAAAGACCCATACCACTTGCCATCGACGCCACGAGTATGTACGCGCGGGTTCGTCGGTTGGCCGAAGGCGCTTACGAGCGTCTGCTCCGCCGCGACATCGATGGAACGCCAGATCACGTCGCCATCATTCAGGACGGCAACCGGCGATACGCCCGCGAGCACGGTTCGGGGGCCGCGGACGGCCACCGCGAAGGGGCCCAGACGACCGAACAGGTGCTCCGGTGGTGTCAGGACCTCGGCGTCGAGGAACTCACGCTCTATGCCTTCTCGACCGAGAACTTCGAGCGCCCGCCCGAGGAGCGCGAACACCTGTTCGACCTGATCGAGGGGAAACTGCGGGAGTTCGCCGACAAGGAACAGGTCCACGAGAACGAGGTGTGCATCCGGGCGCTCGGCGAGGTGGACCGCCTCCCCGAACGCGTCCGCGACGCCGTCGCCTACGCCGAGGAACGCACCGAGGGGTACGACCGCTTCCGGTTGAACGTCGCGCTGGCGTACGGGGGCCGGGCGGAACTCCTCGGCGCCGCCCGCGACACCCTCGGCGCCGTCGCGGCGGGCGACCTCGATCCCGCGGACGTGACGGTCGAGGAGATCGACCGCCGCCTCTACGCTCGACCCGTCCGCGACGTGGATCTGATCGTTCGCACCGGCGGCGACGAGCGGACGAGCAACTTCCTGCCGTGGCACGCCAACGGCAACGAGGCCGCCGTCTTCTTCTGTGCGCCCTACTGGCCCGAGTTCTCGAAGATCGACTTCCTGCGGGCGATCCGCACCTACGAGTCCCGCGAGGCGTCGTGGCGACACACCCGGCGGGAACGGGCCGTGGCGCTGGTCCGAGCCGTGGCGGGGGAGTCGCTGGTCGAGACGCGGGAAGTCGTCGGTCGCCTGCGCGAGCAACTCCCCCACGTCGGTTCGGAGGAACTGACCGACGAGTTGACGGCCGAACTCGACCGGGACGGGACGGCGGAGTAGCGTCGAAGATCCGGCGAGAACCTTTGTACCGTCCCGCCGTGAGCCACGGGTATGGACTGGCTCGCGTTGCAGACGGCGACGCCCACGCCGTCGCCACCGGTCGGCCCCGAAGGCCTCACCGACTACTGGCCGATCATCCTGCGCGGGGCGTGGTTCGTCGCCGGCTTCGTCGCCGTCGTCTTCCTCGGCTGGTTCGTCGTGGAACCACTCGTCGCGCGGTACGTCCGCCAGCGCAACCGCAACAACCCGACGATACAGGAAGCCGTCGCGCGGTACGTCCGCCTGCTCGTTATCGTGGTCGCCTTCTTCGTCGCCGCGGGCACGGCGGGGTACGGCGACCTGATCGGTGACTCGGCGCTCGTCATCGCCGCGGGGACGCTCGCTATCGGCGTCGCCGGCCAGACGGTCATCGGCTCCATCGTCAGTGGACTCGTCCTCGTCTTCGACCCCGAGTTCAACGTCGGCAACTACATCGAGTGGGCGGACAGGAGTGGAACCGTCCAGTCCATCACGCTCCGGGTGACGCGCGTCCTCACCCCCGACGGCGAACTCGTCACGGTGCCGAACACGCTCCTCACGGGGCAGGCCATCACGCGCCCGTACGGCCGGGGGCGTCGGCGCGTCGTCGAACACGTCGGCATCGCGTACGAGGCGGACGTGAGCGAGGCACTCGATCACCTCGCCGCGGCCACCGACGCCGTCGACGACATCGTCGCGGAGCCGACGCCGAAGGCGTACGTCGACGACTTCGGTGGCGACGCCGTCGTCTGTCGCGTCCACTACTGGATCGAGGACCCGCGCCGACACGACATCTTCGGCATCCGGTCGGCGTACGCCCGCGCGGTCAAGCGTCGCCTCGACGACGCGGGCATCGCGATCAGTCCGGCGTCGAAGCGGGAACTGCAGGGACGGATCGAGGTCGACGAGGAGAGCGACCGGCGCGGCGTGGCGTAGCTCAGCCGTCCGGACCCTTCGCCTGCCGCCATCCGACGCGACGCAGTCGGGCGTTCACGGCGCGTTCGACCGCCGGCGACGCGAGACCGACGCTCGCGAGAATGGCTGCGCCACCGAGGGCGATGGCGGGCGTGAACGGTTCGCCGAGGAGAAGGACGCCGAGGACGACCGTCGTCAGCGGTTCGCTCGTGCTGACGATGCTGGCCGTACTCGCCGGGATGCGCGCCAGTCCGGCGGTGAAGAGGATCATCGGCAGGAGCGTCCCGACGACGGTGATACCGGCGATCAGGCGCCAGTGCGCCGGCGTCGCCGGCGCCGAGAGCGTCCCTGTCCCGACGCCGTACAGCAGGACGGCGGCCGTCACGCCGAGGAAGACGTACGCCGCGTGCGTCAGCGGGGGAATCGTCTCGACCATGACCCGCGATCCGGTGGAGTACGCCGTGTAGGCCAGCGAGGCGAGACCGACGAGGACGAGTCCCGGCAGGCCGACGGCCGACCCACCGCCGGCGACGAGGGCGACGCCGCCGAGCGCGGCGATCAGGGCGAGCGCCTTCGGGACCGTGATCGGTTCGTCGAGCGCGACCGCCGAGACGAGCGTCACCTGCACCGGGTAAGTAAAGAGGACCAGCGTCGCGACGCCTGCCGAGAGCCACGCCAGACTCTCGAAGTAGGCGATGGCCATGAACCCGTACACCAGTCCGAGCGCGAGTTCGACGGCCAGCGTCCGGCCACGGAGGCGAACGGGCGTCCCACGTCGGAGGAGATACGCCCAGAGGATCGCCGTCGCGGCGACGAAGCGAGCGGCGAGAAGGGTCGCCGTCGGCAGATTCGCGCTCCGAGCGAGTTCGCCGAAGATGCCGAGCGTGCCGAAGAGGGCCGCGCCAGCAACGACGAGGGCGACGCCGGTTCCGTCGCCCATCCCCACTCTATCGGCGTCCATACCGTCTCCAGCGCCTCACGAAACAACTACCTGCCGGATATGAGGATGACCCGTTTAAGTAGGCGACGGTACCGACCCCGTCGACGTTCAATTCGGCTAAACTCGGATTCATTCGTCCCGAACCGTCGACCCGGTTTATCATCGTGGGGTCACAGGCCCCGAATATGGGAGACGGTGATGTCGATCAGCCGACAGCGTCGCGACGTGACTACCTCCGGGCGGCCGGCGGCCTCGCCGCCGCGGGTGTCGCCGGACTGGCCGGGTGTATGGGCGGTGCCGAGGCAACGACCGGGACGCTCGCGACCCAAGTGAGCGACCAACCCGGCGCCATCTCCGACTTCGAAACCTGTGTCGTCACCATCGCGGGTATCTGGGTGAAGCCGGGGACGGAGGACGAGGAGTCGACGGCGACGGCTACTTCAACGGCGACGAGTACCGAGTCGGACGGCGAAGCCGACGAGGACGATGCCCGCGAATACTACGAGTTCGACGAGCCACAGGAAGCGGATCTGGTAAAGCTACAGGGCGACCGGACGGCGCTCGTCGACGAACAGGAACTGGAGACCGGCCAGTACGCGTTCCTCCAACTCGACGTGACGGGCGTCGACGCCACGCTCGCGGACGGCGGCGAGGCGACGGTGGAGACGCCCGGGAATGCGCCGCTCAAGTTCAACCAGTCCTTCGAGATTCGGGCGGACACGCGGACGACGTTCACGGCCGACTTCACGCCGGTTCGACGGGGACGGAGCGGCTCGTACCTCCTCCAGCCAGTCGCCAGCGAGACGAGCGTGAGCTACGAATCGGCCGAGTCGACGGTGACGGGAACGGCGACGGAAACGAGCGGGTGAGGGTGGGAGTCGGTAGGCCGACGTACTTCGGTCTATCGGCCGAATTTCCGCGGGACTCGCTGGCGCTCGCCCCGCGACATTTGGACGCTTCGCTGCCACTCAGCGTCCAAACTACCGTCGGCAAACCGACGTACTTCGGCCTATCGGCCGAACCGCCGCTGCCGATTCTGGTAGTCCAACACGGCACGGAGGTAGTCCCGCTTGCGCACGTCCCGCCAGTTCACGTCGGTGAAGTAGAGTTCGGAGTAGACGGACTGCCAGATCATGAAATCGGAGAGGCGTTCGGCGCCGGTCTTGATGAGCAGGTCGGGTTCGTCCGGGAAGACGAGGCGACGCTCCACGTCAGCCTCGTCCACGTCGGCGGGGTCGAGGTCGCCGGCGTCGACCTCCTCCGCCAGCGAGCGGACGGCGGCCGCGAACTCACCCTTGCCGCCGAGGCCGACGTTCACCTGCACGGGCGCCGAGACGGGGTCGGTGTCGTCGGGGGCGCGGACGGCGACCTGTCGAGGGGCGTCGATAGCCCGGAGTTCGCGATCCAGCGTCGGGACGACGGCCTCGTCGAGGACGCTCACCGAGACGGTGGCGCGCTCGGCGCCGTAGTCGAAGACCCAGCGGAGGACGCGTTCGAGGCGGTTGTACGCCCCCTGTTCCAGCAGGTCACGCTCGGTGAGGACGAGCGCGACGTGTGCGGGGGGATCGCCGGGATGGACGCGCTGTTTGAGCGCGAGGTATCGGTCGTACAGGCCCACGGCCGCAACAGGCGTCCGCAGCCCAAAAATTCACGGATTCGGGGAACGCGAGCAGGCCGTGTCGGGAGGGTTAAGTGGCCGTCCGAGGTAGCGGACGGTGTGACGTCCACCCTTCGACGGGCCGGAGGGTTCGCAGCGGTCGGGACGCTCGCGCTCGCCGCCCCCGAACTCGGGACGGCGGCGGCCGCCCCCTTCGCCATCGTGGCGCTCCTCGCCGCGTTCGTCGTGGACGAGGGGCCGGTGTTCGAACTCTTCGCCCGGCCACAGGATCGGCGCGACGGCCGTCTCAACGGCCTCGCCGGCTTCGCGCTGGCCGCTACCGGTCTCGCTATCCTGTCGACGGCGCCGCGAGAGTCCATGCCGACGGCCGTCTTCGTCGCCGCCATCCTCGTCGTCGCCTACGGCAACGTGGGGGCACGCGCCGTCGAACAGTGGTGGACCGATCCCGGCCGCGCCATCGCCGGCTTCAGCGTCGTGGCCTTCCTCGCCGCCGTCGCCGGCCAGCTCGTCGTCGGGTGGAATCTCGGGGGCGTTCCCGACCTCGCCGCCGTCGTCTTCCTCGCCGCCGCCGGGGCGCTGGTGGCGGCGCTCCTGCGGTCGATGCTCTACGAGCGCGACGACCCCATCGTGATGCTGTCGACCGGCCTCTTGCTGTGGCTGTTTCACGCCATCGGCGTCGAGTCGGGGCTCGTCGAAGTCAGCGTCGCCCTCACCGTGACCGTCGCCCTCGGCTACGTCTCCTACCGGACGGGCACCGCGTCGGTACCGGGGATGGTGACGGGCGTCTTGCTGGGCCTCCTCACCATCGTCTTCGGCGGCGTCGGGTGGTTCGCCATCCTCATCGCCTTCTTCGCCATCGGCGGCCTCTCCGCGAAGTACAAGTACGCGGAGAAAGAGCGCCGCGGGGCCGCCGAGGACAACGAGGGGGCTCGGGGGAGCGGGAACGTCCTCGGCAACGCCGCCGTCGCCCTCGTGGCCGTCATCGG
This sequence comes from Haloplanus aerogenes, assembly GCF_003856835.1. Taxonomy (NCBI): domain Archaea; kingdom Methanobacteriati; phylum Methanobacteriota; class Halobacteria; order Halobacteriales; family Haloferacaceae; genus Haloplanus; species Haloplanus aerogenes. The sequence goes on from NZ_CP034145.1 coordinate 2,972,244, forward strand.
CTTCGCCGCCAGTACGGGAATGCAGGTCGACAGCACCCTCTTTCGCTTCGCCTTCACCGGATCGCTCGCCGCCGCGATGAGCGACACGCTCTCCAGCGAGATCGGCGTCCTCTTCGACGAGCCCCGACTCATCACGACGCTCGAACGCGTCGACCCCGGCACGGACGGCGGCATCACGTGGCAGGGCTACGTCGTCGGCGTCGTCGGCGCGGCCCTGGTTGCGGGCGTCGCCGTCGCCGTCTTCACGTTCGACGTTCCCGGCCTCGCTGCCCTGACCGTCGTCGTCGGCGGCGTCGCGGGCATGACCGTCGACAGCATCCTCGGGGCGACGCTCGAGGGCGGCCGCGTCGGTAATCAGACCGTCAACTTCCTCGGCACCCTCGCCGGCGCCGTCGTGAGCGCGGTGCTCGCCGTTGCCCTGCTGTGACCGTGATCCGCCCGGCGATTCCCGCCGACCAGCCGGCACTCGTCCGCCTCCAGTCGCACCTGCCGGAGCCGAGTCCCGGCTTGCTCGCCGGTACTCTCGACGAGACGGCGCTCACGCCGGCGACGGTGCTGGTGTCCGTAGAGGGAACGGAACCGGTCGGCTACCTCCTCGCCGTCCCCGGCGACGACACTACCTACGTCGCGGAACTCGTCGTCGCTCCCGACTACCGACGCGAAGGCCGGGCGAAGGCGTTGCTTTCGGCGTGTGCCGAGGACGGGTCGTCGCTGACCGTCACCGTCGCCCCGGACAACGAGGCGGCGCGGACGCTGTACGAGGCCTGTGGGTTCGAGAAGGAACGACGCCTGCCGGACTTTTTCGACGATGGCCCGGCGCTGCTGTACCGGCGCGACTAGTCGGCGGTGGCGAACTGGTCGATGGTGCGTACGCGTACGTCGACCGGCGTTTTCACCATCTCGCCGGCCGACCGCGCCACGATCTGTTCGACGCCACGCTGGGCCGCCACGTCGAGGATCCGCTGGGTCAACTGACCGTCGAGGACGAGCGCGTACGGTGCGGGGTCGGCCTCGCTTATCGCGTCGAACGCCTCGCCCGCCGGCACCGTCTCGATGGGTTCGAAGTCGGCGTCGAGGAGACGTGCCGACTCCGTCTCCGCGTCGACGATGGCGCGGACGTGGCCGCGGAGGGTCGAGGGGGTGTCGTCGGTCGCCGCGTCGGCGTCAGTATCGTCGTCGGCATCCGCGTCGGCGTCGACATCCGCCGTTTCGTCGGCAGCGTCGTCCGGTTCGGGGGGCGCGTCCGCCTCGTCGTCCGTCGATCCGACCGTCCCAACCGTCGTCGAGGCTTCGGGTGTCACTCCCGCGTCGCCGACGGAGACGGCGGCCGTGGGGGGCGTCGTCTCGGTTACCGTCGACTCCTCGTCCACCGCGTCCGCCGCAGGCGACATCGCAGGCCCCTCGTCGTCCGCGAAGAGGTCACCGTACGGCGTCTTGTCGCGCAGCGCGGACATGACCTCGTGGCGAGCCAGATCCTCGACCGACCGCCCCTCGGGCGCGAAGACGACGTAGTCCACGTCGCCCACCTGCGCGAGTTCGCGCAGGATGAGTTCGCCGCCCCGGTCGCCGTCGAGGAAGGCCGTGACCGTCCGGTCCTCGGTCAGGTCCGCGATGGGGTCGGGGACGTTCGTCCCCTCCACCGCCACGGCGTTCTTGATGCCGTACTGGAGGAGGGTGAGTACGTCCGCCCGACCCTCGACGACGATGATGGCGTCGGAGTCGGCCACGCGCGGCCCGGCGGGGAGGCCGTGATACTCGGTGATGTCCTCGATACGGACGCTCTCGCGCACCTCCTCCAGAATCTTGGAGGAGTCCATGACGCTCTCGTCGAACGACCCCGCGAGCAGTTCCTTCGCGCGGTCGATCACCTGTCGGCGCTTGGCCTCGCGCACGTCCTCGATATTTGTCACTTCGACGGAGGCCTGACAGGGACCGACGCGGTCGATGGTCTCCAGCGAGGCGGCGAGAATAGCCGTCTCCACCTTGTCGAGGCTGCTGGCGATGGTGATCCGGCCGAACGACTGGCCGTTCTCGCTGTCGATCTGTACGTCTATCCGCCCGACTTTCGAGGACTGCTGGAGGTCCCGGAGATCGAGTTCGTCGCCGAGCAGGCCCTCGGTCTGCCCGAAGACGGCGCCGACCACGTCGCTTCGCTCCACGACGCCGTCGGCCGCGATCGATGCGTGAATGAGGTATTTGGCTGTATCGTCCATTGATGATCCCCTCGACGGGGTGGTGATGATGATGGTTCCATGGGGCGACCCATGTACGCATATATACTTTTCGGGCGCGCGGGAAATACCTGTCGTACTGCCGATTCGATTCGGCCACCAACCGTTATGCGCGACCCGATCCAACTGCCGCCCGATGGCACACATCGAGCGACTGCGGCTGTATCCGGTGAAAGGTCTCGACGGCATCGAGGTCGAGTCGGCCCGGATCACGGCGGCCGGCACGCTCGCCGGCGACCGCGAGTTCGCCATGTGCGACCCCGAGGCAGGGACGATAGCGACGGGATCGGACATGCAGACGCTCGCGTACAACGGCAAGCAGACCGACCGGATTCACGACGTGCGGACCGATTTCGACCCCGAGACGAGCGTGTTGACCGTCGAGCCGAAAGCAGGGGGTGATCGCCGGCGGTTCGACCTCTCGACCGAGGACGGACGGATGGAGGCGAGCGAGTGGTTCGGCGACTTCGTCGGCGACCCGGTCGAGTTCCGCCGCCACGAACCACCGGCGTTCGTCGACCGGCCCGACGCCGGCCCGTCGATCATCAGTACGGCAACGCTAGAGGAAGTCGCATCGTGGTTCGACGACATGACCGTCGAGGGCGCCCGCCGTCGTCTCCGCGCCAACGTCGAAATCGGCGGCGTCCCCGCGTTCTGGGAGGATCGGTTCGTCGGAGAGCGGAGCTCTCCGGGCTCCCGGACTTCGTCCGAGAACGTCGGAGACGGCGCTCCCGGCTTCGTCGTCGGCGAGGGAGACGATCCGATCGAATTCGAGGGGTCCGAACCCTGTGCCCGGTGTGTCGTCCCCAGTCGTGACCCCGAGACGGGCGACCCGCTCCCCGAGTTCAGGGAGCGGTTCGTCGAGCGCCGCGAGGCCACCTTCCCCGAGTGGGCCGACCCGGACGCGTTCCCCCACTTCTACACCGTCATGCTCATCTCTCGGGTGCCCGAGGCGTCGCGAGAGCGGTCGATTTCGGTCGGGGACGCGGTGCAGGTTCGGGACTGATCCGGGCCGCTGTAAACGTACGGCGGGCGGAGAGTTATGCCGCGTCGCCGCCTCTGTCCAGTATGTCGTCGAGGCCCACCGTGGACGTGCCCACGGCCGTCCTCCGAACCCTGTCGCCACGGGGCAAAGTCGCCGTCGCAGTCGGGACCTACCTACTCTGGGCGCTGACGACGTGGACGCTGGAGGGCCGCCTGCTGACGCTCCAGCGCCCCGAGGCGACGCTGGATCGACTCCTCTATACGGGCGTCGCCAACGTCCTGATCGGCACGCTGTTCGCGTGCTGGATCGCCCGAACGTTCGTCGACGCGGGCTTCACCACCCGCGCTCGCCTCGGCCTTCGCTCGGTGCGGCGCACCCTCCTCGCCAGCGCCGTCGGCGCGGGTGCTGGAGTCGCACTGTACGTCGCGCAGGGACCGCCGACGACGGACCCGGTCGTGACGCTGAACGCCTTCTCGCAGGTTCTGCCCGTCTCCATCGCGGAACTCGCGGTTTGCTGGCTCCTCGTCGGCGGGAGCGTCGAAGCGGCGTTGCGAACGCGCGTGCCCGACGCGGTGGCCCGCGCCGGTGCGCTCGTCGTCGCCAGCGCGTTGTTCGGGCTCTATCACGTCGCTCACAGCCCACCGTTCAACACCGTCGAGACCATCGCACTTCTGACGGTCGTGAGTCTCGGGACGGGCGCGTTCTTCTTCGTCGGCCGGTCGGCCTACGGCGCGCTCGTCTTCCACAATTTCCTCGCGCTGTTCGGCGTCACGTCGGCGCTGGCGGCGGCCGGGCGGTTGGCGGCGTATCGTGCGCCCGTCTGGCCGTTGCTCGTGACTGGTGTCGTCGCCCTCCTCGTCTTCGTGGGGGCGGAGCGAGTGGGCTGGCACGGCGGTGTCGACACGCCGTGAGCCGGCGTCACAGGGCGCGACCGGCTTGACGGGATATATAACGCTCCCGGCACAGTAACAGGTATGCAGACCCACATCGTCCCGGTCGGCTTCGACTACGACCGGCTGATCGCGCCGCTGATCCGCGACCAGTTCGACGTGGATCGGGTGATCCTGCTGGAGGGGGCCGTCGGGAGCGAGGCCAACGTGGAGTACTCGCGGAACATCTCGGCCAAGCTGGAACAGGACTTTCGCAACCTGCTCGGGGCGGAGACGCGTCGGGTCGTCGTCGAGGACGTGTACGACTACGACGCCGCCTTCGAACAGGCCTTCGACCTCATCAACGACCAACTCGACGAGGGGGCGCCGGACGGCGAGGTGTGGGTCAACGTGAGTTCGATGCCCCGGCCGGTGAGTTTCGCGTTCGCCACCGCCGCCCACTCCATCACGCTGGAGCGACAGGCCGACCGCGACCGCATCCACACCTACTACACCGCCCCGGAGAAGTATCTGGAGACGGAACTCGCGGAGGAACTGCGCGCGAACCGCGACCTGTTGACGGCGCTTCTCGACGAGGGCGAGGTGGACGAGGCGCGCATCCGCGAGCGTCTCGAGGGCACGACCGAACTGCTCGACGAGTTCGACGAACGCGGCACCACCATCGGCGCCAAGCGCATCGGCGGCAAACACATCGTCGAACTCCCCGTCGCCTCCTTCTCGAACGTCAAACCCTTCGAGGAGGTGATCCTGTTCGAACTGGGTGAACACGGCGAGTTCGAATCCGTCTCCGAACTCGCGGAGGCCCTCGCGGACGAACTCGGCGAAGAGTACACCGACAGCTTCCGGTCGAAAGTCATCTACAACGTCGACCGCCTCGGTCCGGGCGGGAAAGGGTACATCGAACAGGAAGAGCACGGCAAATCCTACCGGACGCGGCTCTCCCGCATCGGCGAACTCTGGGTGCGCGCCCACGCCGACCGGGAGGACGTGCCGGTCGTCGACTAGAAGTCGAGGCCCCGGGGGTCGTCGCCCGGCACCAGCGGACTCCCCGGCAACTCGGCGGGTAAGTCGGGCAGGTTGTAGCCGCCGGGCGCCACGTCGTTGGGCGCGTCGGGATAGAACGTCGCGGCGAGAGTCTGGATGTGGTCGCGACCCACGTCGAGTTCGAACTGCCCGCCACCGTAGAGGGTCACGTCGCGATCACGGGCGTACTCGACGGTGTCGAGGAGGGATTCGACCGTGCCGAACCGCGACGGTTTGATATTGAGCCACCGGGGCTCGAACGGCAGGTCGCGCACGCTCTCGACGCCGGTGATGGGGGCGTCCCACGAGATTCGCTCCTGCACGGATTCGATCAGGGCTCGCGTTTCGTCGGTGAGCGCCGGATCCTCGATCACGGCGTCGGGAAAGCCCTCGATCACCCGCTCGTAGAGGGCGGGGTCGGGTGGCTGATCGACGGTCGTCCCGACGTAGTGGCCCTTCAGATCGAGGAGGCGGACCGCGTCGGTTTCGCCGAGGGCGGCGACGAGGGCGTCGTCCCAGTCGCTCGTCGGATCGAGTTTCAGGCCCAGATCGGGGTGGCGATACAGGATCGCCTCGACCCGATCCGTCGTCGGCGGGTCGCCGAGGCGAGTGCTGACGACGAAGGAGACGGAGTCGCGCTCGCGGCCCAGCGCCGACGCCAGATCGGTGTCGGCCTGCCGGAGCGCCAGATCGAGCGCCGCACTCTCGATCCCCCAGCGGCGGTAGTGGTGCGCCGAGGGTTGTTCCGGCTCCTTCGTGGGAAAGGGGTCCACGTCGTCGAGGGCGGTCGAGAACTCGTCGAACGTGAACTCGCCGGTGGGGACCACGGAGTTGGTGTCGGCGAGGGCGTCGTGATCCTCACGGTCGTAGGTCACGTCCTCGCCGCGGCCCACGTGACCGTCGCCGTGGAGTTTGAAGACGGTGGTCGCCCGGGTGAAGCCGCTGGAGGTGTCGCGCTCGTGGCGAGTGCGGGTCTCGCGGTCGATCCGCAGCGGGAGGTCCGCGAGGCGGTCGTAGAGTGACATGGAGTCGATAGACGGCCGAGCGGAATAACCGTGTGGCCCGTCAGTATTATCGACACTGTCGCCGTTCGTGTCGACAGGATGAACGTCTGCGCGCGACACAGACACACCGGCAACCACGGCGGAGGGCGTCGCTGATGGCTCGCATCGCCCTCGTGTACGGGACGACCGAAGGCCAGACCGCGACCATCGCGGAGCGGATGGCCGACGTGCTCGCACGGGCAGGCCACGAGCCGACGCTGTATCACGCCGAACACCTGCCCGCCGACTTCTCGCTTTCCGACTACGAGGCGGTCGTCGTCGGCGCGTCGGTCCACCTGGGTTCACATCAGGAGTACGTCACCCGCTTCGTCGCCGACCACGTCGACGACCTGAATCGCCTCCCCGCCGCCTTCTTCTCGGTGAGCCTCACGGCCGCGGAGGGGAGCGACGAGGCGTGGGCGACAGCGCGGTCGCTCCTCGAGGACTTCCTCGCGGAGACGGGGTGGGAGCCGGACGCGACGGCCGTCGTCCCCGGCGCACTCAAGTACAGCCAGTACGGGACGCTGAAGCGGTTCGTGATGAAACGCATCGCGAAGCGGGCGGGCGGCGGCACCGACACCAGCCAGAACTACGAGTACACCGACTGGGACGAGGTGGAGTCGTTCGCGGCGGCGTTCGGCGACGCGCTGGACTAACGCGCCTCCAGTTTCTTCACCCGCGTCGACAGCGTGAGGAAGGTAGCGGTGAGCGTCAGGACGACGGCGAAGGCGGCGGCGAGTTCGTGCGTGGGCGAGAGGTGGGTGATCGTCCCGTCGACGATGCGCTGGCCGGGGAGCAGGGTGTGGTGGGGTGTCTCGACGAGCGGGACGAAGTAGTCCACCAGGTCGTTGAGGCCGTACCACGCGACGGCGACGGCGACGGCGTAGACGGGAAAGTCGCTGTAGCGGTGGATGATGAACGCCTCGACGACCATCATGAGGTGGCTCCCGAGGAGAAAGGCGTACATCGGCAGGGGCGTGGTGGCGAGGAAGCCGTCGGCGAAGGCGACGAGGACGAAGGGCGTCCAGAGGCCGAGTTTCCAGCAACCGAAGAAGGCGAGAGCGTTCACGGTTTCGCTGGATCGACCCAGTTTCCAGAGCGCGAGCGAGAGGGCGATAAACAGGGTGGCGACGGGACTGTCGGGGACGAGCGGCCAGATGGCGAGCGGTTCGGCCGCGAACTGGAAGCGGTAGTACCAGAAGCCGAAGGCGGTGCCGACGAGGTTGGTGACGACGACGACCCACGCGAGCGAGAGGCCGAGGTTCTCGACGGCGCGAGGGAGGGGTGCGAGCCACCCGGGGAGCGGGTCGGGGTCGGGGAGGTCGGCGCCGTCGACGAGGGCGGCGACGCGGTCGAGGACCGACGCCGATCCGGAACTCATTGTCGGGGGGAAGGAGCGGGTCGGTAAATCGGTGGCGGTCCGGCCGCGGCACGCGATAGGTGCCGTCGGGGGCTACGGTGGGAGAAAGAGCGTGAGGAACGCGTAGACCGCCCCCAGCAGCAACGTGAACACGGCGAGGACGGCGAACCACGTCCGTCCGTCGCCAGGAACGTTGGGCACCTCCGACGGGTAGTACGGCGAGAGCGGGTTCTTCGGCTCCGGGTCACGGTCGCTCATCGGTGAGAGATGGGGCGCGAGACGTATCAGTGTCCCGAACGGTGCGCTCACCGGCCCGTCGAACGGGAATATCGACCGAAAGCCCGCGCTTAAGTCAGTCCCACCGTAACGGGGCGTATGACCGATCTCGAAGAGCTTCGACGCGGTACGGATTTGGTGAAACGCGGGTTCGCGCGGATGCAGAAAGGCGGCGTGATCATGGACGTGGTCAACGCCGAACAGGCGCGGATCGCGGAGGACTGCGGCGCCGTGGCGGTCATGAGCCTCGAAGCCGTGCCCGCGGACATCCGCAAGCGCGGGGGCGTGGCGCGGATGGCCGACCCCGCGGCCCTCACCGAGATTCTCGACGAGGTGTCGATCCCCGTCATGGGCAAGGCACGCATCGGCCACCAGAAGGAGGCCGAGATTCTGGAAGCGAAGGGTGCGGATATGATCGACGAGAGCGAGGTGCTCACTCCCGCTGACGACGACTACCACATCGACAAGCGTGACTTCACTGCCCCCTTCGTCTGTGGCGCACGGAATCTGGGTGAGGCACTCCGCCGCATCGACGAAGGCGCGGCAATGATCCGCACCAAAGGCGAGGCGGGGACGGGCGACGTGAATCAGGCCGTCACCCACCAGCGCGCCATCAAGGGCGCGATCCGGCAGCTAGAGGGCATGGCCTACGAGGAGCGCGAGCGCTGGGCGCGGGAGCACGGCGCCCCCCGCGACCTCGTCCACGAGACGGCCGAGATGGGCCGCCTGCCGGTCGTCAACTTCGCCGCCGGCGGCATCGCGACGCCAGCGGACGCGGCGCTCATGATGCACCACGGCTGTGACGGCATCTTCGTCGGCTCCGGTATCTTCGGCGCCGAGAACCCCGAAGCGATGGGGACGGCCATCGTCGAGGCGGTCAACAACTGGGACGATCCCGACCGCCTCGCGGAGATCGCGACGAACGTCGGCAAGGGGATGAAAGGCCAGTCCAACGCCGACATGGCCGAGGAAGAGAAACTGCAGGGCCGCGGCGTCTGAATCGCGCAGTCCGCCGTCGCGTGACGGCCGGTCCCGACACGTCAGGTCGGCGTCGACGTCGACGCCGGATCAGCCTGCGAACTCGGTTGCCACCGCGAGGCCGGAAAGACGATAGAGACGACGGCACCGGACGGCTCGTTATCCTCGATTTCGATCGAGCCACCGATGGGTGTCACGAGCCACTTCACGAGCCACAGGCCGAGGCCGCTCCCGTGTTTGAGCGGTCGTTCCTCGCCGTTCGTGATCACCTCCCGCTCCATCTCGGGGATGCCGTCGCCCCGGTCGGCGACGCTGAGTCGGATCGTGCCGTCCGCACCCTCGTCGACGCCGAGCGTCACGGTCGGGTGCCCGTCCGTCGAATGCTCGATAGCGTTGTCGACGAGTTCACCCACCGCGACCCGAACCGCGTGCCGATTGGCGAGGACGACCGGGTTCGATCCCTCGACCCGAACGGTCGCCTCGGGACACGCGTCGCGATACTCCGCGGCGACCGCCTCCAGTAGCGGCCGGACTTCGACGGGTTGGATGTCGCGGATCTGCTGGTAGATGTCGTCGAACTGGCGCGCCTGCGCCGAGACGCCGAGGAGGTTTTCGGCGGCCGAGACGATGGACCGAAGATCGGTTCGGGCCCGATCGGCCGGGAGGGTGACGGAGTCGCCGTCGTCGGCCGCCTCGACAGCGGACAGCAACCGTTCGGCGTTGCCGACCACCACGTTGAGATCGTTTCGCAGGTTGTGACGGAGGACGCGGTTGAACACCATCAACTGCTGGCGGCGGGCTTTGCGCTCGGTGATGTCCTGTATCGTCCCACGCAGGAAGAGACCGCTCTCGGTGTCGACGGGCTGACCCGTCGTCCGGACGATACGGGTGGTTCCCTCGGCCGTGACGAGTCGCGCCTCCACGTCGTACGGGAGGTGCCACTCGAGCGCACGTTCGACGAACGTTTGGATTTTCTCCCGATCCGAGGGGTGGTAGAACGCCAGCGCCGCTTCGAGAGAGGGTTCGTACGTGGGATCGACCTCGTGGATGCGACGCGTACCCGCCGTCCACCGGAGTTCTCCGGCGTCGAGGTCGAGTTCCCAGCCACCCACGTCCGCCGTCACCTCGGTCCGAGCCGACAGATCCTGTTTCCGTTCGAGCGCCATCTCGTGTTCCTTGCGCTCGGTGATGTCAGTCTGAATCGCGACGAAATGCGTGATCGTTCCGTCGTCGACGATCGGCGCGATTGTCTGGTTGGCGACGTAGCTCTCGCCGTCCGCGCGCCGGTTCACGACCTCCGCTTGCCAGACGTCACCGTCGAGGATAGTCGCCCAGAGTCGGCGGAAGTAGTCTGTCGTGTGGTACCCGGCGTTGAGGAGGTCCGGCGTCCGCCCGACGGCGTCGGCGGCAGTGTAGCCGGTGATCTCCTCGAACGCCGGGTTCACGTAGACGATACGCCCGTCGAAGTCCGTGACGAAGATAGCGTGGCCGGCCGCCTCGACGGCGCGTTCGAACCACGCCGAGTCCAAGGGAGCATCGGCGTCCAGTCCCGGGGGCCCGTGATCGCCATCAACCATACGTTGAACACGTTCGGGAGAACGGTCATAATTCGAGCGGGGTGCCTCAGTCTCTGGGAATCGGCCGGGGGCGAACGATCACTCGGAGTACAGCGTCGCCCCGCGACCGATCTTCGTCTGGTAGGCCCGCGAGTCGACGCCGGCGTCCTTGAACGCCTCGACCATCGCGGAAGCGATTTCCTGTCGATTCTCGGGATAGCAGGCCGCGATGATGCCCGGCCCGGCGCCGCTGACGGTGACGCCCGTCGCGCCCGCCGAGAGTGCCGCTTCGCGCACCTGATCGTAGCCCGCGATGAGGTCGGCCCGGGCTGGCGTGACGAGGCGGTCGTGCATCCCCTTCCCCACCAGCCGCGGATCGTTCCGACACATCCCGGTCGTCAGCGTGGCCGCGCGACCGACAGTGTAGATCAACTGCTCCATCGTCGCGCCCGCGGGGACGACATCGCGAGCGTCGCGCGTCGAGACGGCGATTTCCGGCAGACAGGCCACGAGCGGGATGTCGGCGTCGACGACCGTCACGTCCCGACCGGTGGCGACGGTGAAGCCGCCGAGCAGGGCGGGGGCGACGTTGTCGAGGTGGACTTCGCCAGAGACGGTCGCCTCACCTTTCCCCGCGATTGGGACGAGTTCGCGCCGCGAGAGCCCGCGGTCGTAGAGTTCGTTGAGCGCGAGTGCCGCCGCCGCGGCGCTGGCGCCGGAGGAACCGAGTCCCGACGAGGGGCGAATCCCCTTGTCGATCCGGATGTGTGCCGGGGCGTCGAGCGCCTCGGCGACCGCGCCGACGGTGTTGGAGTCGGGGTCCTCGGGGATGAACTCGGCCCCGTACCCAGTCACGTCGATCGTCGTTCGGTCGGCCTTCTCGACGCGGACGATGTCCGCCGGCCGGTCGAGGGCCGCGCCGAACACGTCGAACCCGCTCCCGAGGTTCGCACTCGTGGCCGGAGCCCTGACCGTAACCATGCCCCGGGATTGCGCGAGTCGGGTCAAAAACCTGCCGAAGGTTCGGGGCGCTGGAGTCGTCAACAGCCGGACACGACATGGCCAAGAGAGCCAATCTATAGGCCGCTGGCCCCGTCGATGGACAGTATGGCCCTCCCCGGCGGCGCGACGGCGACCGTCGAGCACCCCCGCCGCGCCGTCGCCACGGTGGTGTTCGTCGTCTTCCTCGACCTCGTCGGCTTCGGCATCGTCATCCCCATCCTCCCCTACTACGTTCGGAGTTTCGGCGTCGGCGACGTGTTCATCGGCCTGCTGGCGGCGACGTACTCGCTGATGCAGTTTCTCGCGGCGCCGACGCTCGGCCGGGCCTCGGATCGCTGGGGGCGCCGCCCGGTCGTCACGCTGTCGCTCGCCGGAAGCGCCGTCGCGTGGGTCGTCTTCGGCCTCGGCGACGTCGCGGGCGAGGCGGCGGGACCGGCCATCGGTATCGCCGTCCTCTTCGCTGCCCGCGCCCTCGCCGGCGCGATGGGCGGCAACATTGCCGCCGCGCAGGCGTACGTCGCGGACGTGACGGCGCCCGAAGACCGAGCGGGGGCGCTCGGCCTCGTCGGCGCCTCGTTCAGCCTCGGGTTCATCTTCGGCCCAGCCATGGGCGGCGCGCTGGCGAGCGAGACGGCGGTGCGGGCCGCGGCCGGCCTGCCGATTCCGGCGACCCGCTTCTCGCTCCCCGCGTTCGGCGCGGCGGCGATGAGTCTCGTCGCCCTCGGCGTCGCACTCGTCGCCCTCGAAGAGCCCGCGCGCCACCGGACGAGTGGGGTGCGGTCGACGCTGGTCGGGGATTTCGTGACCGCGCTCCGTGATCCCGCGCTCCGCGGCCTCGTCCTCGCGTTCTTCCTCGTCTCCGTCGCCTTCGCGGGCGTGCAGGTCATGTTCATCCCCTTCGTCGCCGACGCGAGTGCGTACGGGTTCGACGCCTCGGCCGCCGCCCTCCTGCTCACCTACGTCGGCGTCCTCGGCGCGGTGAATCAGGGGCTGTTGGTCGGCCGTCTCGCCGACCGGTTCGGCTCGGGCCGTCTCGCCGTCGCCGGCGCGACGATCCTGTTCGTCGCGCTCGCAGCCCTGCCGTTCGCGCCGGCACTCGGGGAACTCGTCCCGGCCGTCACTGGCCCCGCGTGGCTCACTCCAGAACTCGTCGCGTTGCTGGCGGTACTGGGCCTGCTCTCGTTCGGCAACGGCCTCCTGAACCCGTCGCTGGCGACGCTAGTGTCGTCGAACACCGGTGCGGACCGGCAGGGCACCGCCTTCGGCGTCACGCAGGGTGCGGGAAGTCTGGGGCGGACCGTCGGCCCGCCAGTCGCGGCGGCGCTGTACGCGCTCGTCTACTGGTCGCCCTTCGTCGCCGGCGCAGTGCTGGTGCTGCCGGTGATCGCGTTGCTGGTGGCAGTGGCGCGTGGTGAAGAAGGGAGACCGGCTTAGTCCGACGTGGCGACCGTCGTGTCGGTCGACACGAGGTCGAGCACGTCGTCGAAGAAGTCGAGCGAGTCGTGGGGGCCGGGGTTGGCCTCGGGGTGGTACTGGCGGGTGATGACGTTCAGTTCCTCGTTTTCGAGCCCTTCGGCGGTGCCGTCGTTGACGTTCACCTGCGTCACGTTCAGCTGGTCGCCGGGTTCGCCCACGGTGTAGCCGTGGTTCTGGGTCGTCATGACGACGCGCCCGGAGTCCAGATCACGAACCGGCTGGTTGACGCCGCGGTGACCGAAGGCCATCTTCTCCGTGCTGCCGCCGAGGGCGTTGGCGACGACCTGCTGGCCGAGACAGATACCGGCGACGGGCAGGTCGCCGACGTAGGCGTCGACCAGCGCCTCGGCCGCCTCGAAGTTCTCGGGGTCGCCGGGGCCGTTCGAGATGAAGAGGAGGTCGGGGTCGACGGCCGCCACGTCCTCGGGCGTGGCGTCGTAGGGCAGGACGTGAACGGTCGCGTCGCGTTCGAGCAGGGAGTCGATGATCGACCCCTTCGCGCCACAGTCGATCAGGGCGACCGTCGCGGTTGATCCGCCCTCGTAGACGACGGGTTCGTCGACGCTCACCTGCGCGCCGATGTCCGTGTGCTCGCTCATGCCCTTGCAGGCGTCGAGTTCCTCCTTCGCCGCCTCGGGTGTCGCGTCGGGGCCAACCGCCAGTCCACACTTCATCGCCCCTTCCTCGCGGATGGAGGTGACGAGGTCGCGCGTGTCGAGGTGGTCGATGGCGGGGATGCCCTCCTCGTCCAGCCATTCGACGATGTCCTCCGTGAACTCGCGGGCGATTGCGGCACGGGGGTGAATCCGGTCGGATTCGAATCGCTCCTCTCGGACGCCGTAGTTGCCGATCAGCGGGTAGGAGAACGTGAGCACCTGCTCCTCGTAAGAGGGGTCGGTCAGACTCTCCTCGTATCCAGTGTACGCGGTCGTGAAGACCAGTTCGCCACGCGTCCGACCCGGAACACGGCCACGCGCCTCGACGACGCGGCCATCCTCCAGGGCAAGGTAGGCGTCCGACATTACGAGAAACACAGTGATCCGCGGCCATTAAGCCTTCCTTTCGAAGCTGAGTTACGAATTTCGTAATCGGTAAGTCGCTTGCGCGGATACGCGGGGTATGGACGAGCTTGACCGGCGGATTCTGGGGATCCTCCGGCGGGACTCACGGACGCCGTACACGGAGATTGCGGATCGGGTCGGCACGTCGGAGGGGACGGTCCGCAACCGGGTCGAGCGCCTCGTCGACGAGGAGATCATCGAGCGGTTCACCGTCGCAACGCGGACGGGAAACGTAAAGGCGATGATCGAGGTGTCGGTCGCCGTCGACGTCGACACGACCGACGTGTCCGCACGGATGGCCGAGTGGAACGAGGTCGACTTCGTCTGGCAGGTCTCCGGTGAGGAGGACATCGTCATGGTCGTCGACGCCACGGACACGCAGGCGGTGAACGAACTCATCACGAAAGCGCGGGACTTGGACGAGGTACAGAACACGAAGACGCGGCTGATTCTGGACGAACGGCTGGGGTGAGTGTGCCGAACCGCGGGCGTACGTCCGTCGTCGGGTCGGCCAGTCGCCGCCGTCGGCCGTCACGCGGTTCCAAACGCGACCTGAGACGGAGTGGCTGATTTCAGGCGCTAATCCCCTCCTCGACGAGCGAGTGGGGCGGGATAGTTCACTCCCCCAGCGTTTCGGTCGTCACTTCGAAATTGTCGAACGTCGCGGTCACTCCCTGACCGAAGAGGCGTTCGTCTTCGGGGAACGAAACGAAGTGGTCCCCGTACTGTGGGTGGAAGGGAAACTCGTCGAGGAGGCTGAAGAGGCCGTGAGCCATGTTGAACGTGCTCATTCGATCCCGGAGCCGTTCACCGGTGGCGCCGATCGACGGCCACGTGATGTCGTCGAATCGCCCGGGATGTTGCACGTCCAGTGGAATGCCCACCTTCTCTTGTCGAGCGACGCTATCGCCGTCCAACAGCCACTCCGCGTGATCCGCACCGCTCGGATTCCGTCGATAGCGGATCGCATAGGTGTGCATCCCCGGTGAGATATCGACGGTCTCGATAATCTGCGTATACCCCTCGTCGAGGCCTACCCCGTGGACCAGCGGGGCTAGGAGCCGTTCGGTCAGACAGAACGCTTTCCCTTCGCCCACGAACCAGTCGAATAGCTGTCCCGTCTCGTGGATGTTGAGGACGTGAAACGTGGCCGCCGCCTGCTGGGGTTCGAGCACCGTTTTGCAGGGTTCGTCCTCGGCGGGGGCGGGACAGATCTGCCGATCGGGGTCGGTTCCCACCGTCGTCGCGTCGATATCGGCGGCGAAGGTGATGCTCCCGTGATCCGGGATGTCGAAGTAGTTCGTACTCTGGGCGAAATATTTCACGTGATCCAGCGTACTGTCACGTGACGTCTGGAAGGGCACCGCTTCGAGCTGTAGTTCGCCCGGAAACTCCTGTGTGCGTGTACGCAGCGCCTCCGGTTCAGCGGCAAATCCGGGGATTCGATCGCTCGCGAACCAGCGATTGTGGTACTCGGTCAATCCATACGTACCGGCCTGTTTGGTGAAGTCGTCGTAGACGTTTGTCATGTGCGCGTTTGCCTCCCCTCGACCGTTCACGCCGTCCGGAACCGTCTCGACCGGCACTGCCTCGTGCGACGACTGGTTCATCATAATAAATAATGCTGTAAAATAATTAATGTTTTGGCCATGGTCGATGCCCGAATCGGCCCGGCGACGTTGCGACGAATCGTCATCGGTAAATCGATGCCCGGAAAAATACGGATATGAGCGACAGTTCCGACGTACTCGACGCCGACCTCTACCGCCGGACGAAGGCGCTGCTCGAACCCGGCGACATCGACCTCGCGGGCGCCATCGTCCACACCGACCTCTCGGGACAGGAAGACCTCGAAATGCACGAACTGACGGTCGAACTCAACGAGGTCATCGCCGCCCACGCCGGCAAGGGCGAGGCGTACATCTACGCCGGCAACGACGACACCGACTTCTCCTCGAACCAGTTCCAGGGTCGCGCCGTCGAGGACGATTCCTTCGTCTGGGAGTGCCAGCAACTCCTCCGCAACGGTACCTTCGACCTCGTGTTCTACTACGAGGCGGACGTGGATCAGGACGCGCTGGTCGAGGCGATCCGTGACCGCGGCTACGAGGTGACGAGCGTCGTCCTCGACGCCGACGACGAACTCGAGGTCGAAGGCAATAGTAACGTTTGAAAGTCATCACACACCTGATCGCACGGCGTCTTTCGATCGGGTGTGCGAACAGCTTCAAACGCTACGATAGCGCAACTGGCCGTCGACGTCGACGAGACCCGAAGCGAGGTCGGCGATGGGTGCCGACAGTTCGTAGACGGGCGTCGTGATGCGAATCGAATCCTCGGGCGCCACGTCCGCGAACCGGACGTTGAGCGCGTAGGAGCCGTCCGAGGCGATAGGCGTGACTTCGCGCTGACCGGTGGGATCGTGGCGCGCCCACGCCCACTCGCCGGCGAGGGCCGGATCGGTCCGCCCCTCGACGACCCGGAGCGGGGGTTCGTAGTCGGGGCGGCCGCCGGCGATGGGATACCCTTCGTCCTGCCACGCCCAGAAGCCGTCGTCGAGGGCGGTGACGTTCTCGTAGCCCGCGTCGATGAGCGCCGCGGCACGCATCGAGGAGAGGTGGTGCGGACAGCCACAGTACGTGACGACGAGCGTGTCGGCGTCCCAGTCGGCGACGGGGTCGTCTTGCTCCTGACCGTAGCGGGCGGGGCTCCAGACGGCGCCCTCGATGTGGGACTGGATGTAGGCCGAGCGGGAGCGCGCGTCGACGAATTTGGCCCGATCCGACTCGTACCAGTCGTGAACGTCGGCAATCGGGGCCAGCGGCACCGACTGGCCGTCGACGCTGATAGTCTCGTAGCCGTCGAGGTTCGAGGCGCTGCCGCTACTGCCGCCGCCGAGACAGCCAGCGACGCCGCCGAGGGCCGCGCCCGCACTCGCGAGAACCGTTCGTCGGGAGAGCGTCATCGGGCCGACGGTACGAAACGGACGCGCATGAGCCTTCCGCACGACGAGAACCGGGGATCACGGCTGCGTCCGGTAGTTTTCAGCCGCCGGGAGACGACGAGACGTTTAAGCCCCCGCATCCGAGAGGGACGTGTATGCAACGGACTCGTGTGGGCCGCCGGTCGTTCCCGTCGGCGGTGTCGCCGCGCTCGCACCCGGTGGCGAGCGCGCGCGGGACCGGGCCATCGCGACGCGGACAGCAGGGCGGGCATTGGAAGAGTTTAGGTAGGATGGGCTCAAAAGGCGACGCGAAACGGAGCATATGACAGGCGTGTCTCGGGGAGATTCACGATGACGACGGGTGTGATTCAGGGAGTAACGGTCTCTCACCAGCGAGCGACCGTCGACGAAATCGAGTCGGCGGCCGCCGAAGACGAGGAAACGGCCGTCCGTGACCTGCTGGCACGCGAGGGCGTCGACGAAGCCTTCTCCCTCCAGACCTGTAACCGGTCGGAGGCGTACGTCGTCACGGAATCGGTCGCGGACGGCCGAGCGGCCCTCGACGAATTCGCCCCCGAGGTCCGCGACGGCGCGGTCCGCGAGATGGACCACGAGACCAGCCTGCGACACCTGATGCGAGTCGCCGCCGGACTGGAGTCGCTCGTCCTCGGCGAGGATCAGATCATCGGCCAGCTTCGCACCGCGTTCGAGACGGCACGCGGCGTCGGCGGCATCGGACCGGTACTCGATCCCGCCATCACGAAGGCCATCCACGTGGGCGAGCGCGCCCGGACCGAGACGACGATCAACGAGGGCGTGGTGTCGCTGGGGAGCGCCGCCGTCGAACTCGCCCGTCAGGAACTCGACCTCGACGGCGCGACGGCGCTGGTCGTCGGCGCCGGGGAGATGGGCCGCCTCGCCGCGCAGGCGTTCGACGACACGGGTGTCTCGACCCTCGTCGTCGCCAACCGGACGGTGCCGAACGCCGCCCTCCTCGCGGACGAGGTGGAGACGACGGCGACGGCCGTCTCGCTCGACGCCACCGACGACGCCGCCGAACGGGCAGACGTACTCGTCACCGCCACCGACAGTCCCGATCCCGTCATCGACGCGGCGGCGCTCGCCGATGCCGGGCGGACACTCGTCATCGACCTCGCCCAGCCACGGGACGTAGACCCGGCGGCGGGGGATCTCGACGGCGTCGAGGCGTACGACATCGACTCGCTGGAGGCGATCACCGACGAGACGCGCGCCCAGCGCCGCGAGGCCGCCGCGAAGGTCGAGGCGATGATCGACGAGGAGTTCGACCGCCTGCTCGACTCCTTCAAGCGCCGACAGGCGGACGAAGCCATCAGCGCGATGTACGAGAGCGCCGAGATGGTCAAAGAGCGGGAACTCCGCACTGCGGTCTCCCGGCTGGAAGCACAGGGCGAGTTGACCGAGGAACAGCGGGAGACGGTGGCGGCGCTCGCTGACGCGCTCGTCGGGCAGTTGCTCGCGGCACCGACCAAGAGCCTCCGCGACGCCGCCGCCGAAGACGACTGGACGACGATCCAGACCGCGCTCGGCCTGTTCGACCCCGAGTTCGGCGGCGACGACCCGACCCCCGCGACGACCGAGCGACCCCGCGAGGCGATGGACGACGCCGACGACATCCCCCAGCACGTGCGCGACCGCCTCGGCGACGAGTAACCCGACCCCAACCGTTATTCTTCGCGCGGCCGACGCCTCCGTATGCCCAACCTGCTCGACGACGACGAGATCGAGCGGCAACTCCCGAACGAGTGGGAGCGCGACGGCGACGAAATCGTCCGCGTCTACCCGTTCGACGACTACCTCGACGGCGTCACCTTCGCCACCCGCGTCGGCGAGGTCGCGGACGAGGAGTTCCACCACCCCGAGATCATCATCCGCTACGACGAGGTGGAGGTGCGCCTGACGAGCCACGAGGCGGGTGGGATCACCGACACGGACGTTCGACTGGCGGCTCTGTTCGACGACGAGCGGTGATGGACGTGGACGCCGCGTACGTCTTCCGCGTCACCTTTCGCCTCGACGCGCCGGAAGTTGAGGTCGACCCCGAGCAGTTCGAGACGGTGGTCCGAAAACCCGCCGTCGAACCGGGGACCGAGGGGTGGCGATTCTTCGAGGCGGCGCTCTGGCGCGGCGAGGTGACCGACGCGGCGTACCTGCGCTCGCTGGCCGAGGACTGGCTGTCGGTCCCCGTCGAGTCGGTGACGTTCAGCGAACTGCGGACGGACGAGGCGTATCTCGACGCGCTCCGGGACGCCATCGCGGGGTCGGGAGCGTTCGAGGACACGCCGCAGGAAGTCCTGCACGCACATCTGGGGAGTTCGATTCGGGTGGAGTAATACGGCGGAACACACTTGTTCGATCCCCACCTATCATCACCCGAATGGTCGCACACGCCTACGATTTCTGGCTGTTCGACCTCGACGGGACGCTCGTGGACGTCGACCCCGACTACGCCGACGCAGTGTTCGAACAGGTCGGTGACCGCCTCGGCCGGTCCTTCTCGGAGCGCGAGGTCGAAGTCCTCTGGCACGGCCTGTCGGGGGAGCGAACCCCGCAGTTGCGAGAGTGGGGGATCGACCCCGACGCGTTCTGGGCGGCCCTCCACGAAGCCGAAGATCCCGAGGCCCGCGCAGCGGCGACCTACCTCCACGACGACGCCGACTTCGTGGCCGACCTCGACCGGCCCGTGGGACTCGTCACCCACTGTCAGGAGTATCTGGTCGATCCGGTACTCGACCAACTCGACATCCGCGACTGGTTCGACACGGTCGTCTCCTGTACCCACGACACCGGGTGGAAACCCGACCCCGCACCGGTGCATCTCGCCATGACCGACCTCGGCGTCGAGTCGAACGCCGAGGGAGTGCTGGCGGGCGACGGCCCGAACGACATCGGCGCGGCGTGGAACGCCGGCCTCGACGGCGTCCACGTCGAACGCCACGATCCGTACCGGCGCGGCCGCTGTGTCCTCGGTGACTACCGCGTGCAGTCGCTCGACGAACTGCGAGCGAAACGGCAGGCGGCGAGCGATTAGAACGGCGGTCGAAAGTCATCGGGTGTGAGAACAGTTTCGACCGGCCCTCTAGTCCGAACGGACGAGAACGAGGCCGTCGCTCGTGACGGCGAGTTCGTGGTCGGCGTAGAAGAACCGAACCTGAACGTCGTCACGGGGGCCACCGCTCGACCGATAACAGAGGGTCGCGAGTGCATCGGCGTCGACGTGCTCGTACAACGGCGGGAACGCCGCAGCATCCCGGTCGGTGTAGTCTTCGACGGCCGAGACGATGACGGTCGCGAGATCGGCCGTCTCACTCGGCTGGAAGGTGGCGATGGGCACCCAGTGTTCCGCCGTCTGAAGGCCGTCGCGGCCCTCGGTGCGCGTCGCGGCTCGCGGCGCCACGGCGGCGGTCTGCGGCGACGACGATACGTCGGCGAGCGACAGCACGTGGTCGAACAACGTGTCGAACGGGTCGCCCGAGCTTTTCTTCACGTACTGTACGCTCGACGTCCGGATCTCCGGGTCGAGGGCGTCGTGGTCCATGGACGTGAACAGGACGACCGGCAGATCGGGGAACGTGTCGGCCGCGTGCGTGACGAAGGGCTCCCCGTCGGCGGTCCGGAACGAGTCGCTCACGAGACAGTCGATATCGCGAGTCGACAGCAACTCCTCGCCGGTATCCGGGTCGGACGCTGTCAGCCAGGTGATCTCGTCGTGAACGTCGGCCCAGTCGCTCGACAACTCGAGCATATCCGGATCGTCGTCCACGTGCAGGACGGTACACTGGGAAGACACACCGTGCTGTTCGGTGTTGGAGTTATAAATACTCATTGGCAGTTCGAGAGGAGCGGTGCGCCGACAGCCGGGTGATCAGGCGTCGAATCCGGCGAGCGACGCCACCGTGTCGTCGAGGTGGGTGTCGAGGACCGACCGGAGCGACTCGACGCCCGGTTTGTCGGTCCGCTCGGGGTTCGCCAGCACACGGACGGATTCGGTGCCGAGGGAGACGAACTCACAGTCGAGGGCGTCGGCGGTCGCCCGGAGGCCGAGGCCGGCGGCCGCATCGCCCGCGAGCACCTTCCGCGCCGGGCTCTCGAACCCCTTGACCGTCAGCCCGTAGCCGTCGATGGCGTCGGTCAGGTCGCGGCGGTCGGCATCCCGGTCGGCGGCCACGTCGTCGAGGGCAGCGTCGAGGCTGGCGCGCAAGCCCGAGTCCATCGCCCGATTGATAAAGCGCAGGTCGCGGTCGACCAGATCGGCCAGCCCCTCGATGTCGTCGGGGTTGCCGGCGGGGACGATCAGCCCCCACTCGCGGGTCCAACCCCCGAGGTCGACCGCGTCCACCTCGCGGTCGGAGGGGCCGGAGACGACGGCCACGTCCGGCACGCCGTCGCGCAGGCGGCGGCGGCCCTGTCGGCTCCCCACGTCGAGATAGCGGGGGCGCTCGACGTGATCGATGAGGCGCGAGAGCGCGGGGTCGTCCTCGCCGACGCCGAACAGGGTCGGCGCGCGCACGTCGGGGGAGAACAACTGGACCGTCACCGTCTCGCCCTCGGCCAGATACTCGGTGTCAGCATCCACCTCGACGACGCCGTCGGCCTCGACGAGACTCGTCGTCGCGCCGCTCCCTTTGTCGACGGGGTAGACGAGGGTCTCACCCGCACCGTCGTCGACGAGGCCGACGGGCATCAGCCGGGTCCGGCCCTCGCTGTAGCGTTCCTGCACGGCCATCGTGCCTTCGACGGTCGCGGTCTGGGGGGCGGGGAGGCCGGCCGCCGACCGGATCGCCGGCGCGACGAAGGTGCGGAAGATGGTGAGCGCGGAGACGGGGTAGCCCGGGAGACCGATGTACGCGGAGTGCGAGGCGTCACGGGCCTCGCCGAGACGGCCGACGAGCATGGGTTTGCCCGGCTTGACCGAGACGCCGTGAAGCAGGAGTTCGCCCTCCTCCTCGATGACGCGATAGATCACGTCGACGGCGCTGGCCGAGGTGGACCCCGAGGAGAGCACGAGGTCACACTCGTCGGCGGCCTCGACGAGCAGACGCTCCATCTCGTCGTAGTCGTCGCCGGCGTGGGGGTAGAGGACGGCCTCGCCGCCAGCCTCCTCGACGCCGGCGGCGATGGTGTAAGAGTTCACGTCGTAGATCTGGCCGGCGTCGCTGTTCAGGTCGTCGCCGGGGCGGACGAGTTCGTCGCCGGTGGAGACGATGCCGACCGTCGGTGTCCCGCGGACTGGAACCGCGTCGATACCGAGCGCCGACAACAGGCCGATCTCGCGGGGCGTGAGCAGGGTTCCGGGGCCGAGCGCGCGCGATCCCGCAGCCACGTCGGCACCCGCGACCATCACGCGGTCGCCGGGGGCAACGGAAGTGCGGATGGCGATCCCCGCGTCCACTTCGTCGGTCCGTTCGACCATCACGACGGCGTCGGCGCCGGGGGGCATCACGGCGCCGGTCGAAATCTCGGCGCAGGTCCCCTCGGTCACCTCCACGTCGGGTTCGGCGCCGGCGTGGACCGTTCCCACCTGATCGAGGACGACGGGATCGGCCTCGTCCGCACCGAAGGTGTCCGCGGCGCGGACGGCGTAGCCGTCGACGCTGGCACGGTCGAACCCCGGCACGTCGAGGGTGGCGTCGATCCGTTCCGCGAGGACGCGCCCGCGGGCCTCGTCCAGCGGGACCGTCTCGTCGTCCGGCGAGAGGTCGAGGCTCTCGATGGCGTCGCGGGCCTCGGCGGGGGAGGCGAGGTCACGGAACTGCCGTCGGTCCGTCATCGAAGGATACCTCCGATTACGGACGCTGGAAGTCGCAGGGCGCGAAGCGGTAGCGAGACGCGAGCAACGTGAGCGTCTCGATACGGCGAACGGCGGAGCCGTGAGCCAGCGAGCGCCATCGTCTTCCTGAAGTCGCTCATGCCGACCACTCCCAGTCCTCGACGGCGACGATTTCACCCTCGTCGTACCCCTCCCGCTCTTCGGGGACGACGACCCAGCCGTCCGCGAGGGCGACGCTGGAGAGGACGCCGGAACCGCTCGCGCGAGTTGGTTCGGCGGTGTAGCCGTCCTCGGTGTCGGTCAGTCGAACCCGCGCGAACGTCCGCGTCCCGGGCTCGCTGGATATCTTGCGCGCCAGTTCCGCCTCGACGGTCGGCTGGTCGGGAACGGGCATGTTCCCCGCCGTCTTGAGGACGGGCCGCAGGAACTGCACGGCGTTGATGATGCAGGCGACGGGGTAGCCGGGGAGCATGATCACGGGCGTCTCCTCGACGACGCCGAGCGCGACGGGGTGCCCCGGTTTGAGGGCGACGCCGTGAACCAGCACCTCGCCCAGCTCGTCGACGACTTCGGGCGTGTAGTCGCGTTCGCCGACGGAGGAGCCGCCGGTGGTGACGACCACGTCCTTCGCGAGATCGCGCTGGATCGCGGCGCGGATGGCGTTGGGGTCGTCGTCGACGACGTTTCGGTAGGCGGGGACGCCGCCCCAGCGGTTCGCCAGCTGGGAGACGGTGAGGCCGTTGGTCTCGATGACCTCACCCGGTCCCGGGTCGCGCTGGACGAGTTCCTCGCCCGTCGGGATCACGCCGACCGTCGGGGGTTCGTACACCTCCACCTGGTCGACGCCGACCGACTTCAGGAGGCCGAGATCGGAGGGGCGGATGCGGTGGCCGGGCTGGTAGAGTTCTTGCCCCTCGGCGACGTCCTCGCCCACGTCGCCGACGTTTTCCCCTTCCGCCACGGCGTCGAACACTTCCACCTCGTCGCCGACGGGTTCGGCCTCCTCGATCATGACGACGGCGTCGGCGCCGTCGGGCAGGTCGCTCCCGGTGTGGACGCGGACGGCCTCGCCGGGGGCGACCGCTCCCTCGCCCTCGCGGAGGATGGCGGGCGAGCGCCCGGTCGCGCCGAAGGTGTCCTCGGCGCGGACGGCGTAGCCGTCCATGGCGGCACGGTCGTAGCCCGGGACGGGCGTGGGGGCGGTGACGGGTTCGGCGAGGACGCGCCCGTCGGCTCGGCCGAGCGCCACGCGCTCCGTTCGGTCGTGGCCCGAGACCGCGTCGAGGACGGTCTCCAGTGCCTCGGCGACGCGGGTGCGGTCCTTGAATCCCGCGCGTTCGAGATCGTCGTGACTCATACCCGCCCTTGCGCTCGGGGATACAAAAACCCGTAGCCGGGGGACGCGATGGACGAGGGCGTGAGACGGCCGCACACACCGCGGCCTTTTTCGATGCCCGCGCCTTACCCCGACCCATGTCAGCACTGCGGGACGCGCTTCGGGAACTCCCCGAGGCGGTGTTCGCGGACCTGCTCGAGAGCGACGACACGTACCTGCTGGTCATCGACCTGCCCGGCGCGACGGCGGAGACGGTCGATATCCGCGTCGAGAAAGGCCGCCTCCTCATCGAGGCGCGCCGCGAGAAAGCGCTCCCCGCGTCGTTCGAGTACGTGCGCGAGGATCGGCCGCTCTTTCTCGACGCCGAACTCCCCCTGCCGCCGGACGCGACGGGGGCGGGTGCCGAAGGGTCGATGGAGCGGGGCGTCCTCGAACTCCGTCTCCCCAAGTACGAGGCCGCACCGGAGCAGTCCATCCCGATCGAGGACGCGTAAGCCCGGGTGGTCACGCTGGTCAATCTCCGTGCCTACTGGCGGTTCGTTCGCGTTCTTCACCAGTTTCTGCCGCTGATCGTCACCTACGCCCGTGACCGTCGGCGGTTCCTCCTGTTCGGTAGCTCCCGGAGCGTCGACCCCGAGACACAACGCAGGCGGGCGGATCGGCTCCTCTCCTCGTTGCTCACCCTCGGGCCGACGTTCATCAAACTCGGACAACTGCTGTCGACGCGACCCGACGTACTCCCGCCGGCGTACATCGAGGTGTTGACCAGTCTGCAAGACGACGTGCCGCCGGCGCCGTGGGAGGAGGCCAAGCCCGTCCTCGAAGCGGAAGTCGGTCCCGTCGACGAGGTGTTCGACGAGTTCGACCACGAGGCCATCAGCGGCGCCAGCCTCGGACAGGTGTACCGCGCCACCTACGAGGGCGACGAGGTGGCGATCAAGGTGCGCCGGCCGGGCGTCGAAGCCCTCGTCGAGGCGGACCTGCGAGCGGTCAAGTGGCTCCTGCCCATTCTCCTCCGCTTCATCGACGAGGCGCGGCGGTTCTCGGTCGAGAACGTGGCCGAGGAGTTCGACACGACGATCAGACAGGAGATGGACTACAGCCGGGAACGCCGGATGCTCGTCGAGATACGGGAGAACTTCGCCGACAACGATCGCATCCGCATCCCGAGAGCCGTCGACGAGCTCTCGGGGAACCGAGTGTTGACGATGGAGTACATCGGCGGGGTAAAGATCAACGACGTCGAGGCGCTGGACGAACTGGGGATCGACCGGAGCGAGTTGGCCGAGAGCCTCCAGCGTATCTACCTCCAGATGATCATCGAGGACGGCGTGTTCCACGCCGACCCGCACCCGGGGAACCTGTCCGTCATGGACGACGGCGAGATCATCTTCTACGACTTCGGGATGAGCGGGCGCGTGGACGCCTTCTTCCAGGAGAAGATCGTCGACTTCTACATCGCGGTGGCGAATCAGGATATCGACGGCATCCTCGACGCGATGATCGAGATGGGGACGCTCAGCCCCGACGCCGACCGCGAGGTGATGGGCAACGTGATGGAACTCGCCATCGCGGACGTGCGCGGGGAGGATCTGGAGCAGTACCGCGTCCAGCAGGTCATCCAGCAGGTGGAAGACACCATCTACGAGTTCCCGCTCAGGCTTCCCCGGAACTTCGCGCTCATCATGCGGGTGGCGACGGTCGTGGAGGGGGTGTGTGTCACGCTCGACCCCGACTTCGACTTCATCAGCGTCGCCACGGAGTACCTGACCGAACAGGGCTACCGCGAGGAGGGGATCAAGCAGGCCGTCGAATCGGCGGGCGACCAGCTAGAGGAGACGGCCCGGTCGCTGGTGACGGTGCCGCCGAAACTCGACGAGGTGCTGGGTCGGGTCAACCGCGACGACCTGACCGTCGAAGTGAAACTCGCCGACCAGCACGACGTGCTGGATCAGCTCGCGAAACGCATCACGTACAGCATCCTCGTCGCCGTCGGGTTGCTCTCGACGGCCATCCTCTACTCGTTCAACGAGGCGCCGGAGGCGGCAGCCGTCGCCGGGGCAGTCACGCTGCCCGTCGGCATCCTGCTCTATCGATCGCTCCGGCGGAAGAAAGGCGTCAAGGCGCGTCCGCAGTTCACCCGGCAGGAGATGCGACGGCGACGCGGCGACGAGTGACCGCTCAGGGGCTTTCCAAACCGTTTATACACCGCCTTCTGTTATCGGACGGTATGGCGCGAGAGCAAAAGCAGGTGCGGGAACTGCAGGAGGGGAGCTACGTCATGATGGAAGACGCCCCCTGCAAGATCAACGCGTACAGCACGGCCAAACCCGGGAAACACGGCAGTGCCAAGGCCCGAATCGAGGGCAAGGGCGTCTTCGACAGCAAGAAGCGGTCGCTCAGCCAGCCGGTCGACGCCAAAGTGTGGGTCCCGATCATCGAGCGCAAGGGCGGACAGGTCGTCTCCGTCTCCGGTGACGACGCCCAGATCATGGACCTCGACACCTACGAGACGTTCACGATGCGCATCCCCGAGGGCGAGTCGCTGTCGCCCGACGACGAAATCGAGTATCTGGAGTACGAAGGCCAGCGGAAGATCGTCTGAGACAGCGATGTTCCCCGGTGCGACCGCTGACCGCGAGGACGCGAACTACGTCGTCGTCGGCGCACCGCTCGATATCTCTACGACGTTTCAGCCCGGGACCCGATCCGGCCCCGACCGCATCCGGCGTTTCGCGGGCTCCTTCGAGGATTACGACCACCGAACCGACCAGCACTTTTCCTCCCTCTCTGTCCACGACGCCGGCAACGTCCACGCGTGGAACGATCCGGGGGAGTACGTCGAGTACGTGGCGGGCACCCTCCGTGACGCCGTCGACGACGACGCCGTCCCCCTCCTCCTCGGCGGCGAACACACCGTCACCGTCGCCGGCGTCCGCGCCGTCGATCCGGATCTGTTCGTCTGTCTCGACGCCCACCTCGACCTCCGGACCGCGTTCGACGGGAACTCGTGGAGTCACGCCTGCGTGACCCACCGAGCGCTGGAACGGGCGGACCACGCCGTGATCGTCGGCGCCCGCGCCGGGAGCGAGGCCGAGTGGGAGCGGGCGCACGAGGACGACGTGACCGTCGTCTCCCCGGAGACGGTGCGGGAGCGTGGCGCGGCGGCCGTCGTCGACGCCGCGGAGGCGGCCGTCGGGGGCCTCGCCGCCGCGACGACGTACCTGAGCGTCGATATCGACGCCGCCGATCCCGGCGTCGCGCCGGGGACGGGGACGATGGAGCCCGGCGGGCTGTCGGCACGGGAGATGGGGACCGTGGTCCGCGCGGTGGCACCGCACGCCGACGGCGCCGACGTGGTCGAGGTGAACGACCGCGACGACGGGCAGGCGGCGACGCTCGGCGGCCACCTGTTGCGGGCGTTCGTGTTCGCGCACGCCGACGAGTAGCGGACTCAGTGAACGGCGACGAAGACGCGAAACCACGTCCCGTTGTAGCGTACGTACGTCGGCCGGGACTCGTTGTAGAAGCTCCACCCGTCGGCAGCCACCCGCTCCCGCTGCAACGCCGCCCTGAACGTCCGTCGACGCTGTCGACTCAGATTCTCGAAGGTCGCCGTCTCGTTCGCGGGAGCCGCCGTCGCGGTTCGGTTCGACACCTGCTCAACGTGGACGAACTCGTGGGGACTCGCGTGCCGTTCGGTGTCCGCCGACTCCAGCGAGGCAGTGTCGGTCGGCGCCGCCGTGTCGGTCGCCGTTGGGGTGTCGGTCACTGTCGGCGTGCCAGTCCGCCGTTCGCCGGCCGTACTGTCGAGACACCCGGCACCGGCGCCGAGACTCGTCCCACAGCGCGCGAGGAACGAACGACGGTTCACGTCCGCTCCCTCGCCCATCGGCGAAAAATATCTTGTGTCCGTCGGAAGCGCTCGACGAGGCCAGCGAAGATCACTAATCCCCGCCGGCCGAGTGGTCAGTATGGATCGACAGGAGTTCGTCGACCGACTGGACGACCGGCTTCGCACCGACGACTACGCCGATCTGGACGCGAGCGCGAACGGCCTGCAAGTAGGGCGACGTTCGGGTACCGTCGACCGCGTCGCTATCGCCGTCGACGCCGCGGAAGCGACCATCGAGGCGGCCATCGACCGCGACGCCGACGTACTGCTCGTTCACCACGGCCTCGTGTGGGGCGGCCTCGACCGCCTCACCGGCCTCGACTACGACCGGATCGAACCACTCGTCGAGAACGACGTTGCCCTCTACGTTTCGCACCTGCCGCTGGACGGCCACCAGGAACTCGGCAACGCCGCGATCCTCGCGGACCGACTGGGACTGGCGGAGCAGGAACCGTTCGGGGAGTACGGCACCGAGTACGTCGGCGTGCGAGGGACGGCGAGCGACGCGTACACCACCGCCGACCTGTCGGCCCGGCTGGACGCGGAGCTCGACACCGAGACGCGGGTGCTCGGGTTCGGCCCGGACGAAATCGAGGACGTGGGCATCATCACCGGCCGGGGCGTCGACTGGATCGAAGCAGCCGCGGAAACGGACCTCGACGCCTTCATCACCGGCGAAGGGAAACACGAGTCCTACCACGAGGCGCGCGACCTCGGCGTGAACGTCTTCCTCGCCGGCCACTACGCGACGGAGACGCTGGGCGTCCGCGCGGTCGGTGAGCTCGCCGAAAAGTGGGGACTCGAAACGACATTCATCGAACATCCTACAGGTCTCTGAACTGACAGTTAGATCCCTGATCGAGATTTTCAGCCCACTCAGAGTCGGGGAAACAGTTATGCTCGATCCCACTATCGGAGTTACATGTCGACACGGACGCCGCGCATCGTCGTACTCGGTGGTGGGATCGGTGGCCTGAGCGCCGCCCACGAACTCGCCGCGCGCGATTTCGACGTCACCGTCTACGAGGCCAAGGAGCAACTCGGCGGGAAAGCCCGGAGCTTCCCCGTCTCGACGCCAGACGGCGGCACGGTTCCGGCCGAACACGGTTTCCGCTTTTTCCCTGGCTTCTACCGGAACGTGCGGGAGACGATGGAACGGATTCCGCTGCCCGAGGGCGGCGTCGTCGCGGACAACCTCGTCCACACGGACGAGACGCTGATCGCGGCCACGGAGGGGCGGGAGACGGTATCGGAGACACGAACGCCACAGACGGTTGGCGAGTGGGCCGAGGCGTTCAAGCCGACCATCGGCGGCGGTGATCTGACGCCGGCGGAGACGAACTACTTCCTGCGGCGCCTGTTCGTCATCCTGACCAGTTGCCGGGCGCGGCGGGAACGCGAACTCGACCGCGTTTCGTGGTGGGAGTTCGTCGACGCCGAGTCGCAGTCGCCAGCCTACCGCAAACACCTCGCGGAGAGCACGCAGGCGCTGGTGGCGCTCCAGCCACAGCGCGGGAGCGCCCGCACCATCGGCCAGATTTACGTGCAGTTGATGCTGGACCAGATCGATCCCAACCGCCCCACCGAGGCGGTGCTCAACGGCCCGACGAGCGACGTGTGGATCGATCCGTGGGTGACGTATCTGGCGTCGCTGGGTGTCGATTTCCACACGGATTCGCCGGTGACGTGTATCGACTCGGACGGCGAGCGCGTAACCGGCGTCGAACTCGCGAGCGGGGAGACGGTGACGGCCGACCACTACGTCGCCGCGCTCCCGGTCGAGGTGATGGCGTCGCTGGTGACGCCAGACCTCCGCCGGGCGGCGCCGTCGCTCTCGCACGTTGAGCGCCTCGACACCGCGTGGATGAACGGCATCCAGTTCTACCTGACCGAGGACGTGCCGCTCGCACGCGGCCATCAGGCCTACACCGACTCGCCGTGGGCGCTGACCGCCATCTCCCAGCGGCAGTTCTGGGACGACGGCCCCGTCGACGTGGCGGCCGGGAGCGCGGGCGCGGTGCAGGGCGTCCTCTCCGTCATCGTCTCCGACTGGGAGACGCCGGGGGTCGTCTACGACAAACCCGCTCGCGCGTGCAGTCGCGAGGAGATCAAGACGGAGGTGTGGCATCAATTGGCGGCGCACCTGAACCGCGACGCCGAACGCCTCTCGGAAGAGGTACTCTACGACTGGGTGCTCGACCCGGCCATCGTCGAAGCGGAGAGTGGGATGGCGAACACCGAGCCACTCCTGATCAACACGGTCGACTCCCTCCGCCACCGGCCACGGGCGGTGACCGAGGCCCCGAACCTCGTCCTCGCGGCCGATTACGTGCGCACGGAGACGGATCTGGCGACGATGGAGAGTGCGAACGAGGCGGCCCGGCGGGCCGTCCGTGGCATCATCGACCGCGCGGGTGTCGACGCCGACCCGCCGCAGGTCTGGGGACTGGACGAACCCCGTCTGTTCGACCCGCCGAAACGACAGGACGAAGTCGCGTTCAGACTCGGTCTCCCACATCCCGGCGAGGCCGAACGCGGTCTGCGAAAGACGGTCCGGGGACTGTGGGGGTGACCGACGACACCGTCCGCGAGGCGGTGTATCGCTCGCTCACAGCCGAGTTCGCGACGGGGGTGGACGGTCGGCCGGCGACGGTGCCGCTGACGCCCTTCTATGACCCGACGCGGGCGGTGATCGTCGTGACCGCATCGCCCGCGTTCGCGGGGAAGGCCGAGCGTGCGGACGCCGATCCGCGGGTGTCGCTTCTGTTGCACGGGGCAGACGAGCGACTCCACGTGACCGGACGGACGACGGTCCGCGATACGGATCTGGAGGCCAACAGTGCGGTCGTCGAGCGCCTGCTCCGCGACGAACCGCCGACGCCGAAGCGGGCGGCGATGACCGCCGCCGCCGACTTCCTGAACACCCGACTCGGCCGCCTACTGCTCGACTGGTACGGCCTGCGCATCCTGATCGAGGTCGAGCCGACGGCAGTCGAACGAATGCCCACCGGCGGCGTCGAGACGACGGTGCCGGCGTGGCCCGCGGCCGACGTAGACGCGAGCGAGGCCGCGACGTACGACCGGATCGTCGCGACGGTCGTGCAGGACGGCTGGCCCCGGAGTTGGCCGCTGTCGGCGCCGACCGTCCGGGACGGTCGACTCCGTCTCGACTCCCCATCCGACGTGTCGCCGACGGACGGCCAACCGGCCTGTGTCCTCTGTCACTGGCACGACGACGACCTCTCGGCGCTCGAACAGCGACTGATACGGGGTCGCTGTCGGATCGACGGCGACGTGGTGTGGTTCGACCCCGCGAGTTCCTTCCACCTGCGCAACCGGACGGCGCTGGATCGACTCCGATTCGTCGTCGACGGCAAACGGCGGACGCGACGGTACTTCGCGGATCGGGACGAGACGTACAGTCCGTGGCCGGGGCTCCGGACACTGACGGAGTGGTGAGGCGACGAGGCCGTATCGCGCCGTTGAAACCCCCGGAGTGCGGAGAGCGGGCAATGACCGACGACGACGCGGACGCAGATGCGGACGGACACCACACCCATCGCGAGGAGTTCCACGAGAACCCGCTCGGCCACGCCGACGTGTGGGCGGGCATGAGCGTCGGTGACCTCGCCGATGAGTACGGCAAGGCAGGCATCGGCGCGGCGAAGATGGGCCGCGCCGTCGACGTGTACGCCGAGATGCTGGAGCGAGCGGACGTGACCAACTTCTTCGGCCTCGCGGGCGCGATGGTACCCGGCGGGATGCGAGGGATCGTGACCGATCTGATTCGTGACGGCCACATCGACGTGTTGGTGACGACGGGCGCGAACCTCACTCACGACGCTATCGAGGCCATCGGCGGCAAACACCACCACGGCCGGACGGCGGAGGCAGGCCACGAACGCGAACACGACGAACGCCTCCGCGACGAAGGAGTGGACCGCATCTACAACGTCTACCTCCCACAGGAACACTTCACGCTGTTCGAGGGCCACCTCCGCGACCGTGTCTTCCCCGAGTTCGACGGCGTCGTCGCCACCAGCGAGTTCACGCGCGAACTGGGACGGGCCAATCTGGCCGCCAACGAGGAGAACGGCGTCGACGAGGACGCCGGCATCGCCGCCGCCGCGTACGAACACGACGTGCCCATCTTCGTCCCCGCGATTCAGGACTCCGTCCTCGGGATTCAGGCGTGGATGCACTCGCAGGTGTCGGCGTTTACCCTCGACGCCCTCGCGGACCTGACGAACATCACGGACATCGCGTTCGACGTGGAGAACGCGGGCGCGACCGTCGTCGGCGGTGGCGTGCCCAAGAACTTCGTCCTCCAGACGATGCTCACGGTGCCCGACGCGTACGACTACGGCGTCCAGCTCACCACCGATCCGGCCTCGACCGGCGGCCTCTCGGGGGCGACGCTCGACGAGGCACGGTCGTGGGGGAAACTGGAGAAATCCGCGAAGAACGTCACCGTCCTCGGCGACGCGACGATCACCCTCCCGCTTCTCGTCGCGGGCGCACGCGACCGGATCGAGGGCTAGAGCACCCCCGCCACCCGCTCCAGCGCGTCCATCCCTTGCGCCTCGCCGTCGAGTTCGGGGACGCGTCGGACCGGCAGGTCGAACGTCCCCTCCACCGCGGCGAGTCGGTCGGCGTGGCGGCGCTCGTCCCGCCGACACCGCGCACAGTCGCAGTCATCCGGGTTCGTGAACAGCCGATTCACGACCAGCGCGTCGACCGGCACCTCGGCCTCGCGCAGGCGGGCGACGAGGCGTTCGCTCTCCGCGATGGCCATGCGCTCTGGCGTGCAGACGACCCGGAAGCTGGTGCGGGTGGGGTCGCGCAAGAGCGTTCCCACCGCCTCGACGCGGTCGTGAAGGGTCGTCACCGCGTCCGCGTTGTCGTCGCCCCCGCCACCCCAGTACGCCGCCGGCCCGAGAACCATGCTCCGCGCGGCGCGGGCGGTCCGGCGCACCCGCCGTTGCACGTCGCCGGCGACGCCCAGCGTCTCCGCCAGTACGTCGGGCAGGTCCAGCAAGCGCAGAGTGTGGCCCGTCGGCGCCGTGTCGAAGACCACGGTGTCGTAGTCGGCGTCGGCGTAGCGAGCGATATACTCAAGCGCCGCCACCTCGTCCCCGCCGGGGATCAGTCCGGCGTCGAAGAGCCGTTCGAGATCCGACTCGTCGAGAGGGAGGCCGGCGTCGCGGAACTCGGCGACGAGCGCCTCGACGACGCTGCGGTACGCCTCCTGTCCCGCCTCGGAATCCACCTCGACGGCGAACAGCGCGTCGGCTACCTCGGTCGGGTCCGCGTCCAGCGAGCGGTCGAACGAGTCGCCCAGCGAGTGGGCGGGGTCCGTGGAGACGACGAGCGTTCGCTTCCCCGCCGCCGCCAGACCAAGTGCGTGGGCCGCCGCACAGGTCGTCTTGCCGACGCCGCCTTTCCCGCCGTAGAGGACGATATCCGTCTCGTCGGTCATCGGAACTCGGTACGCGCCGGAGGGACACAAAGCCGCGGGTCGGGGGACCTTTGGTGTCGCAGGGCGGAGTGTCGGGTGGCCGATGACGAGGGCACCGCTCCGAGTCGGGGTGGCACCCGGTGGTGACGAGCCCTATGAGTGCCGAGGCCCATTTTCTGGTACCAGAATCGCCCCTAGAGTTAAAAAAGAAAGCAGCTCGTATTATTTCCATAAGTTAACCGCATTCGTCCGTGGTTGGCTGTCAGGAGGTATCGAACGATGACCGGTTGGAAGCATAACATGGGAATGTCGGAGGACATGGCGCTCGTGAAGTCGTACGTCCCCGACCAAGTCAAAGAGACCTGGAAGGAAGAGGCAGAAGAGCAGGGTCAGTCCCTGTCCAAGTACGTCGCCGCGAAGGTCGAGCAGGCCCGCGCACAGCAACAGGTCCCGCAGACCAGCAACACGGAGGAAGTCGAGAAACTTCAGCAACGAATCGCGGAACTCGAAGACCAGCTGGACGAGGCACGGGCCAGACAACCCGAGGCCTCCGCAACCGTCTCCATCCTCGAAGATGGCGCGGTGAAGCAGAACCTCTCCCACCGCTGCAAGACGCTGGAGGAACTCCTCCGCGAACTCGTCGAAGACGTGGCTGTCGATCAGTTGATACGGGAGCCGGTCGAGACACGGCTCTACGAACTGGCGGCGGAGAAAGAAGTCGAGTTCCAACGCGGCGCAGGATGGCGGCTCACCGGAGGTGACCGCCGATGAAGGAGTGGGAAAAGACCATCCTCGACAACAAGCACGACGCCGTCAACCAGTTCCTCCAGAGCAAGGAGAACACGGGGAAGTCCAAGCGAACGCTCAACGCGTACAGCCGGATACTCCAGAAATTCTACCACGAACACTTCCCCGAACTCACGCCACAGGAGACGGAGGTGCGCCACGTCGAACAGTACCTCGGAGCACTCAACCACCGAGGCCTGACACAGAACACGAAACGGCGCTACCTCGAATCCATATCCGCATTCTTCACCTGGGCCATGAAACGCCCACGCTTCGAAGACATCAACGGAAATCCCGCCGCGGTCTTACTGGAGGATATTCCGAAACAGGTCCGGAACCGACCGGACTGCGCCACGTGGGAGAACGCGAAGAAGGTCGTCAAGGCGATCAACGATCCACGCGACAAGGTCATCGCCGCCTTCCTCGCTAAAACCGGGTGCAGGGTAACGGAAGCGGTCAACATCCGCAGGGACGACGTGATGACCGACGAGGGATTCGTCCGTCTCCGGGAACGGAAGGGTGGGAAGCAGACTGTCGTCCCTATCGACGGCGAAATGATCCGGGCCTTCCAGCGGTTCGAAGTCCTCCGCCACGGCGACACCGAGGACATGTTCGTCTCGATGAAGGGCAACCGGATCGGCCGGGAGCGAATCCGGCGAACCATCCGAAGCGCCGCAGTCCGCGCCGACGTGATGGAGGAAGGCGAAACCCGTTTCCACAAGAAATTCACGCCTCACACCTTCCGCAGCGTCTTCACCACGCTGATGCGGAACCAAGGCATGAGTGACCACATCCTCCAGTACATCCGCGGCGACTCGGAGCAGGACATCATGGACGTGTACACCCGCGTCGACCGGACGGAGGCCCGAGAAGAATACCTGGAGTGCATCAAAAAACTGGAATTCTAACCCCGAGGAGGTGAACCACGAATCGAACACGACGTTGGCAAAGTCTTCAACGCCGACAACGAGTTAATCGGCGGCACCGTCTTCCTCACTCCCGAGGAAGTCGAACGACTGGAGAGACAGGGCAAGCTCGAAATACAGACCGACTGAATTATATCACTTATTTAATATTTTCTTACTGTAGTTATACTATGGTGAGAACGACGTGGCATCGCTGACAATCAAGCTTCCAGACAATCAGAAGTCCGAAATCGAAGCTATCGCTGGGGAGAAAAACTACAACAGCGTCTCGGAGTACGTACGGGAGGCCCTCCGCGACAAAGTAGAGGAAGATCTATTTCTCCGACCAGAAGTCGCTGAAAAGCTCCGAAAACGACTCAAGAAACACAGGGACGGAGACGTCGAAGTAGTCTCCCACGAGGAAGTCTTGGAAGAGCTGGGACTGGATGAAGATTAACTGGCTGGAAGAAGCCCGAAACGACCTACAACGATTCGAGAAATCAGTACGAGACGAGATCGCGGTCCGAGTCGGGCAACTGGAAAACAATCCGCTCGGCGAAAACACGTCGCTATTCAGTAAGCAGGGCATGGAGATTTTTCGATTGAAGCTAAAGGACGGCCAGTTAGATCACAGGGTATTCTTCGACTTGGATGGCGGTGAAGTCGTAATACTGGGAGTCGAACACCGAGATCAAGCGTACACACCCGAGTCCATCAAGAGAATCAAGTCCCGGCTCTGAATCCTCCGAGACCAACATACAGTAGTAAGTCGTTAGTCTCTCAGTACTGTTTCAAACCCGTCTGTCTGGGCTGTCGGGTTCGTTTCTAACCTGTTTCGAGCCTGTCGTCGCGTCCCCGGTGTTTGGGTTCGGGGCTGTTTCCGGGCCGATTTTCAGACCTGTTTAACATATAGTCAATTGATTTATAAAAGTTAACTACAATATGTAAAGTAGAGGGTGGCAGGAGCAGAGTGGAATACGAACTTGGAAGCATCCAGGTAACCGCAGAACTCCAAGACGAGGACAGCGAGGAGATTCAGAGCTTTTCCGATGTTACCAGCAAGTACGGGTTCCTCAGGGAGAGACCGAAGGAACACTTCTACGCGGTCTTCCTGAAGTCGGACAACGAGGTGATCGGTGACAAACTGGTCAGCCTCGGAGGTGCCAGCTCCGCCTCCATCGACACGAAGGATGTAGCTCGGACCGCCGTCCTCACCAACGCCTCGGCCGTCATTCTCGTCCACAACCATCCGAGCACTAACGACAGGCCGACCGACCAAGACTTGAAGGCCACCAAGGCGATTCAAGACGCCCTCGACCTCTTCGATGTCGAAGTCCTCGACCACGTCATCATCTCACAGACCGGCAGCTACAGCATGAAGCAGAACGGCGACATCTGAAATAAAAGAATCAACCCGGCGACTACTACCATGGAAGCCGACAGAATCCTCAACGAATACGACCTCTCGAAAGAGACCGCTGCCCGATACATCGACGCAATCACTCGGATGAACCAATCGGAGACGGCCGAAGAAATCGGAGTCTCACGCCAGACCGTCAACCGATACAAGAACGTATTCGCAGAGATGACCGCGCAAGAACGCAGCCTACTAATCGCCTCTCTCGCGCAGGACCAATTCCTCGAACAAGCAACGGAATGATTTCACTCGTCTCTCTAAAAAATCGAATCTCTACGCCAATACTGCTGAAATATTTTTAACAGTTCCCGTACCACACAGTAGCAACAAGGGTTCTGTATGGATCGACGCCAGTACCTCGGCTTGACGGGAACGAGTATCGCGGCACTTCTCGGCGGTTGTTCGTCGTCAGGCAGTCAGAGCACTGCAACCGCTACGGATACGGCTACCGCCACCGCAACTGCGACGCCGACAGCCTCGCCAACTGCAACTGAGACAGCCACACCGACTGAGACGGCAACCGCTACGCCTGCGTCGGATCCATATAATATCGACCGGTCGTACGTTGAGTTCATACGCGAAGAGTATCTGCCGAGCGGTGAGCAGGCCCGGAAGATCGCGGATAATTTCGACACTGATGCTGTTGATCCTGGTTCTCCGCAGTTCGGTGAGCAGGTGTTGATGCAGATGAATGATGTTGTGAATACCGGGACTTCGTGGAGCCAGGCCTATGATACGGCTCGGGCCGCTCAGTACGCTGTAACCGAAATCCTGGGTGAATCGATCGATCCGGAGGACAGCAACTCCGTCCACGTCAGACCCGTCCCGCTCCTCCTGACAGGGAAAGATAAGCATGGAGTGGATTTCCACGACAGCCACGGCCGGACCACAATGGCCGCAGCATACGGAGAAACCACCGACGGAAACATACTCAACCCAGAAGAAGACGGAATCGGCGGAAACGAAGGCATAATTGCTTCAACAGTAGAACACGAAAGGGGGATTAAAGATAGTACCTTTAGATGGAGCCACTTTGATGTTATCAATCAAAAGAAAAACAACAGATTCACCCCCGCGGGTGCGGATCGGTACCATACTCAGATTGGGAAACTTATTCCTGATCTGTATCCTGCAGGTAAAATTCCTGCAACGCCTCAGGCTTGGATGACTGAATCCGGGGCGAAGCTCTTGGATGAGCGAGTTGTCGAGGATTATGATGGAATTGCTCCGTATGTGGAGATCGCTGAAGGATTCAGGGATGTTGAGGCAGGAAAGATTGGGAAGATATACGAAGAAGACGGTGAATTTGCCGTCGAACAGGTAGATCAGGATGCATACAGGAACGACATTTTCTTCGCTCCCGAACTCTGATTAAGGCCAATTAAAATTGAGCTTGAATACTTCCAGCGGATCCTTATTAGGGGTTGGGTTTCCTGCTATTCCGGTGGATCCTTCTGGGAAGTGTTGCCAGAGTTCTCCGTTGGGGTTTTGGGTGTTGTCGGCGCGTTTTTCCAGCCATTGTTGTTCGGTGGGGTCGGTGTTGATGCCGAGTTGCTGGTTGATTCCTGGTGTTCCAAGGCTTCTGTCGGCGTCGAGTTCCATGGTGGAGTTGGTGTCAACTATTTGGCCTGCTACTGAGCTTCCTTCGACGATGTATCCTGTATCGGAAGTTCCTGTGACTTCTGTGACTGATCCTCCGCTGTAGATCCATCGCCGGGTTCCCGGTGTAATGTCTCCTGTACTGCCGGATGGCACTTCTTGCTGGAAGCCGTAGATGCAGGAATTATCCCCTGAGTCTCAGTCCAATCTCCTCTGCACCTGCTTTTGGAACGTATTGAGTCGGGCTTCTAAGCTCTCAACCTGCTCCTCCACTTGATGCACCTTCTCCACGAGTTCTCGGTGAGTCAGGTTCTCGTACTGGTCTAGATCTTCTTCATCCTGTTTTAGTCGCTCTTGTCCGTTCTCGGTTAGTTCGGCTTGTTTTGGTGCTTGGAAGACGCGTTTCTGGCCATCGATTACGCGTTCGACCATTCCGTCGGGTTTCTCGACGTGGATGAGGCCCTGTTCTTCGAGTTTTTCGAAGGCGTAGGTGACGTGATGGTTTTCGAGGGTAGTGACTGCGGTGATCTTCTGGACGTCGTCTTTCCCGTTGCCGATACAGGTGAGGACGACCCGGTCTTTCTCTCTGAGCGAGGTCATAATTCGAGGAGGACACATTTGGTTCCGAGTTCTGTGCAGAAATCGTCCTCATTACGGTAGAGGCAAGCCACCTCTAGATCCTCGCGAGTGCTGTACTCCAGCTCTGGACACTCCATCTCGGTTTTTTGGCGTTCCTGTAGCTCTTCCCCGGATAGTTCGAGGATTCGGTACTCGACCTGTTTCAACACCTCTACGTCGGTTACGGATTCGCCGTCGTCAGTGTAGTAGCTGTAGCTGCCGTTCTCGTCTTCGTATTCTGAGCCACGGCGGTTGACTGGATCGGAGACAATGTTCTCCAGCTTCGCTGCGTTGCCTTCCTCAACGACGAAGAGGACTTCTCGCTCTTCTTCGAGGCCGCGTCGCAGGTTTTTGAGTACTTTTGCTGGTTTGCTGAGTGTCTGGCATTCGGCTTCGAGGTGTGCGAGTTCTCCGTCTGGGAGGTGGACGTGCCCGTCCGGTTTCTCTTCTTCGTGGCCTTGGTGGAACAGGTGGGTTTGGAATCCGCGTTCTTCAAGCTGTTTCTCGGCCTGTGCGAGCAGCTCCTGGTGTTTTTTGCTTCCGGCGTTGGCCTGGTTTCCGAGTGATTGCTCTATTTGGAGTTCTGTTCGAGATGCTCGATCAGCGGAACTTTGTCTCTTGATCTGTTCTACGTCGCTGTAGTCGGCGTTCCAAGGCGGGTAGGTGTCGAAAGTAATCGCGTTTTGCTGGGTTCGTTCTGCGGGTTTCTGGACTGCGGCCCGGTATTTGCCCATGGAGGTTAGCGTGTCTCTGTCGAGGCCGTGGAGCATTCCGGCAATTCGGTTGATGTCTTCGGTGCCGC
This sequence comes from Haloplanus aerogenes, assembly GCF_003856835.1. NCBI lineage: Archaea > Methanobacteriati > Methanobacteriota > Halobacteria > Halobacteriales > Haloferacaceae > Haloplanus > Haloplanus aerogenes. The sequence continues at coordinate 3,011,694 of NZ_CP034145.1, forward strand.
TTGGGTCGAAGAAGACCTTGGTGCGGCAGTTGTTCGAGACGGCCCGGCGCATTTCGGTGGCGAGTTGGTGGAGGTACTGAGTGGCGAGCCAGCATCCAAGCCGGTATTCGCGGGCCTCGGACAGCATCTTAGTGAAGTTGGAGCCTTCACCTCCGAAGTTCTGGAGTTCGTCGACGTAGAGATAGAACGGCGTTCTCTGGTCTTCCGGTTCTGCGATCCGGCTCTGTGCTGCGGCCCAGATCTTGGTGATGGCGATACTGCCGACGAGTTCTGAGGTCGTTTCCCCGATGTCGCTTTTCCGGATGTCGACCAACAGGATCTTGCCCTCGTCGACTACCTCCTTGAAGTCGACGCCTGAGTCTTCGGCTCCGATCACTCTCCGGATGGTTGCGTTCATCACGAAGTCGTTCAGGCGGCGCTGCAACGGCTCCAGATCATACGAAGACATGTCCTCTTTCACCCGGACGAGCTGCTCACGGATTACCGAGTCCTGTATCCTGTCAACCAGATCCGAGAGCTCGTCTTCGTTGATGACGCAACGAAAGACGTCGACCAATGTCTTCGATTCGTCGTGTTTGATGTTCTGGTCAAGGTGTGCGCGGAGCAGGGTTTCTAGGACGCGGCCGAACTGGTCGCCCCAGTTCTCGGATTGGCGTTTGAACAGGTCGATGAGGTCGGAGACGATGATCTCCTTCTGGTTCTCCCGCTGTGCAGTGTTCATGTCGTCGGTGATGTGGGGTTCGAGGACGTTGATCGGTGTCACTGGTTCCTGAGCCGGGTTGACGTAGACGACGTCTTCGACTCTGTCTTCTGGGAGTTTGGCGAGGAATTCGTCGATCATCTCGCCTTTCGGGTTGATGATGCAGAGGCCGCGGCCTTTCCTCGCGTCCTGTAGGGCGACGTGGAGCAGGAGTTGGGTCTTCCCGTGTCCGGTCGGGCCGACGTTGAGGACGTGTGTCCGCCGCTTGTCGTCGTCGAGGGTGACGTTCTCCTCGACGCCCATCATGGATTTGCGGCTGCCGAGGTAGGTGATGGACTGATTCCCAGTACTCTCGATCAGGTTCTGAGCTTCTTCGGGAGTCATGGCTGTGCGGTTCGGATGTTCTGCTGGTTGCGGTCGGGAATCGAGACGAGTGCAGCGAGTTCGGAGGTGGAGGCCTGGAAACTGAGACTCCAGTCGTCGAACTCTCTTCTCCGGACAGCATCGGCGAACTCGAGGAAACGGGATTCGCGTAGTGATCGGACGGTACTGGTGTTGAGGTACTGTCCGGTCGTGGCGTCTTCGAAGTGATTGAACGCCCCAGCGAGTTCCTTCACCCGGCTGGGTGTGTGTTCTCCGGCTCCGATGACGAGGAACCGTATCGACACATCGAACCGTGGACTACCGGCCTTATCCTCAATCGCGTCTGCTTGCTGCCTCTCTCGCGGGGTTGCCGGGCGATCATGCCAAGGGAAGATATCAGGCTTCTCCTTACGGAGGTAACCCAGTTGCTTGTAGGCCCGTCGGATCCACAGTCTGTTTCGAACCGGTTCTCCGATCTTGGGCTGGAACAGGATTTGAACGACGAACTTCGTGTCCCACATTGCGTGCCGATGTAAGGCCGCGGTCAGGGCGTTGATCGGCGGGATATCGTACTCGGTACGTAACGGGTAGCAGTCTCTTCTTCCGACAGTGAGCAGGCCCCCACCGATGGTGTCGTCTTTCAGAACCGGCAGTCCATCTACTCCAGTCTCGAATCCGAGTCCAGGGATCTGCTCGCTCAGATTGGTTCTCAGTTTGCGTTCCAGCCGCTTCGACGGTACCGTGTACTGGTAGGTGAGTTCGCCGCTCTGGCTTCTGCGTATTTCGTATGCGATAACCGGTGAGGCGTTGGACAGTCCGAGCCACTTGGTCTGGTACTCGGTGATCCCCCTGACGAACTGGTTTAGCGTGGAAGGGATGTCGCCGTTTCGTGGCGGTTTTACCTCGACGGTGTACTGGCTTCCCGCTCCGTGATGCAGCTGCTCGGCTTCGTCTTCTGAGAGCGTGGTGTGGTTGTGGAGTAGTCGGTTTTTGAGGTCTATCATCGGGGGTCACTCCTGTAGCTGGATGTAGCGCTCTGAGAGTGCGGGGCAGGCGGTCAGCAGGGTTCTCGCTCGGTCGATGGATCCGTCAAGGATGACGACGCCGAAGATGAAGCGGCCTCTTGCGGTCCAAGCATCGAACCGGACGGGTTCTCCGACTCCGAACAGTTCGTCGACGGCGTACTGGACGTGGTCGGGTTGCCACCGACTTATGTGGATCAGGTACCGGTCGTTTTTCGGTCCGAGGTACGTACCGAGAACCCAGTCTTCTGCGACCGGAACTGCCCAGCGATCCGTCGTGGTTCCCAGTTTTTTCCAGCCCGGCAGCACTTCCGGGAGCAGTTCTTCAGCCGAGGCCTCTCTGTCTGGATCCTCCGCCTCGGTGATGCACGTATCCGGCAGTTCGAGCAATCCGTCCTCGGAGCCGCGGACTTCTCGGTTTCTGGCTTGGGACTGAGTGTTCAGGTTTCCGGTGTCTGCGTCGGGGTTTTTGATTTCTGTTCCACCATCTGACTTGACAGGGTTGTCTGGGTCGTTGGTCTGTTTTCCACGAGCTTCGGTGGCGGTGTTTTCGGGCATGGATATGAGGTTCTCTTCGAATTCTCTGGTGATGAGGTCGTGTTCGCTCTGCGTGGACTCGATTCGGAGCTTGGTGCTGACGGGACCGCGGATGATAGCCTCACTGAAGGGCAGGTCAGTACCGGTCCGTAGCCTCCGAAGTTCTACGGCCTGCTTCGGTGATAGGTTGAAGAAGTCGGAGACACCGGTCTCGACGTCTTGGTGTTTCATGAAGAGGTAGCAGTCGACGTTTCGAAGGATGTTCTGGCCTGCTTGACTGCGGGTGAAATCCGAGGCGTTCTGTGTGATCATCTCGACCGAGACGTTCCGGTCGCGGCCCTCTCTGACCAGTCCGTCTAACGCTTTTCTCCCGTTTGGGTCGAAGAGGAGGCGGTGAGCCTCGTCGATCAGGACGATGGTCTTCCGCCGGTCTTCCGATGCCTTCCTGTAGATGTGGCGGACAGCTTCGGACAGAAGATCGGTGTTGTCCTGGCTGCGGTCAGCGACCGTGTACCGCGTCACCGAGCCCGTCTCCAGGTCGGAAAGCGTGGCAGAATCGAGTACAACGGTCTCTCCATCGATTGCCTCGGTCAGGCTACCGTACTCCTGTTTTGGGTCGATGATGTAGACTTGGAGGTCGCTGTAGGTCTGCCAGGAGCGGAGGAGTGACAGGATCGCGAAGTAGGTCTTACCGGATCCGGTCTTGCCCATGCGGGCGATGTGGCCGGCTTCCCAGGTGAACCGGTTTAGGACGACTGGCATCGAGTTCCGCGTGTCGATACCGAACGAGATGCCGCCTTCCTCGATCTTGTCGTGGGTGGAGAACGCGAAGCTAGCTGCGACTGACCGTGAGGGCATTATCATTCCACGGTCCAGTCCGTCGGGGCGCGTGATGGAGTCCGTCCGTATGCTTCGCGGGGTTTCCAGCCACGGTTCTTCGTGTTTAATGTTGAATCGGCGTAGCAGCCGCTTTACTTCTTCAGTGGTTTCGTCGACTTCTTCCCATGACTCGCCGCGGATGACGATGTATGCGGCGGCGTTCACGAGGCGTTCGTCACCCGATCCCTCGATGTCGATCAGATCCTGTGCGTCGGCTAGCTTCCGGTCGATTTCGGAGCTTCGCAAAGGGTTCGGTGTGGCGACAGTCTCGGCACGCATTCGGCCGACCAGGCGGCCCAGCTTCTTCCGTTGCTTATCCGACGCAGGTTCCACGTTCTGGACGACGTCGATGAATCCCGGCGCGTCCATGTTCAGTATGTCCGAGAGGACGCCTGGCCCGCGTTTTTCAGGGTAGCCGGAGATGCAGAGGATGCGCCGGTGGCTGTCTTCTCCGATGGTGTACCGGGTGTTGGTTAGTGAGGGTTCGGAGATTTCCAGCCTGTTGAGGGTTTGTTCCAGCGGGGTTCTGGTGATGTGGTTTGCTGAGAGGTCACCGGCGTTCAGGCTGTTTCGGATCATCCGACACCGCTCGACCGTGTCCTCGATACGGGCCTCGACTGACCGGGATTCGGATTCTTTCCAAGGTAGTATCGACGGTGAGTCTGGGGAATCTCTGATGACGACGTAGTGATCGGTGGTGACGGCTTGGTTCTTGACGCACCTACAGTCGGAGAGGTCGACCCGGCGTTTCCGGGAGTGGATCTCTACGGGATCTTCGATCTCACGGTGAAGGTTGGCAAGGGTGTCGCGGTTTACCTGCCAGTCTCGCTCCGACGCCATGTCGAGGTCTACGGAGTCGATCTCAACCAGTCCGATCACAACTCCGTTGTCGGTGACGGCGACCTGGTCTCGGACTTCGTACTCGCATTCCAGCTGCTGTTTCTCAGTGTGGAAGCGGAGCAAGTCGACCAGTACTTTGTCGAGAGTTTTACCGTGGATCTGGAGTTCGGCGAAGCCGATACCGACAACCGATCCTACAACGGCACCCGGGAGTCCGGCCAGGATCAAGCCGATAAATACTGGGAGAATAATTCTGACGAGGTCTCCGACGGTGTATCGCCAGAACTTGACTTTGAACTCCGTGATGGGAGCGGGGTACTGTACCTTCATTTGTCACCACGCCCCCGGAGTTCGGTCTCTTTCGTCCAGTCGCCGTTCTGGTCTTGGTGCCAGTTCTCCTCGACGTCGACCTTCGTTTCGTCCTGCCTGATACGGTCCTTCACCTTTCTCTTGGCCCGATGCAGCCTTCCACCGGTCTGGTGCATCTCGACCTCGTTGTTGGACCGGTGCTGGAGCCGGACCTGGTCAGGTTTCTTCTCTGCGAACCGGTTTCTGGCTTGGTTGATCCGTTGAGTTCCTTTTTCCCTGAAATTCTGGTACTGCTCTCGGACCTTGGGTTTCACCCGGTCGCCGGCCTTTCCAGCTGCGTTTCGACTGAATAGGAGGGCCGGAAGCACTAGCGAGGAGCTGGATGAAAGTATCTGGAACGGGAGGGCCAGCATGACGAAGTATCCTCCGAGACCCCAGATGTACTGTGGCAGCGCGTTCTGGCCCTGCATATCCAGCAACGCCAGTACCAACTGATAGGCGATCAGGTCCATCGGCCCGATCAGCAGGAAGCCGATGAACAGGCCAGTCAGCGGTGAGGCGAACTTGCGCGTCGGCTGGAAGTAGGTAAGCAGGAAGATCAAGGGGGAGGCAGCGACGTAGAACAACAGGTAGAACGATTGAACGATGAAGAGAATCACGAGGGCGAGCAGGACTGCCGCTTGAATCCAGATCACAACAGCAGTTGTGAGAGTGACGGATAGGCCGCTCATCGTCGAAACCGGTCCCGGCCGGAGTGCAGCTGCCGCCAGACGCGAGAGTTCGACAGGGTAGTAGAGTAGCCACGGCGAGACTCCGCCAGCGGCTACAACGGCGAGGAGTTCAACCGTAGGCCGGATGCCATCTGCTCTGCCGGTGATGTGCTGGAAGCCGATCCAGATGAGGACGGGGACGGCAAGCAGTAGCGTGAGCTGGAAGACGGTGTGGTGGACATCCAACACGTCCTGATGTTTCACATCCGGGTATGATACCATGACGTAGGAGAGGGTTTCAGAGATAGTCTGGACTAAAGCGTGGAACGGTTCGACCAGTAGCGTCAGCCCTGCCTCAACGATGATGTCGCCCAGGTCGTCACCGAGTTGCTCGACTTCGTCGACCAAGTCTTCAATGGCATCAGTGAGGGCGCTGAGGTCGATCACAGGGCCTTCGTCTTCCTCGTCTTCCTCCTGAGCAGCCGCTGGAGTGGCGGCAGCCAGAGCCAGGAACATGGTAACTCCGAGGATGAAGAGGGTGCGCCGGTTCATCTCTACGCACCCCCGCAGAGGACTCCCTTCACGAATTCTACAAGCCCTCCAGCCATCAGGACGATTATCAGACCGACGAACGTGTTGAAGATGATTCGCCGGGCCTTCTGCTGGCTGTCCGGGGTGCCGCGCATCCAGAGGATGCCCCCGTAGATCAGCATGATCGTCGCGATCAGGAGTGCGAGAGCGATCCCCAGCTGCTGGACCCGAGTGAGCAGTTCGACAATCTCTTGGAACTGAGAGGGCATGTCGCCACAGGAAGCACTGGTCTGGGCCGCGGCACGCCGAGGGATTGAAACGAGGGCAGTGGTGAGGGAACTAATTGCAGCGAGTTGGCTTCGGCTGGGGGATAGCTTAGTGAGGGAGTGACGTAACCACGTTTTGTATGCCCCGGACAGCGGTAGGCGGGACATGATGGATGGGGATACGGGCAGATTAGCGGTGGTTATGATTGATGCGGTTGCGGAGGCGAGCGTCGCCACTCGCCGGCGGATGTTTTCGTACATATCTCTGTTTCTGGGCTTTCAGCCTGTTTTCAGGCTGTATCGCGTGGTGTTGTGGCCGGGCTTCTTACCGGCCAAGTTGGTCCAAGGCTGGAATCGAGGTAAGTACTATCAAATTTATTATAATATATTCAGATCTACTGTGAGAAGGAGTTTTAGCACGAGGAATCTGTTTTACGTGTAGAATGAGCACGGAGTGGGAGGAAATCGCATCTCGGACGATTAGGGATAACAGGAAAGTCCGGACACCAGATTGGTTTGTTGAGTTATTCGCCGTGGACGGAATGGATGACTCCGTTTTCTGGAACTATGAGAAGAACTCGAAATACATCGTTCTCTCTGATCGACCTCTCTCAAAAAGCCAGTATCAGCCCGTAACACGAACTTTGATCTACAACGAGGGAGGTTACCGGAAGATCCGCCCGCCGGGCGATTTCTCTGAGGTTCTTCTTTCCAAATTCTTTGAGGGGAACGAGTTGTTCTACCTGCTTCACCGAGACATGAGAGGCGAAGATAACCCTACATCAGTGTATTTACTGACCCGGAGAGAGGTCCTTGATCTCTTGCCGAATGGGAACCCAGATTCAGATCTGAAGAGCAAGATCCTGAGTACTCCGGGCCTCCTTCCCTCAATATAGGCCGCCTCTAAATCCAAGTCATGCGAATTCTCCGAGTGGAATGGTCGATAGAGTCCTCTTTTGATTCGGTCAAGAAGCATCTGGAGGATCAGATGGGTGATCCGGATTTTGGCGACGAAAGGATCTATAGATGGAAGCCCACTTCGAGGTTCGAAAGCCGTGTGATAGAGCTTGATCGATCAGAGGGCATGATTTGTATGGAAAATACAGCCCCTGATTTCCTGAAATACGCTCTGCATCTGCTGATTGCAGCTCTTGTTTTGGGGGTCGTCGGCCAGAAACAGTTAGTGATAGATGCTGGGACCGGTGCTTCACTTCTCCTCTTTTTCGGATTCAGGCATCTCGTTGACGTGCCTCGGCACGAAGACTACGTGATAACCTCGATAGCTATTTCCAAGTACTATTTTGCCAGCATCCTTCTGGCAGGGATCTTTGCCGTATTCTCCAGTTTTAGCACGTCTGGAACGCTTCAGATAGTGTATATCGTGGGAGGCTTGCTGATTCTGGGAGAGCATTTTGCCCAAGGTTCGCTGCCTATTGATTCGGATTATATTCCGGACCCTGGCAGCAGTCAATCCTTCCTCCATGTACCTGTACTCGGGCTTGCAGCTCCGCTCGGGTCGTATGCCCTGATTAATCTCTTCAATTTGCTTCGGACCTCTGCGCTCCCGTATTGGAGTGTCGTATCACTTACTGCGGTTTTTGCTGTGCTTGGGACTCGGGGATATGGTATGGCGTGTAGAGACGCTCTCGACAGAGTTCGACTGGATCGGAATGCTTTCTTTCCGTCGAAACCGATTCGTGCCGTTGCGGCACTCCTGTATATTTGCGTTAACGTCCTCTCTCTGGCGATGCTTGTTTTCTGGGTCGATCTCCTCGCTCTTGGAATATCTGGAGGTGGCCTGATTCAGGACTTCACACCGAGAGGTATCGAACTGTTCACTCAAATCTATGCAAATCTTGATGCCGTCTTCCAACCTTTGCCCCTGCTATCTCCCCGGAGCTATTCCCTCCTGTTTGCCTCGCTGATTTTCCTTCCAACACTCCTGCTGGTAGGGACTTGGCTTGCGTTTCTTGTTCTGAATATGCACCTCAAGATGAATCTGATCGTGAAGGGCAGGCCAGAGAGTTTCAGCGAAATAGACGGTTCCAATATATCGGTTATTTCGGTCGATGTTGGCCGCCCCATCATCAAACCGCTTAGCCTGTTTTTCGGACTGAAGAAGTGTATTGTCGTGGATAAGTCGGTTCTTGATTTTCTTGATGAAGACAGGGATGAGACTCAGGCAGTCTTGGCACACGAGGTCTACCATCTCCGCAACAGAGAAGTCCTAGTGAATATTCTCTCGTCGATCTTTTCGCTAGTTGTTTTCGGGGGCAAAAATGCGCTGCTCGCGTTCTACGATTACCCCCGTATTGAGGAAGAGGCCGATAGATACGCGGCTGAGATGTTCGGAGCTGAGTCCTTGCAGAGCGCCTTGAGGAAGATCGAATACTTACAGGTACAAGCTACCGGCGACTCAAGAATTGAGCAGATACTTGGAATGCCTGGGTTCACCGGTTCACGAACCAGAGCAGATGAAGAAAACGCGGACGATCCGCAGGAAGAGGCCCCGCTCCTTCAGCGGGTACTGACTGACTTTTCGGCCCCTTACAACCTATTTTATGGAACCGTGTTATTTGACCAGGCCCACAGGTCTGTTGATGAGCGTATCCAGAGACTTGCCGATATGACCAGCTAGTCTGAGGATTCATCCGAAACACACCCTCTCATCACCTACTACCCTGTTCTCCCCGCCTTAGTTCTACAGGGTGATACTCTATCCAAGGTGAACAGTACGCTTTCGACGATTTAGACGAGCTTTACGAAACCGCTGAAGAGCTTCCCGAGGTCGACAGACACGACGTCTACGCCCATCACACCGGAGAGGATGAGTGGGAGGAGGTGCCGTACCGCGACAGTCTCTGGACGGACGATGGAAGGGCGACCGGCGTGGTCTCTGCCTCCCAAGACTTCTACAACATCATCCAGTACGGCGATGTCCTGGAGACTATCGGTGACGCCGTCGACCGCCACGAAGACATTACGCCGAGAGGCAGGGTCTCGATCTCTCCGACAGCCCACAAGATGTCGGCTTCCATCGACTTCGACGGGGCAACGATCTACGCCAACGAGGACGATCCCATCGACCTCGGGTTGCAGGTGCAGAGCGGGCACTCTGGTTTCCACGGTCTGAAGTACGATGTGGGAGCGGAGCGCCAGGTGTGCAGTAACGGGATGACGGCATTCATTTCCGACCTAAGCTTCGACCAGACCCATAGCGATCCGTTCCAGCCCGGTCTTGCGTACAACGCTGTCGACGCCGTCATCCAGAGCCCGGCCGAGATAGAGCAACGACTGGCCCAAGCCCAGAACCGCGAACTAATGAACCAGGACGAGGCCCTGCTTGTCTTGATGGACTCGGGTATCGGACGTTACCTCGAACAGCCTGTCCCCGACCTGCTCAACGCTCTGTACGACGAGGTAGATGATCCGGAGGCTCCGACACTCTGGGAGACGTACAACGCGGCCACACGCGCACTCACGCACTACACTCAGGTCCCCGACTACGAGTTAGCCGATGGGTTTGAACAGGCGGCCCAGCTTCTGGAGACAGGCGGTAACGAGATTCCTGAACCAGAACGATTGGGGCAGCAAGCGGTTGAGAGACGGACCCGTGAACTTGTCGAGCGAGGTGATGCCGAGCCGCTGTGGGAGGGCGAGACCGAAACCCTGCGAGAGCTCCAGGAATTCCACGACGTGGAGGCATGAAACAGATGCTGATCCCACGAAGCCAAAATCCAGAACGCTGGGTAGCGGTGAGGTACAATTACTGATTTTGACGAAGAGGAGCCGATAGCGCGGTGGGAAGCAGCTTTTCTTCCGGACTGGGAGTGGGAGGCCTACGACAAGGACGACGGTCTCTACTTCGGCCGCGTCCGCTCCCCGAACACGTACGGTGAGTGGGAGTACGGCTACTTCTCCCAAGAACAATTGACGGAAGCCGGGGCCTACCGAACCGACCTATATCCGGAGGACGAAGCACCGCTATTTCCGGACGGCGGAGAAATCGAAGATATCGTCGCAGTCTACGAAACGGAGTTAGCGGCCATGCTGGAAGAAGGTGATGACGTATAGACTCAGTCGATGAGATCCTGGAAGAGTATGTCGACGAGCGACACCAGTTCCAAAGGAAGCCGTACTGGCTCTTCCTTGACGCCCAAGACGAGCTGAAGTGGGAGACGTTCGCGTACTTCCCCGAGGCCCACTACAACCGGGAGATAAGCAAACGAATCAGAAAAGAATGGGAGCAGGAGATTCTGCCTGACGGCGGTTCGAGGACGCAGTACTACTGGAGTGGCGAAAAGGGAATTGTCTACCACACTGACGCCGGTGACGAAATGGTAGACCCGTTCTTCGGCTCCATCGAAGAAGCAGAACGCTATCTCGAGGATCTAGCCGATAGACACGGCAAGGAGCAGTACATCGGATTAGTCCTGAGAAAATCCGGGAACAGAAAGGTCGAGGAAGCTACCGAGGTACTGACTGAGCAGAGCGGGATAGCGGACTGGTGATTTAGATCGGATATTTTCCGGAGGTAGCAAATCATCTTAGCAGGGAATATTCTTTATATTTCCTCAAGGAAGGTGCTGGGGGATACGATCTGTATTCCCTCAAATTCCTCTAAGTCCAGTAGGTCGCTATCTCCGGATACCACGTAGCTTCCATCGGCTGCTAACGCACACTCCAGAAACTTGTTGTCGTCCGGATCCCGACAGACCTCCACTGACGGTTCCGGCTGGACGATGTGGAATTCGGTTGCAATGTGGCTGAGGAATCTCTGCTTCTCGGATTCTCTAAAGTCGAGATGAGGATAGTCCATCACCAGCGCGAGTTCTCTCAGGATGTCGGGCGAGGTGTAGCCGGTAATGCTGTCATCGAAGACCTTCTTGAGACATTCCTCTGGCTTACCGTTCCAACCCAGTGCGGAGATGAGGACATTGGTGTCGAAAACCGCTTTCACGCTTTCTGATCTCTGGCCCATTCGATAGCATCCTCGACAACGTCTTCGTCGACATCTTCTTCGCGGAAGCGTTTCTGGATGTTCTGACTCAGTTCCTCATACTCCGAGTCGATGTCCAGTTCGATTTTCTTGAAGATAACACCGTCTTCAACCGGAACAGCCAGGAATCGGTCTGAAGGTTTGAACCCTGCCTGTTCGCGGATCTCGCTCGGTACCACAAGCTGCCCTTTTTCAGACATTTTGACGATTTCTTCGCTCATATTGTTAAACAATTCAACTGTTAAACTTTTAAATATTGTGCTGAGAGGAGCGATACCAGAAAACGAAAACCGATTTCAAACGAACTGACGCCTAACTCGCCATAATAGACAGTTTCTGAATCAAAACTAACTCATGAATTCGCCCGACGGTAAAAGCCTGCTCAGCGTAGCGAAACGCAACGATCTCCTTGATGACCCGGAGGTTCGGAAACTGGTCTTAGCCGCCGGTATCTCCAACAACCAACTCCTCCGAGAGACCGCTTCGAAAGCCGTACTTGGGAAGTCGGTTCAGCACTGGGAGTATCCCTTCGACCGGCAACCACACGTAGGAGATATCGAACTGGGAAAGACGTTCCAGAACCAGCGTTTCCAGCTCTCGCAGGAAGACTTGACGAAGCATCTTCTCGCAGTCGGCCAGTCAGGTTCGGGGAAGACCACGCTGTTCTACTCATTGATGGAGGAGATCGAAAAACCGTTCTGGGCGTTCGATCTGAAGCAAGACTACCGGCACGCCGACGATGTCTTAGTGCTTCCCTGGACGGAACTCCGGTTCAATCCGCTGAAGCCACCGGAAGGTGTTTCGCCCCGGCGCTGGGCTCAGGTCTTTGCTGAGATCTTCGGCCACGCTACTGCTCTCCTCAGCGGTTCGAAGAACTATCTGATGAAGAAGGTCGTCGAGCTGTACCAGCTGTACAACCTGTTCGACCGAGTTGAGAAGCCGTATCCGAACCTCCACGAGTTGGAGATGCTGATCGACTCGGACGGGATCAACTTCGTCAGGAAGCAGTCAGACTACCGCGACACCCTGCTCAACCGTTTGGAGGCGATGAACCTTGTCGCAGGCACCGTCTTCGACTGTAGCCAAGGCTACTCTATCCAAGAGCTTCTACAGCGGGATGTTGTCTTCGAGTTTGACGGTCTTTCCCGAGATGTCCAGAATTTCTTGATGGAGATTCTCTTTACGTACGTTTTCGAGTACAGGTTGGCGCAGAATCATCGTGATGAGGGCCTCAACCACGTCTTCTTCCTCGACGAGGGCAAGAGGGTCTTCTCGGTGTACAAGGAGCGGCAGGATGCCTCCGGTATCCCCGAAATCGACGAGTTGACCGCGAAGATGAGAGAGTTTGGAGAGGGTATCGTTGTCGCGGATCAGGAGGCTTCGAAGCTGACCGATTCGATCAAGGCCAACACCTACACCAAGTTGCTTCTACCTACGGCGGGAAGGAAGCAGTTCCAAGCGGTTTCCGAAGCGATGAATCTCTCAGAGAGGCAGGCGGAGTTCGCCCAGAGCCTCGAAGTCGGGGAAGCGATTGTCCAGGTCGGAAGCGGTGACCCAGTCCCGGTCAAGCTCGAAAACTACGAGATAGAGAAGCAGATTTCGGATGAGGAACTCGAAAAACGCCAAGCGAAGAACTGGGAAGAACTCAGCTCTACACCGAGGGATGCGACACCTGAGTTCGAACAGGCCATTCTCCCCGACCAAGGGACAAGGGAAATTCCCGAAGACCCAGAGAGAGAAATCGAAGTCTCTGAAGACGCGGATCGATTACTGGAAGATATCGTCGAGAATCCATTCAAGTCGCTGACCGAGAGGTACGAGAAGTTCCCGAGCAGCTACAAGGGAAACAACGCGAAGAACGACTTGGTCGACCAAGGCCTCGTCGTCGAAGGGAACGTCCGAGTAGGAGAGCAGAGGAAACTGCTTCAGTTGACGGAGAAAGGCCGGGACTACGCCAAATCCCTAGATCTGGAAGTGAAACACACGGGGCGAGGCGGAGTCGTCCATCGATACTGGCAGCATCGGATCCAGGATGCATTCGAAGAAGCGGGGTGGCATGCCTTCCTGGAAAAGTTCGACGCCGACGTCTATGTCAACATGGGAAGCACGGAGCTAGTGGTCGAAGTAGCGATGGGCGACAACCCAAGAGAAATCGACCACGTAGAGGACCACCTCGAACGAGGATTCATCGTCTGGGTCGCCTGTCGAACCAAGGAGATTCGAGACGGACTGAAGCAGAGACTGGAGGATAACGGACTAGATCCGGATTCCGTGATGTTTCGACTGTTTCGGCAGTTCAACGAGTTAGAGCTCAACTCTGGATGAGTGTTTCGGGTAGTTCGGCGTATCGGAATATAATATCTCTAAACAAGAAATCGGCGAACAAATCTTTCTATTCAAATCTTCCAAGCTTTGGTTCAGATGTGAGTTGAGAGTCACCCCGTCCTATTTAAAACTCAGACACCAATTTTCGCTTGAAAGACCAAACGAAGGAAGGAGAGAAGTCGAAAGGCAGTGAACGGATAATACCTAGCCCCGTCCGGGCACCTGATGAAGGGTTCACTGTCCTTCAACCGTGATGAGGGGTGAGAGCCCCAAGAGAACTGCTGTGTACCGGGACTCTGGTCAAAGGGTTAGGTGTCCGTATACAGCTGTGAATCCATTCGAAGCGCTGTCTTTCCCAGCTTCTTTCCTTCTATTTGAGGTGTAGAACTACTCTATGTCGACGAAACGCTATATCAACGTTGAGAAACAACTGCAAAATCTGAAAGATTCCGAGCTTGAACCAGCTAATGTAGACGCAATACGGAAGTTCATAGATCACTGCGCTGCTGAGGACATCAGTGAGGTGCGGCAAAGCCGATTGATAACTGCTCTGAAATCTCTGATACTGAATTTTGGCCCTGACAGCTTTGAGTTAAGCGGCGCTACTGAAGAAGAGTTGAAGATGACTATTGCCTCTTTGAACAGGAGTGATTACGCTGACTCCACCAAGCATACGATGAGGGCTGCTGCGAAGAAGTTCTACAAGATCGAGAACGGTGGACACGAGCATCCGGAGAAGGTAGATTTCTTTTCTGCGTCGGCCAGCCAGAAGTCGACGGTAAGTCGGGAGGATATTTTCACCAAGGAAGAGCTGAAGCGGTTGTTCAGCGGTTTCATCAATACGCGTGACCGGGCCTTTACGATGGTTCTGTATGAGTCGGCGGCTCGTCCTGGCGAACTCTTGTCGCGGAATCTTGGGGACTTCACGTCGAATGCGAAGGGCGACTTCATCTATCTTGAGGGGATCAAGGGCACGCCTGATCGTACGAATCAGCTGGTTCGTTCGGGACGGCCCTTGCGTGAGTGGATCGCTCAGCATCCTCTCGGTGGAGAGGTAGGCGATATTGATGATCCGAGTGTGCCGCTGTGGGTCAAGACTCAGCAACAGGAGTGCAAGAAGTGTGGAAAGGTTCCGCAGCAGCATGGAAATACAGATTGCCTGTATGATCCAGATCTCCGGGATCGGTGGAAGTACGATAGTTTTCTACGCCGGTTCCAAGATGCCTGTGAACGAGCCAGTATACCGGACAACAAGCGTAGGCCGTACAACCTTCGGCACACTCGATTGACGGAGGTGGCGACGTTCATGGGTTACGAGCAGCTCAACAAGTTCGCCGGCTGGACACCCGGAAGCGACCGAGCGAAAGTCTACGTCCACCTCAACAACGACGACGTCAACGAAGCGATCAGAGAAGAGTACGGTCTGAGCGGTGAGGAAGACGAGGATCAGAGTGAAGACTGCCCGTTCTGCGGGACAGAGAACGAGTCCATACACTCGGAGTGCCGTAACTGCGGACGGCCTCTCAGCTTGGAAAAGGAGCAATCGAAGGAAGAGAAACAGGAAGTCTTGGAGCGTCTCACGGAATTGGAAGAGAAAGGAGTACTGGAGAAGTTGGAACAACTGGAGAATTAGCTTCAGAAGTCCGGTGTAATGACACCGGTTTACCCCTCACTCTTCTCGTTGTTATGCTATGACCCGCATTGCGTCAGGCGAAGTCTTCGAAGCCGAGGAACTCTTGGAAGAAGTCGAGTCCTGGAGCGAAGAGGAGATCAAGGAGTTGCCGAAGCTGTATCAGAGGAAGGCAAGGGAATTTCGGCGGCTTCGGAACCGGGGCGAGGAATAACCAGTAACCTAGGTGTTCGCCCATAGTTCCCTGTGGAATACTTTGACTACGGAGCCGAGAACCTGGATACTGGATTCGACGTAGAGGAGTTCTTGGAGCGGTCACAGAGGAATCAGGGACAGCGGCTAGAGCAGCAGCTTAAGCGGATCAAGAAACAGTTGGAAGAGCGGGATCGGATCTTTGAGGAGAACCGCAGCGAGTTAGAGTTGAAGCTGGACTGGTATCTGGAACGATTACAAGAGGAGTACAACTCGGTCGGGCCAGAATCCGTTGACGAACTGAAAGAGAAAATAGAGGAGTTCTACGAGTCGATCAGGGAGGAGCGCCGGAGGCATTGGCGCGACAGGCAGGAACTGGAGCAGGAGAGACGACAGATTGAACGAGAATTAGAGGAGATAGAAGCGAGTACTTTCGATTTAGTCGAGAGTCTGCAGACAGATTTTTAACAATTCTGTTACGTTATGATGACAAGAGGCCGTTGAAGATGACCGGTCCGCTATCTCGACGCCGTTTCTTAGAATGGAGTCTTGTTTCTTCTTTCCTTGCTGGTTGCTCAACGACAAATAATTCAACAGGTCGATCAGCCACCCCTACTGATACGACATCTACTGCTACTGCGACATCCACCCCTGAGCCTACTGAACAAACGGAGACACCTCAGGAACCAGAGTATCCGGATACAGGATCACTCTCATTCAACCCGGCGGGGGGCGCACCAGCAGACCACGCAGTATTCAACGGCGATGTAGACCTCGGAGTGTTCTCCAACAATCCCGAAGACTACCAGATGCCATCGATACAGCAACTCCGTGAACTATACCACTTCCAACAAATAGACCGGATAGCAGAAGGACTTGAAGGAAAGGTGGAGGTTACAGGGAAAAAACGGTCGGAACTGCTGCATGAATTTCCAAGAAGACTGCTTAACGGAGAATGGGTAGACAGTAATATAGCTGAAGTATTGGAAGAGAGACACGATACAGATTTAGGCGATTTCTTCTATGAAGAAGTATTTAATTCAAAAGCACCTCTAATAGAGAGAATTCCAGAGTCA
Source organism: Haloplanus aerogenes (assembly GCF_003856835.1). Lineage (NCBI taxonomy): Archaea > Methanobacteriati > Methanobacteriota > Halobacteria > Halobacteriales > Haloferacaceae > Haloplanus > Haloplanus aerogenes. Next base: position 3,028,073 of record NZ_CP034145.1, read on the forward strand.
AACTACAATGGTCTATGGATGAACGTAGAGATGCTCTCCACAGATACTGGAGTCTCATCAACTCACGACTTCATCCGGACAGCAGCATTAGCAGCTGCAGAACATTATTCAGTTGGAAATGAAACGTTCACGAGCCATATGAAGACTTTGGGTGGAAGCCACGGGCTGGGCATTGCAATGACGGGCCTAACCTACAACCAGAGTAAGCAATCCAACCAGAAAGTCTATGGAATAGAAACTGATCCAAATGAGCCAGAACAGATCTGGCCACTCCAAAAAGGCTACGTCAACAGAGATAGCAGAATACCAATCGAAAAACCTGAAGCTCCTGGGAATATAACTCAATGGATGGGTATAGGATTTGATGATGGAAAAATACCGGAAGTATTTCAAAATACGGAATATTCAAACATCAATCTTCAAATTGAAGGAGTGGATCAGTGGGTTGATTTCAAGCGTAATTCTGCGAATCATGCCGGGATGAAGTTTGTAGATTCTATGGTCCTAGCGGCCTACATCGAAGATGAAGCATACGAAGACGGACAACTACCTGGACTGGAAGACGCAACTGTCCGCGTCTCTCCAAAAGGCTTGGACTATAATTTAGCTTGATTTTTTAGCTGATACTCAGTAGATCCGAAGTTGCACCACTACCTGACTGGAGGATGTCCGAATAAAGACACATAGTTCTCACTCGGTTAGCCTAATTTCTCGCGTCTTCCCTTTCTCTCCGCCGTAATAGTAGTCCGCTTGAATCAGATCAAGCATCTCCAGTTCTTTGAGGAAGTCGCTTAGTCGTCTGTTGCTCAGAGAGTCTATCGATTCAATCCTGCAGAGTTTCCGATATCGCTGGTATATCTTCCCAGTTCGAATCCCGTCATCCGCCCCTTCATCCAGATCGACGATAGCGCTGTACAGAAGCTGGTGATGTTGGCTGAAGTCGCTAAGAAGTCGCCCCGCATACGTATCAAGTGCCTCTTGATACACGTCAGTTACACCCGGTTTTGAAAGAGTCTCATTAGCGTTCCTCGCTGCTGTTTGCAACCAGCAGAGTGCGAATCCGACATTCCTTGTCGATGAAGAGATATGAGATAGCGCCTCTTTGTGCAGGCTTCGTGGAGCAAGTGCTTTCCGAGCTCTATCCGCAAGTATCTTGAAGATCTCCTCGCTGGAGTAGGGTTCAAACGTGAGCGTACGAGGATAGAGCGAGCTGAATGTTCTTTCCTCCACCCACTCCTCAAGACTTGCTTGGCCATTAGAGATCAATACGAGACTGAGTGATTCTCTGTCGTCGATCCGAGAGAGGAAGTAGAGCAAATCATTCCCGTCGTTCAAGAGAAGAAGATCGATTTCGTCGAGTACGATGATTGTCGGGAGACCTCCGATTCTCTTGTCAAGCTTGCGCTGTAGCGAGGCCGTGTGGTGACCCTCCTCCGCCGACTCCCTCAGTAATTGTTCGTGGATCCGAGAGAGTACCTTGTACTGAGTGTTGAACCGAGTGCAGGGGACATAGCAGGTCGCGACGGAGTCATCAAGTTCGTGGAGTTGCCTCCGAACCAGATGAGTTTTCCCGACGCCGCGGGGACCTCGGATGATCAGGTCAGTCGACCCGGATTCCATTGTTACCGTGAAAAATTCTCTAAGCGCTGACAGCGTATCCTCTCGGTCTACGAAGCTTGCCGGAATATAATTCGCTTGGAGGGGAGCGGGGTTCTGAATGAGGGCACTCATAGCGTCAACTGAACGTCTCGAATTAATGTACTACTGAGGAGACCGGGTTTTCTGTTGGCCTTCTCTTGAACTGATTCAATAGAAAAATTCGACCTTCAATCGTTTATCAATCCCATCCGAAGCACGACCCGTGACAACGATATTTGAAGATGATGACCTGAATAGTTACCCGGTGGTTGCTCCTGTTCGGCTCATCTAACTCAGGCAATAGCGTATTTCGAGACAGGTCAGTACTAACGTCAGATAGTCCGTTGGACACACCTATCGGACGAGACGACGAGATAGAACGGATAGCCGAGGCCGTCCAGCCGTTAACCCGGAGAAATCCTGCTGAGAACCTGCTGATCTACGGCCCGGCAGGGATCGGTAAATCGACCTGTGTCCAACACGTTTTCGGCGAACTGGAGAAGCATAGCCGAATCAAGCCCGTCTTCATCAACTGCTGGCAGTACAACACCCGGTCGTCACTCCTCACCGAACTCCTGATCCAACTCGGATATCCTGCACCTCGAAAAGGCAAGCCAGTCGACGTACTCCTCTCGAAACTCAGCGAGTGGTTGAACAAGAACCGAGGAGTCGCCGTAGCACTCGACGAGTTCGACCAGCTCGAAGACAAGAACAAGGTAGTCTATGACCTCTTGATGCTTAATCAGGAAGTGGAGAATCGGTTGGGAACGGTCCTAATCTCGAATCAGCTGCCCTCACAGCTCTTCCTAGATCCACGGAGTAACAGCCGACTCTCTCTTTACACACTCCAGTTCGAACCATACGGCTCGGAGCGATTGGAAGAGATCCTGAGAAGCCGAGTCGAACAGACCTTCCAACCAGGAACGGTACCAGATGAGGTGATTCAACGAGTCGCTGAGCAGGTTGCGGACGAAAGCGGTGATTGTCGGAAAGCATTAGAGATGCTGTTGAAAGCAGGACGGAGGGCAGACCAGGAAGGGAAACCCGAACTATCTATTGAAGACATCAATCGATAGAGAGAATTCATTACAAAATTGCGGGTTCTGCTCCGGAAACCGAATTTCGCAATACTCGCCAAGGCCCGGAGGAGTAAATTTAGACCCCGCCGTCTTGCCTTAGTTTCACTTTCACTCTGGATGGATGAACCTTTAGCAGATAGGGAGTGTTGAGTTGAGCAAGCAGGGGGGTTTCAATCGTGCCCAGCTTCGATGTGGAGAAAACGGAGATCACCGTCTTCGAGATCGATGGCTTATACCTGTTTAGACAGTATTTCGACGAAGACGGCTTGTTCCAGCAGCTTGAGGAGTACTATAATTCCGAAAGATATCGATTCGAAGTTCCAGAGTGCGATCTTCCAGAAATAAGTCAGATTTTGGATAATTATTTTTACGAGCTGAAGCTGGCAGACAATCCTGCAGAGTACTGCGCCGTTATAGACAAGGGTATCGACGCGTCGGACATCATGAGAAACGCGGTAGCCACTCAAAGGCACAGAGACTTCGTCATTTTTCTCCTAAAAGATAAGATATCGCTCAAGCAAGCCAAGGAGCATGGCGCAATATCGCTTGAAAAATCAGAAATTTACAAAGAGGTTCTGAGATGGAAAACCGACGGATCGTAGCGGGGGCATTGGGCGGTTCGAACGGAAAATTGAAGTGTCTAGCCGGCACGAATCAAACGAAGAGATTATTAGCATGAGTACGGACAATCTCGAAGTTTCTAAGACCGGACAAGAAAAGGGAGAATCCGTATTTGACACCCGGTCACTCAAGGAAATCTATGAGGAAATACAGAACACCTATCTCGCGGACAATCGCCCTTGGGTCATCGGATATAGTGGTGGAAAGGACTCTACTACCGCCCTTCAGCTAATCTGGTACGCTATTGAGGATCTTCCAGAAGAAAAAAGAAATAAGCCGATATACGTTATTTCGAGCGATACGTTAGTCGAAACACCGAAGATAGTCAATCATATCGTCTCTACTCTCGAAAACATAAACGAATACGCAGAGAAGAAAAATCTCCCGTTCACGGCCCACAAGGTCACCCCCAAAGTCGACGACTCATTCTGGGTTAATCTGATTGGCCGAGGCTACCCGGCACCGAACCAAAACTTCCGCTGGTGTACTGAGCGGCTCAAGATCGACCCTGCGGACCGTTTCATCGAGAACAAAGTCTCCGAACACGGCGAAGTCATCGTCGTTCTAGGAGCACGCAAAGCCGAATCCGCCACCCGCGAACAGGTGATGGAAATGCACAGCATCGACGGTAGCGTGCTCTCCCGCCACAACAAGTTCGCCAACGCCTTTGTCTACACCCCTATCGAGGACTGGATCGTCGACGACGTCTGGACGTACCTCATCCAAGCCGTCGAAAATCCATGGGGCAAGAACAACAGAGATCTCGCAGCCCTCTACCAGGAAGCCGACGACGAATGCCCGATGGTCATCGACACGAAAACACCCTCCTGCGGGAACAGCCGGTTCGGCTGCTGGACCTGCACCGTGGTCTCCGAGGACAAGGCGATGCAGAATATGATCGACGAGGGAGAGGACTGGATGGAACCCTTGTTGGAGTTCCGTGACTTCCTCAAAGAAACACAGGATCCGGAGAAGAAGCCGAAATTCCGGCAAGTAAAGGGCCGTCAACACGGCTACGTCAAAGAGAAAACCAACGGCAGCGACGGCATCATTCCCCGTGCCCACAAGTTCGAGTTCTGCAAGGACCTGCTCCGCAAGCTCCTAGAAACGCAGAAAGAGGTCAACGAAAGCCTCCCCGAAGACGAGGAAATGGAGCTGATCCGAGAGGAAGAGATCAGAGAAATCCGCCGCCTCTGGCGCGAAGAACGTGCAGACTGGGCTGACTCCGTACCAAAGATCTACAACGAGGTCATGGACGACAACCTCAACTGGGTACATGACGACCTCGGTTCCTTCGGAGAGATGGAAGCAGAAGTCCTGAACGAAGTCTGCGAAGACCATGACGTACAGCCGGAACTCATCAAACGCCTGCTCGACACCGAGTTCCAGCACTACGGAATGAAACGCCGGGCCTCGATCTACAGCGAGATAGACAAGGTCATGAGGGAGGACTGGCGGGACCTAGAAGAGATCGTTTCGGAGATCGAAGGGGAAGACCGGATAGAAGCATGGCAGTACGACGGTATCGGAGGAACCTGAAGATACTCTATGAGGATAAACAAGCTGGTAATCACCGATTTTGGACCTTATCGTGGACGCAACGAGATCACTCTCACATCAAGTGACGACTCTCCAATCGTCTTGTTCGGCGGGAAAAACGGGGCAGGGAAGACCACACTGTTTGAGGCCATAGGATTCTGCCTCCACGGGAAATCCTCGCTCGGTCGTCGCACCGCCAGAAAAGACTACGAACAAGCCATCCGGAGCAAACTCCACGAATACCCTGACGGCAAAGCAGACAGCGCCGCCGTACGCTTGGAGTTCGAGTACGCCCACATGGGCGAAGTCGACCACTACTCGGTCGAACGCTCATGGCGAGACAGAGGCAAGAGCATCGTCGAAAACCTGGAGGTTCGAAGAAACGGACAGATACCATCCGAGCTGAACGAAGACCAGTGGCAGGACTTCCTCAAGGAACTCGTTCCTCCCGGCGTCTCACAGCTGTTCTTCTTCGACGGCGAGAAGATTCAAGAACTCGCATCCGCAGTCGAATCTGACGCTGACTTCGAAGACTCGATGTACTCCCTTCTCGGTCTGGACCTGATCGAACGACTGGACACTGACCTCTCCATCTACATCTCCCGCAAACTGGATGAGAGCGGAGTCGAAGGCATCAACGAGGAACTCGAAGAACTCCGAGATGAGCGAAACCAGTTCGAGCAGGAACTCAAGGATTTCAAGCAGGAGAAAGAAGAGAAAGAAGAGAAACTGCAGGAGCTGGACTCGAAAATCGACAGCAAAGAGTCCAAGATCGCTCAGGAAGGCGGGTCATACGCCGACAAGCGAGAAGAACTGAAAGAGCGCCGTGCAGAACTCAACGCCAGCATCGAACAACACGAAAATCAGATCCGGGAAATCGCTATGGGTGCATACCCGTTCACCTTGGCACCGGATCTGTGTGAGGCCGTCGTCGACCGGCTCAAGACCGAGACAGAACGGCAGAACAAGGTGACTGCCAGAAACGAACTCACTGATGAACTCAACAACGTGCTCGGGGACAACGAAGTCTGGCAGGAAACCGAGGTTCCTGAAGACCAGATTGGGGAAGTCGCGGAACGTATCCAGCAAAAGCTCCAGGGACGTCTTGAAATCGATGATGAAGAGCCAGAGCTCGCACACCAGTTCTCCGAAGCACAACGCCAAGAAATCTACTCCCTAGTGGACAAGGCGTTGCACGACGTTCCGCAGCAGCTGTCAGAGGTGACTGAAGAACTGGAAGAGGAAACCCGAGAACTCCAAGAAGTGGAAGCTGGTCTTGGCAAAGCACCTGATGAAGAACTCATCTCCCCGCTCATCGAAGACCTGAACGAGCTGACCGAAGAGAGGGGTGCGATCAAGTCCCGGCTGGAAGAGCTTGAAGAGGGAATCAGTAAGGCACAGACAAAACTCGAACGGAAAGAAAACGAGATCGAGAACAAGCTGGAGAAGAAAGCCCGTGTCGAAGATGTTTCCGAACGGGCAAACCTAGCTACAGACGTACGTGACGCAGTTCAGGACTTTCGAGAACAACTTGCTAAGGAAAAACTCCGGAAACTGGAAAGCAAACTCAGTGAACGGTACATCACGCTCTCCAACAAGGGCAAGTTCTACGACAAGATTGAGATAGACGAGGAAACCCTTGATATCTCCATCAAGACCATCCACGGCAACAAGAAGCCGCACACTGAGCTTTCCGCTGGTGAACGACAGATATTCGCCACCTCTCTACTCTGGGCGCTGGCTGACATCTCCGACCGTCCACTTCCGTTCATCGTCGACACACCTCTTGGACGCCTTGACAACGACCATCGGGATAACCTGATCACGCACTTCTTCCCCGAGGCAGCCCACCAAGTCATAATCTTCTCCACCGACACTGAGATCGACGACAGCCAGTACCAGAAACTGGAGGGCTACATCTCTAATGCCTACCATCTCGAATACGACGAAACAGAAGGCCGGACAATTCCCTCGAAGGGTTACTTCTGGGACGATGATGACGAAAACCAGCAGTCCCTAGAGGAGATCACTTCATGAGCCAGAAGTTCAACCGCATCACGATAGGTAACGACGCAACCAACCGGTTGAAAATGCTGAAAGCCAACACCGGTATGACCCCGAACTACCTGTGCCGAATCGGGTTCTGCTACTCTCTGAACGAATCCCGGCCACCAAACCCGGAAGAATACGACAACGAGGGCCAGACGTTCAACCGGTACACCCTCCTTGGAGAACACGACGCACTCTACATGGCACTCCTGAAGGAGCGGCTGATCCAGGAAAACAAAGACCCTGAAGAGGTTCTGTACGACGAGTTCGTCGCACACCTCAACCGAGGAGTGATCCGAGTCCACGGCAACGTCAGAGACCTAACTGACCTCGAAGACCTGGTGCCCGGTGAAGTGAAAGGGAAGCACGCTCAACAGGAAGGATAACATGAGTCCTGACGTGGCAACACCCATCTACCTTGACCATCACGCCACCACCCCTGTAGACGAAGACATCGTCGACGGGATGAAACCCTACTTCACAGAAAACTACGGGAATCCTGCCAGCGAAGATCATATTTACGGGGCCAACGCCAAGAAAGCGGTCAACGAAGCCCGAGAACGAATCTCAGAAGCGGTAAACTCCAGGCCTGAGGAAATCATCTTTACCAGCGGAGCCACCGAATCCGACAATCTGGCGATCAAGGGAGCCGCCGAGTACGCGGCCAAACACGACAAGGGGAACCACGTCATCACAGCTGTCACCGAGCACGAAGCCGTACTCGAAGCCTGCGAAGCAGTGGAAGAGAAAGGATTCGACGCTACATATCTCCCTGTCGACGAACACGGCCAGGTCGATCCCAGTGACGTAGAAGACGCGATACGTGACGACACCGTGCTGATCTCGATTATGGCCGCAAACAACGAGATCGGTACCACTGCACCCCTGCAAGAAATCGGTGAGATAGCGAAAGAGCACGAGGTCTTCTTCCACACCGACGCAGTCCAGGCAATCGGCTACCTCCCTATCGACGTCGAAGAAATGGGGATCGACCTGATGTCTATCTCCGGCCACAAGATCTACGGGCCGAAAGGCGTCGGCGCACTCTACGTCCGCCGCAGAAACCCGAAAGTCAAACTTGAACCACTGCTTCACGGCGGCGGCCACGAACGAGGCTGGAGATCTGGAACTCTCAACGTACCATCCATCGTCGGTTTCGCAAAGGCAGTGGAGATGGCCGACAAGAACATGGAAGAACGTACCAGCCACGTTGACGAGCTCACCTCGTATATGTGGGAACGCCTCAACGAGGAGCTGGACGACATCGTCCTGAACGGTCACCCGGAGGAGCGGATACCCAACAACCTCAACATCAGCTTCACCGGCGTAGAGAACAAAGCTCTCGTCAAGAACCTTCAACCCGATATAGCGGTCTCAGCAGGCTCCGCCTGTACCACGGGCCAGGTTGAAGCCTCACACGTCCTCCAGGCCATCACCGACAACGAAGACAGGTGGCACAACGCCATACGGTTCGGCCTCGGAAAAGACAACACAAGAGAAGAAATCGAGTACGCCACCGACGAAGTAATCAAGATCGTCAACAGACTCCGCAACATCACCTTCTAAAAACTCATGACCCAGTCAAAACAACTTCAGAGTAAGATCGTCGACAAACTCGGGGTAATGAGGGACGATATCCACGTCACCAGCGACGAGGATGCACTCACCTTCTACCTTCCACCCGACAAGCTCGAAGAAGCCGAAACCATCCTTGACAGAGATTTAGAGGTACTGGAAGAGCACGAACACGAGTACCTCGTCAAAGCCGACATCCAGTAAGACCAGTCAGCAGTCAGTCGTCATCATCCGTTACATCTGCATCCGGGCGGTGATCCTGATGCATCGTAACAACTTCAGTCCGGAGTGTGGAGAGAGTATCTTTTGGTCCACGGACCAAGTCGTCGATATACTCGAAACCGCCATTCGCGTATTCCTGGACTATTTGAGCTACCTGGCTGCCATCCTTCAGGATCTCGGCGTCGTCAGCTTCCTTCACTGCAACCGATTTGATTACCCACTGCTCGTCCTTCGTCAAGGCACTCCAAGGAATGCTCCCCGACCTTGAGTCAAGAGACTTCTGGAGGCCCTGGTCATACCCGATTCCCAGCGACACCATGAACAACTTGCTCATCTGCTGACCTGCGAAAGGAGAGCCGCTGTCCTCGTCAATCAACTCCTTATAGCGGTCTCGCTTTTTCTCCTCGATCACAAGGTCGCGCGGGATCTCGGTTTCCTCAATCTCGTCGATCATCTTTCAACCACCTCGGTTTTCAACCCGCTATTGCTCAGCAGGTATTCATTAGAGATACTATCCTTCATCCTGCTTTCAACCTGGGTAGTGTACTCTGAGTCTGTCATGAGGAAGGTGAGCTGTGTTCCCTCTATGTAGTCCGGGATGTTCTCGGCAATCCTGTTCCGTGGTTCACTAGATATCCTGCCCAGAGGCGTGTCAATAACGATGGGGGCTTCGAATCCACTGATACTGGTGAGGGCGGACATGAACGACAATGCCAAGACCTGCTTCTCTCCAGCAGACAGGGAACCAATCTTGTCCATTCCGAACTCATCCAGGACTCGGATAGTATAGTCCTCCTCCAAGACAATCTCGTATTCTTCGTCTTTCCAGATCAGCTGGTTGAAGTACTCCTCTATTTTCTCCTGAGCCTGACTACGGATCTCGCCCAATACAGTCTGCTGGATCTCATTGACGTGGTCAATCGACTGCTCCAGGAACTCCAGCTTCTTCACCAGGTCCTGGTGCTTCTCTTTCTTCTTTAATTCCTTAGTCAGCTCCTCGTCTTTGTTATCTACCTCTTCCTGCTTCAACGCGATATCACTCACAATATCCTCTTTCTGATCCTTCAGGGTCTCCTCCCGGTCTTCTAAGTCGTCAAGCTGATCCTCAATAGCATCTACGTCGATATCTTCGTCCGAAGTATCGTACTGCTTCAGCTCCTCTTTGATCTCGTTGATCTCAGTCTCCGTGTCACTAATCTCCTCTTCGACCTCACGGATCTGGCCTCGCAAATCCAAGAGCTGGCTCACTTTCTCAGTTCCAACATCCTGGATACGGGGGATCTCACTCTTACCCTCCAGATTTTCATCCTCATCCAGGCCCTGCTCAACTTCCTCAAGAAGATCTTTAAGCTCGTGCTCGTGGTCCTCTTCTATCGGCTCACCGCAGATACACTCACCCTCTTCCAAGAGCTCTCGGATGAAGTAGTCCTGAATCCTCGGAGGTAACTTCCCTTTCTCGTGTAACTCGTTGATTTGCTCCAGAGTGAAATCAAGAGCATCGTAACAGTACACAATAGGAGCTGCCTCCGCCAGGACATCGCCAGATCGATTCTGAAGATTCTCTTTTCTACTGCGGAGATTCTTCAACCGATCCTTCGCCTTGCTACGCTGCTCCTGTCTACTCCGAATATACTTGTCATCACTATCCTCAAGCTTCGATTCCTTCTGCTTGATCAGCCGCCGCGTCTCCTCAAGGTTAGAAACGATCTCTTCCTTGTCACCCTCTAAATCCTCAAGTTCGTCTCTCAGCTCGTTCAATTCCTCACGAAGCTCATCTTCCTTCCCGGAGAAATCATCCTTATCCTGTATCTGGTCACGAACTCTCTTCAGGTGGTTCTCCGATCTCTCCAGAAGGTCAATATGCGAGACGTCGACGATACCTTTCTTCACATTCTCCGAATACTCTTCTTCAAAAAACGTGTCAAGCCGTTCACCGTCAAAGAGGTAGTAATCACGGACGTCAACAGGGAGAATCTGGTTTAGGTGAGCGATAGGATCGTCCTTGATATCCCAATCAGAGCCCTCCTTACGCTGTAGTGTAAGATCGTCAGAAGCGTCGCTAAACTGGTTCTCCCCCTTCTTGACCGTTGTAAAACTCCGCTTGAACCTGTATTCCGGACTATCTCTGCCAAACCGGACCTCCACATACCCATTAAGCTCTTCACCTTCATCTAGATCTTCCAGCTTGTCTCGATTGCCGTACGGGTAAACATTCAGTCCTTCTTCTTTCGACTCCTCAAGATGTTCCTCGGTATCGTAAAGACAGAAAGTGATAGCGTTCAGCAGATTTGACTTTCCAGAGCCGTTCTCTCCCTCTATGACATTGATATTCTTCTTACCATCAGTTTTGAGCTCGATTCGTTGCTTTCCGTGGAATTGTCTGTAGTCCTTCACCTCCACAGAATGAATCTGTATCCTACTCATTTTCTGAGACGATGTCGTCGAGCATATCTTTGTAATCGTCGCTGTACCGAGGCATAGGCTGGTCAAGATTATCGCGCTCGAACTTCAGAATCTGTTTAATGAACGCTCTCTGATCCTCATCCTCGATTTCGTCGACCTTGTCCGTGATTAGACGGTTGACTTCTGGTTTATCCATAATGAGTCCTGTTTTGTTGTCTGAAATATTCCTTTCAGTTGCTAACTACGCTGATGAGGCAATGATCACACGCTACACTTCATATATTGTTCGGACTGTCTCGATGGCGTTCCGGGCCTCAATTTCGTTGTCAGCATTCGATGCGAACTCATCGAACCTGTCCAGTTCCTTTAACAAAATCTTTTTCTCGATTTCTTTGATATCGGGATTCAAATCCTCTGACAGGGATGGAACCACAATTATATCATGGATGACTGCTTTCTCCTTTCCCTCATAATGCCGGAGGACGCGCCCTCTCCTCTGGATAAATTGCTTGGGATTCCCCGTGCTTGACATTAATATGGCCTCCCGAGTAGATGGCACGTCTACTCCTTCGTCCAGACATTTCATCGCCACCAAGGCGTCATAGTTCCCCTTATCGAACTGCTCTAGGAGTTCCGGTCTCTCACTCGGTTTCTCCGCCTGAGTGAACTTATGATGGAAAATACCGTGTTCGTCTAAGATCTGCTGCGCTTGGTCAATTTGCTCGTCGTTAGTGTAGACCAGGAGATGGTCTGGCTCATCAATCCCTTCTAAAATGTCATGGAGCTTGCTGTACTTGTTCTCCGCTTTCTTAATCAGATCGGCACGCTCCATCATCATGTTCTCCACGACCTTGTCTTCGACATCGTCACTGGCTGCCATCCACCCCAAGTCACTGCTTATCTCCTCATACTCGTGCAGCTCCTCCGGAGTCATCTCCACGAAATACGGTTTATACTCGTACGGCGTCAGATGCTCAGGAATCGCCTCACCCAACGGCAGCTCATAAACCACGCCGTTGAAATAGTCCATCAGGAAATCCGTACCCTCCTCGTCAAAGTATCTCTGAGGCGTAGCAGAAAGCCCAATACGGTAATTGTAATCCTCAAGCAATCCTTTCTTCCTCTCCTCAGATCCAGAGCCGTGAACCTCATCAGCAATCAGCAAGCGGTCACAATTCAATTGCTGAATCTCCGACCGGAAGTGCTCATCTGAAAGAGTATCATGCGTGGTCAGCAGAATAGCGATATCTTGCATTTCAATCCGGATATCATCAAGGACGCGACCCATGTCCGACTTCCAGTTGGTGTTGACACTCCCGAAGATCATGTAGACCTCTTCATCATACCCCCAGTCCTCCAAGTCGTCTCTCCACTGGAAAGCTAAGTGCGTATTAGGTACCGCAATGACCACGACCATCGGATGCTCTTGCTTCGCAAAGGTTTGATCCATCGCACCAATAGCGGTGTACGTCTTCCCAGTACCCGTAGCCATCTCGAATAGGCCGTGCCGACCATTGTACCGCCACTGATTCACCGCTTCCTGCTGGTAGTCGCGCAAAGTAATGTTGTGGTCCCTCGCGCTCATTGGACTACCACCAGATCTGTCGTTGTCATAAGGAGCATCGTCAGTCTCTCTCAGCTGGACTATATCCTCGCTAACCCCTTCAGGAAGAGAATACACGGAGATATCTTCCTTCTCGTTATTCCACAGATCATCAAATCTTTCCTCGTGTTTCCGTATCCTTTCAGCATCGCGCTCACACGCCCAATCGCAGAAAACATCGTACGACTCGTAGTTGTAGAAGCCCTTCTGACTGTCATTCTGAGAACCGTGAAACGCCATTTTCCCGCCATAGATACCGGTGACAATACCCCACTTATCGTGGAAGTCTCCATAGATATTGCGTCCATCCGGAACTGCGAATTTGATTTCCAGAAGACCGTCCGCAATCATCCAAGCAACAGTATTCAAAGTATCTTCCTCAAGCCCCTCCTCTAGCTCTTCTATCCCCCGCTCAAGCGATTCATAGATAACCTCGTTTCTACGGCCTTCTTCTCCCTTCTTGAAGGCCTCCCAGTCATCCTCCTCCAGTATCGGGCTGATAATCCACTTGGCCTTCCCACCATTCGACGCCAACCCAGCAATACCACGAGCAGCGTTCTTCAACCAGCCACTCGTAAAGTATCCGACTCCCCTCTTGTACTCAATTGCCCGAGATAGAATAGGATTGTAGAAGTCGTGTATGAAATCAGTCTCTGAGGTCTCAATGACTGGTGGGAGCTCTAACTCGTCAAGTCTCTCCCCAACGGTGTTACCTGATACAGTCACTTGTGATACCCCTGGTAGTACTAACCTTGCACCGAGGTCTGTATAAATCCACGGTGGGGTCAGGAACGCAAGACTCTCTACCTACAAACTTCAGAGATACTCGTCCGGCTCCGGATAATACAGATCCGCGTCCGGGAACTCTTCCTCGAACACGTTGATCCACGTCCTGTATTCCTCATCAACCAAAGACTTTGCGTCCAGCTCGTCGTACTCAAAGTTCACGACGCCGTCGAAGTCAAAACTGTAGTCAGCACTTCCTTCTACACACTCCAATGGCCGGCCGTGGACGTGCATCTGAAACACTTCATCATCCAACCTACTGTCTGGGTCTCCCAGGTACTCGTACTTCTTCAGCCACGGAGCCAGCATGATCACCTTCTCCTCGAAATTAGCCAGCTCCTCCCAGTTCTCAATACGCCGGACAGCGTCAACAGCGAAAGGCGAATCCTGGCTCTCAGCGATCAACTATCACCCCCGTTTTCCTTTCGGAAACCATTCTGATCATCGAGACTTCGGTGATGTGGCCGCAGTCGCTACAGAGAACCTACGTACTGTTTCTTGGGTCACCACCAGCGACGTCGAACACATGGAGAACACCTGAGATATCGACTGCCACGGGCTCTTCAAAGAACTCGAAAAAGCCGAGGTCTACAGGAATGAACACAGCCCAGAGACCGGAGTGCTTCAGATGCCGGAACGAGTCAAAGAAGAACACGGCCTACTCGAAGACGATGACCCAGAAGGAGAGGAAGAGACGGAACAGGTCGGGCTCACTGAGTTCTGAACTCGTTGTACGTGACTAAGGTACGTTCAGAGAGGGCAGGTCAAGCAAACAGACTGAATCGTACTCGTCTGACTTCTGAAGCGAGGTGAACTCCGATCTTAGCGTCACCTCAACCCCGCCACTCGGATCGTCGTCCACCTTGAGCACTAACCAGCTCTTACTGTAATCATTTGGCAGATCGATATTCAGGGAGTCATCCACGACGGAGGTATCTCCCTGCTGCTTCTGCAACACATACCCTCCACGATCTACAGCGAAGCCCGTCTGATCGTACTGGTTTGGAGGGAACCAAGTAATCGGGATATTGCGGTTCCCCTGGAGATGTGTCCCGTTGTCGATGTGATACCGGTACTCCATCTTGTCCGGGAGAAGAACTTGTACAGGGGAATCCAATGATCCCAGAACCGTCTTCGTCAGACTCGGAGAAAACTCATTGCTGCCAACCTGCTCCCTTGCATCGTGCTCTTGTTCAAACCAGTTCAACAGTTTTGACTGCTCGAAAGACGTGATCTCATTGACTACAGGCTTCACGTTGTGATGGGCAATACCCGCGCTGAAATCCTGAACCTTCAGCTTGGCACTTCGCTCCCGTGTCTTAGTCGGCAGATTCGCGGAACCGTACTCCCTAACGGAGTTCGCTTCTCCGAGAAGCGTGTTCTCGTTATAAAAGTCGAAAACACCTTCAACGAAATCCTCTACATTGTTTTGGGTCAACTGCATACGTTATTAGAAACAGGAGATTATCGTAAAACCTCATGTAGACTCTAAATCTGGGAAAATACTTTGACATCAACATGAGACTATCCTCTATGTCAACCGACTCCCTGACTTTCCTCGAAACGGTCACGGAGATTAGCGACGACCGACGGATAACTCAGGAGCGTATTCAGAACTTGCTTGAGGGCCTCGGTTTCGACCCTGAATCCGCCGACTACAACGTGGCTATGGAAGACAGGGTTCCGCCTACGGCTGGAGAGGCCATGATGTCGAAAAGGGCAGAACCACACGAGTGTCGACTGATCATCGATGCCATCATCCGCGAAACTCTATCCCACCCTGCACTGGCAGTTTATTCGCCTAAAACAGAAGACATGGATCAGATGGGGATCACTCCGAGTGAAGAGTCAGATGAGATTGGACGTGAATCAACCGCGTCTCTATGGCTACACATGGCTTCCGAGGTTTCAAAAGCTCAGTGGACTCTTCTTGTCTCCCCAGTGATTATTTCGATAACGGGATCCGACTCAGATAATCAGCACTTCCACACCCAAAACTTCGATCAGGAAGACGCCCAAGAAATCATTGACACAATTACTGGCTAATCATGACCAACACGAACTACGCTCCAGGCCCTATCAAGTGCAGAGAATGCGGTGAAGAGTTTGAGACAATTGAGAAGGGCCACTTACAGAGCGAAAACTGCACCGGAGAAGTAGATGACGTCGAGGAATATCGGTCGAAATACCCTGACGCACCTACCCGGACCACAGAGATGAGGGACAAGATCGTCGACAGCCTGAAGGGCTGAACCACCACTTACGCCCGTTTCGACAATATCGAGAAAACTACCCGAAATACAGCATACAAGACCCTGGCGATTCCAAGGATTACTCCGGCTATCCAGGCTGCCAGCCAACCATACCGCTTCTTCTCCTCACTGACTATGGAAAATCACCTTTTCAACCGATGAACTCCGCCATGCCGACCTACATCATGCCCAAGATTCTCCTCAACGTGCTCCTCCCAGCCAATATCCTTCTCCGCCAAAACAGCACGACGATCACTCCACGACAGACCGCCTTCAGCACTCCCCAACCCATCCCGGCGAACTAACTCACGACTCCAACACTTATGAGGCCGAACATCACCTGTATCCTCGGATTTACCGAAGCCGCGGCCCAATAAATCAGAAGCTGAGACCATCGACAGATTCAGAGGAATGTCACTCTTCCGGACCACGGCCCTTCCGACGTCAGTCACTGCGTAGTTGACCGCGTTATCCGGATGGTCTGGGATCTTCTTCAGGAAGCGCTGCACACAGTGGTTCTTTTTCGGAATCCCACGTTTCTGGCCAGATAAGCCCTTGAGACGTCGTCGAACGGTGCGAGCAGAGAACTCAGCGTCAGTATATTCGGTAAGGTGCTCCGCCATCCGGTTGGCACTCCACCTGTTGGCGACCTCCTTCAGGTTGAGTCAGATTGCGTCGGCAGATCTGTGATTCAAGACCACCCTGTAACTTCACCCGGTTTTCCGCATTGTACTTCAAAATGTGTGACAGCCTATTTTAAAATATCAACACGGTCCGACCAAGCATCAGCCACAGTTCTGAACTCAATCAATTATATCTGGTATCGCTTCATCTCGCTATACAATGGCTGATACTTGGATCGGCGTTACGGATAGCCGACCCATCCCCCTACTGAACTCGCTTGTAGCATCGATTGAGAGCGGCTACACACCGGAAGATATCCTCGTCTTCGTACCTCAGAACGACAAGGACGTACTTCCCACCATCCGGCAGCTTGTCGAAAACGTCTGCAAAGAATACAATGTAGACGCCGAAGTCAAACTTTCCACAACACCCAGCGTCAACAAGCCGAAAGACCTCTCACAGCACGTCTTAGAGACTTTGCAAGAATACGAGGGCACGAACGCGGTCAGCATCTCAAGCGGCTCACGGCTTCTCAACGCCTGTCTTATCGGAGCCAGCAACCAGATGGAGCGATTCAAACTCGACCATCTCTACACCTTGGAAGGCCCCAATCAAGCTAACCTGGAGTCCACCATTTACCCGATGATTCCACGGCCCGAGATGGATCTCATAGACTATCAAAAGAACTCTGCATTGGAACTCACTGGTCCAGGAGATCACGGCAATACTGACGGTGTCTACAAGATCTCTCGCAAGCAGCTGCCTCTCCTCTTCAACGCACTCTACAGCACCGGGAACCCGGTTATTTCTGTAGATCATAAATCCAGTATCCTTTCTACCCTCTACGAGATCCAGCTGGACCGAGGCACTCCTGCTTCCATCCGATTCACAAGCGATGTCAACCAGTACCAGGAAGACAGATCCGAGGTAGGTCGGCGTCACGGAGGACAAGCAGAATCAGAAATCCCGGATCACCGGGCCTTCATTGGTGCGTTCACTTCCAGCGTATTAGAGTTCGATAACCAGGACGAGATTTCGGACTTCATCGACCCATACAGAAACCGACGATTAGAACATGGGAACGCTGAATCCCTCGCAGTCTTCGACACCAACCTGATTCAGTACTGGCCTGCTCACCAGCTGGGTGTTGCCCCTGAGCAAGAACAGGGTTTGAATGGATACGCCGTTGTCACCGGGGTTCGGGACGAACTGATGAATTACGATGGTGACGAGAAAATCAACAAAACCCGGCAACTCGAAGACGCCTTCGGGAAGGAATACAGGGAACTTCGTAACCAATTGAAAAAGACACCACGGCAGCTCCGGCTCGGTAGACAGTACTTCAGCCGACTCCAACGCGAACTCTACACAGAGAAGATTCAGTCCGAGATGGAGGACAACAATATCACCGCTGCCTGCGAAGAAGTCCACCAAACCGGTGGCTTTGATCTCCTGCTATTCAGCAACGACTCAGGCTTCATCTCCACAGCCAGGGATCGTGGACTCCCCTCAGTACTCGTCGATTTCCCTCAAACCCTGCCACGGAAGAAGGATGTCACATGGGAAGACGCATCTACCGCTCTCTACCTCCACGCCGTCCAATTCGGCATTTTGAAGCTTCCGAAAATCGACCTGTACGGCGTATGGCCGCGAAAACGGCCCGAAGACTGGGATACTGAAAAGCTTGCAGTCAGATGCCGCAGCCCGGTCGTGGCCAAACAACTCAACCGTTACCAGAACATCCTCGACGCATCTCCAGGAGAAAGCCAGTAAACCCTCTGAGAAGCTGTGTGGATCGGTGTACCATGGCCCAGTAACATTGATTACACCCCGGCCCGACATTTCCAGTAGTGGTTATTCGTATTGAGTCTCTCACTGTAGAGAACCTGCGATGCTTCCGTGGCGAGCACCAGCTGGATCTCGGCCGAAGCGACGAACCCAGCATCGACGTGGTGTTCGGCTCCAACGGCTTGGGCAAAACCACGTTAGCCGATTCTATTCAACTCTGCCTTACTGGGGAGTTCGATGACGAAGCCCCTCTGGTAACCTACGAACTGGTGGACGAACTCTCCCCTGGAGAGGAAGTCTCCGCAAAAGTCTCGGCCGTGATCTCTGACAGCGAACTCGGTCGACGATTCCGATTCACCCGAAAGTTCCAGACGTCCGAGACTCGCCGGGGACCGGTTAACTCCGTAGACTCGCTTCAAGTAGAAGAAGAGGAAAACGGTGACTGGGTCAGCACCAGCTCGTCGGAAGCGATAAACACGGTGTTCCCGCTTCCGGCGTTCAAGTTTTCCAAGCTGGACGCCGAATCCTCTGTCGGGGTTGACGACCCGTGGGGCGGCACCAGTTGGAGCGAACTTGTCGAAGCCGTAGGTGAAGCAGCGGCCCAGCAGTCGGCAGCACGCGGCACCGAACTTCCCGAGTTCTTCGCCAACAACTACGATCTCGGTGACGAGATGATCCGCCGGATCAACGACGTGCTTCCGAAGCTGGATGAACGTGACCTGTACGAAGTAGAGGAGCGGCAGGACGGGCTTGTGGCTCGCCGGAAAGAAGATAACTCTCCGGCAGAGATGGCTCACCTCTCTGCAGGAGGGCAGCTGATTATCTCACACGCAGCAGCGTTGGTTGCCGGCGAGGTCATGCCTGCGACTCCTCCGCTAATCGGAGATACGATGTTCGGTCGTGTGGACCGTCCTACCCGCGAGCGGATGTTCGAGGTCATCAAGCAGGCTGATCGGCAGGTCCTGCTGTTCTCCTTCGACGCTGAACTGGAGGGCTTCGATATTTCTCCCATGTTCAAACTTGAGCAGGCTGGAGAAGGGAGAGAGAGCAGGATAGCTTCTGTGAACTAGCTGGAGATTTCATTTTCTTTCATTAAATTGCCATCCATGTTAACTAGTACCAAAAAATAATAGTTGCTAGAGAATTTAGTGTGTTATATGCCGGGTAGAGTCCCGGTGATAAAATGTCAGAGTGCCGAGGCCGCTATTTTTGACGGTAGACGGCGTCTCTAAGGGCATCTAGCTGTGGCCACGGTTGACATAGGCCCCGGTCAGATTCTCATCGGGCCGGCAGACACGGATTTATGAACGTTGTCGAGTAATCATACTGCATGGCCGCCGAAATCTCCGACCGGGTTCGAGAAATCGCCGAGGCTCGCGGCCTCCCCGAGTCCGAAGTATTCGAGCAAGCTCTCGAACGCGGTCTCGAAGACCTCTGGGAGGACCTCGTTCTCGCTCGGTATCTCGACGGCGAACTCGACCGCGAGGAGGCCATCGAACGTGTCGGTCGGACGAAAGTCGAACGGGCAAAACGAGAGCGTGAGGCAGTCGAGGAAGACGTCGACTGGGGCCTGAGCGCGTGACGCTTGCGGCTGTCTCGGACGCCGGAGAACGCGCCGCAATTGCGGTCGCGGAAGAGCGGGGAGTCGTTCTCCTGACCGATGACCTCGCCGCCAGAGAGGCAGCATCCGACGTGGGCGTCGAAGTACGCGGTTCTATCGGCGTCATCGCGCTCGGTTACGGCCGCGGATTGCTCAATAGAGACGAAGCGGCATCGCGTATGCGAGCACTCCAGCGTGAGACGAGTCTCTTCGTGACCGAGGCGGTCGTGGAGCGCGGCATCCGGATGCTGGACGAACAGTAACGGAACGAGCGGACGCTATAGGCGCGCTAATCACAATCACTATGGATAGATTGTGAGTCGCGAGTGCCGAGGCCACGCTTTCGTACCGACGCCGAAGTCACAACACACCGACGACGGCGATGGCGAAGTCGGCGGCGTCTCTGAGGACGGGAATCAGCTCCCGGAACCGCTCTTTCCGCTTCTCCCAAGTTAGTTTTCGGAGGGCGTTCGCCTCCATCGAGGCGGCCATCAGCGTCTTCGTCACCGCCTCGACTTCCTCGGCGCCGTCGAGGTGTCCCAGTCGAAAGATGATTGCTTGGTCGCCCTCCCGAACGTCGTTCGGATGCTTCTCCAGAACCAGAAGCCAGGGCATGTAGACGGGATCCCAGTCGAGACCGAGCGACTCCACCAGATCACGCTGGGCTTGCGTATTCCGCGCACGGAGATACAGGAGTGATTCGACCTCACCGAAGTCGTGGAACGCCGCGTTCAGTACGTCACCGACCTCGTCGTCGGTGCCGTTGCCGATCTCCGCGATGAACAGCTCGAACCCGTTCTCCACCCCCCTGAAGTCCCAGTCCGAGATTGCGGCCATTCCTCGATGTTAGATGTCATATGTCTTAACTCTAGGCAAGGTCAGTACGCCAGTTCGTGGGCGGCGGCGGGACGAACGGGACGGCGCCGCTCTACCGCCGACCGCTGGCTCACTCCGGCGGCGTCGTCTCCGCGACCGCCTGCTCCAGTCGATCCAGAAAGTCGGGGTCGTACGTCTCGTCGACGTGGTCGACGTTCCACAGCCCCGACTCCCGAATCGCCCGGCTCCGACTGTATCGGCCGAGCCACCCGTCGGCCCGCGGATCGACCGTGGATGTGCCGACGTTGCTGAGGAGGGCGATGGCGTTGCGTTCGACGTACACTCGGTCGCTGTCGGGACCCGGTTCGTCGTCGAGGGCGATCCAGAGGAAGGGCTGTTCCCGGAGGTACGCGCTCACGCGCCGTTCGAGGATGTACTCCTCGTCGCGGACGGTCGAGCGGTCGCGGTCGATACTCGACCACCGCGCGTTCCAGTCGGGGTAGTCGTCGTGGAGGGCGTGTTTCTCGATGATCGCTTCGCCGACGCGCTTGCGGTAGACCGAGCCGCGGTGGTTGCCGCCGTGGGGATGGGCGGAACTCCCGCTGCCGGTGCCGTAGTGCTGTTTCAGTCGATCCCAGAGTGACGTGCTGCTTCCGGCGGAGACAGCGTGAGTCCCGACGCGGGTGACGCGCAACTGCTCGGTCGCGTCACGCGTCTCCCCCGGTTCGAGGAAGACGTAGACGCCACGGTCGGGCCAGTCCATGTAGCCCGTGCAGTTCTTGAGTTTTCGCGGGCCACCGACACGCTGCCTCAACGTATCGAGTAGCCGATAGAAACGGTCGAGGTCGTCCCGTCGAGCCATCGTCCCCTGATCCACTGCTGCACACAAAGGGTTTGGTACACGATCAGAGGTCGAGGCTACCTGCCCGAGCTGTGGCCTCGCCTACCACGACGCCGACGCGTCACAGGGCCTACGGCCACGTCATCTACTGGGAGTTCGCCTCGCGGGAGTAAACCGGCGGACTCGTCGGAAGTGACGGGTGTTCGTGACTGGTCAGGCATCGAAAGGCGTAGAAACCGACAGGATAGAACAAATATACACAAATTCCCACTTTACCAGTGTATTCGTCTTCCAAGATGCGGTGCGAGAAAACGAATACGCAACCCTTAACCGTGTACCCGGACTCGATCCATTTGCAATGGCAAACGGTAAGGTTGATTTCTTCAACGACACTGGCGGCTACGGTTTCATCGACACTGAGGATGCTGACGACGACGTATTCTTCCACATGGAGGACGTTGGCGGTGAGGATCTGACGGAAGGGACCGAGATCGAATTCGACATCGAACAGGCCCCCAAGGGCCCGCGCGCGACGAACGTCACGCGCGTTTAAGAACGGATTTTCCGCCGTCTTCGACGGCGACTATCTTCGTTTTTCCGACACCCACGACCGAGAGCGGCCGCGACGGCGCGGACGCCGACGAGCGGCGTCACCGACCGGCTTCGACGAGTCGCGACCGTGCGGGGAGTCGCACGGCCCGCGCCGGAGTCTCGGGGTCCGTCACGTTCGTCCGCTGGACGACGTAGCGCTGGCCGACCATCGGGTCGAGGAGGGCGTCGACGGGCGCCTGGTCGTCGCGCAGGATGGGCACGTCGTCGGTCGGTGGGGGCGGGCGAGACATCTCGATGGCTGCAGTGAGGTCGATTCCGATCTCCCGGCGGTCGTTCCGGCGGAGTAACTCCCGAGGCGAGAGCCGTTCGGATCGCTTCGTGGCGACGACTTCGACGTTCTGGACGACGCTCCCGCTCGCGGTGGGGAAGGTGTAGACCTGCGGGAAGGCTTGGGCTATCGTCTTGTACTCGGCGCGGTAGAACTTCGAGGCCGGGCCGCTCGGCGCGGAGATGAGGTTGGCGAAGAGGACGCCATCCTCGTCCAGTCGCGACTCGGCGAGGCGCATGAACTCGACGGTCGTGAGCTGGAAGGGCACCTTGTCTTTCTTGTAGGCGTCGAGGACGATCAGATCGTAGGTGTGGTTCGTCTTCTGGAGGAACTGCCGGCCGCCGGTGTTGTAGACGTTCAACCGGTCGGACTCTTCCAGCCGGAAGTAGCGTTTCGCGGTCCGGATCACCTCGGGGTCGAGTTCGGCCACGTCGACGGTGACGTTGTACTCGGACGCGAAGTGTTTCGGGCCGGTGAAGCCGCCGCCGCCGACGAACAGCACCCGGTCCACGTCCTCGGTCATGAGCATGGGCAGGTGGAAGTAGCGCGTGTACTCGAAGACGTGGCGATCCGGGTCCGACACGTCCATCGCGCTGTGGGGCTGGCCGTCGAGATACAGGGTGCGCACGTCACCGACCTGCGTCACTTCGAGTTCCTGATACGGGGTCTGAGTCTGGTAGAGGACGGGGCCGCCGGCGGAGACGCCGAGCGCGCCGCTGAAGCCCGCGCCGACGACGAGGAGGGCGACGGCGATGCTCGCCAGCGTCGGTTCGTGGCGGTCGTTGCGCCACGTGAGCCAGAGCGCCGTCCCGACGAGGAGGAGGCCGAAGCCGACGCCGATGGCCTCGACGCTCAGTTCGGGGATCAACACGAACGTGGTCACGAAGGCGCCGACGATGCTCCCGACGGTGCCGACGGCGTAGACGTGGCCGGAGGCCGCACCGACCCCCTCCGTCTCCGTGAGTTCGGCGGCGTAGGGGCTGATAAAACCGAGGAGGTAGGTCGGCGGGCCGAACAGGAGGATGACGGCGGGGAGGGAGGCGAACCGGCTGGGGAGCGGAATCGCTCCGGCCGTCGCCATGAGGATGTCGGAGGCGAACACGACGAGGGCGACGTAGGCGGCGGTGCCGAGGAGGAGCCACGCGAGGCGGTCGTCGCTCGCGCGCCCCGCCGCCCGCTTCCCGCCGAGGTGGTAGCCGAGGGAGAGCGCCGCGAGGAAGACGGCGATGATGCTCCCCCACGTGTAGATGCTGCTCCCGAACTGCGGGGCGACGATCCGACCGGCGAGAATCTCCAGCCCCATGCTGGCGACGCCGGAGACGAACACGGCGAGGCCGGGCGGGGAGGGCCGCCACGCGTCGCGCGGGAGGGACGCCATCGAGCGAACAATCGGAGACGGAGGGGTTAAGCCTTGGCTCGGCAGGTGACGATCCCCCGGAACGGGCCGAACCCGTTCGTGACAAGCCCGATACCGGAAAGCAGAGTGAGTTAGTCACATGGAATCATTGGATATGATACACGACGTGTGTGACTCGACGCTCGACCGACGACGCGTCCTACAGGCTGTAGGGGCGGGCGGCGTCCTCGCGGGGCTCGGCGGCCGCGCGACAGCACAGCGCGGCGAGGGACGGGGTGAAGGGAGCAACGCCGGCGTCGACGTGATCGCCAGGCAGGACGAGGGAGTCGTCCACTGGTCGCTTCCGGGGAAGCGCCGACTGGGACAGACCGTGTTCGGCACGCCGGACCGGCCGCGGGCGACGCTCCAGCCGATTCTCGACCTGCTCGACGATCCCGACGGCCCGGTCGGGACGCTGTTGCAGGAGTTGCCGATCCTCGTGGGATTACCGCCAGCAGCCCGCGAGACGAACGGGGACGGAACGGCGTACACGCAGACGGCGGTGCCAACGCCGTTCAGCGACAACGTCGTACGAGTGTCCGGATCGGTGCACGCGACCTACCGAGACCGTCGGCCCTACGACCTGCCCCACTCCTACGGCTCGTCGCCGGACACGGTGGACGTCGACGTGGAGTTCACCGATCCCAACGGCACCCCCTACACGCTCGACGTTCACCACACCATCCAGCCGCCGATTCCGACGTGGGAGACGGGGGGAGGTGTGATCACGGACACGTGGATTCACGGCACGACCGGCACGGAGTCGCCGCTGTTGCCGCGAACCTACACCTACGCGGCGTTCTGGGGGATCTGTGACGTAATCGTCGAGGGCGACGTGGTCGACGAGAACAAGGTGATCCACGCGATGACGATCCAGAACATGCGGAGAGCCGACGGGTCGATAGCCCTACAGTCCGAGATGCCGCTCGCGCCGGACGAGACGTTCAGCGGGCAGGCACACCACACGCAGTTGATCGTGCCGCCGATCACGGTCGGCCCGGACGGTCCGGTTCACGAGGCGGTCAACACGGCCTACACTCTCCCGAACGGCCACACACAGCCGTTCATCCACCTCACGTTCGAGGAAGACACGATCGTCAAGGCACCGTTCGCGAGGTGGGAGTTCCCCGAGAAGGAGTAGGAGTTATCCGGCGGACCTGCGTAGCGCCGACGACCGATGGCCTGTAAGGTCGAACGGGTGTGCGAGCGCCGCGGCCTGCCGACGCTCACGGAGCGACTGGCCGAGCGCCGGACCGAGACGGACGCCAGCCTCCGCGCCCTCGAACGCTTCTTCAACCGCGAGGTGCTCGCGGCGGCGATGCGGGCGGCCGGGATGGAACTGCTCGAAGACGAGGCCGCGAACGTCTACCGCCTCCTCACCGACGAGGACGTGAGCCACGCCGCGCGCACGGAGGCGCGGGACCGCCTGACCCGCGCCGGGGTCGACGTCGACGCCGTCGAGCAAGATTTCGTCACGTACGGCACGATCCGCACCCACCTCCGGGAGTGTGCCGGCATCGAGACGGGACGGGCGTCGACGGTCGACGCGGCGGCGGTGCGCGACACCGTCTTCAAACTCGTCGGGCGGACCGAGGCGGTGACCGAACGGGAACTGGCGCGGCTGGCCGACCGCGAGGACTTCGACGCGGGCGACCTGACGGTGTCGCTGACTGCCCGCGTCGCCTGCGAGACCTGCGGTGAGGAGTACGGCCTTCGCCGCTTGCTCGAACGCGGCGGCTGTGGGTGTGGGGAGTCACAAACGTAATAGTCCCGCCCCGACGTACGAGGAGTACGCTCGTCCGACCGGGTAGCGGTCGGATACGGATACGATGACACACAACGAGACGAACGGTGAGCGCGAGAACGGAGACGAGTCCCTGACGCTCGACGTCCGAAACGTCGGCGGGATCGAGCAGGCGTCGGTGACGCTCGATCCCGGCGTGACGATCGTCGCCGGCGAGAACGCCTCGAACAAGTCGTCGCTGCTGGGGAGTCTCGGGGGCGTCCTCGGCGGTCCCCACCCGCCGCTCCGGGGCGGCGCCGACAGGGGGTCGGTCACGCTCGCGTTCGACGGCGACCGCTTCGACCTCGACCTGATACGGCGGGACGGGGAGACGGTCGTCGCGGATGCGACACCGTACACGACGGCGACGACACTCGTCGACCTGTTCGTCTCCCTCGGTGAGGAGAACCCGATCCGCCGGGCCGTCGTCGACAGCGGCGACCTTCACGAACTGCTTATGCGGCCGGTCGATACGGCAGCGATCGAAGCCGAGATCGAACGCCTGCAGAATCGACGCGAGGAGATCGACGAGCGGATCGAGGAACTCGACGCGACCGTCGAGGATCTCCCCGAACTGGAGGTGCGAGCGCGGCAGTTGGCCGAACGGCAGGCGGACGTGGCGGACCGCCTCGAATCGAAACGGGCGGCGATCACGGAGGCGGACTACCGGGACGCCGCCGAGGCGACTCAGGACCTCCTCGACGACCTCGAAGCGGCGCGGTCGGAGCGCGACCAGCTCCGCGACCGGCGGGA
Organism: Haloplanus aerogenes; assembly: GCF_003856835.1. Taxonomy (NCBI): domain Archaea; kingdom Methanobacteriati; phylum Methanobacteriota; class Halobacteria; order Halobacteriales; family Haloferacaceae; genus Haloplanus; species Haloplanus aerogenes. The sequence goes on from NZ_CP034145.1 coordinate 3,054,321, forward strand.
CACCAAGCGTCGCGCCGTCGACTCGTTGCGCGACGACCTCGAAGGCGTCGACGAGCGCCTGACCGACCTGAGCGGCGAGGCAGAGTTGGAGAGCGTCGACGACCGCATCGAACAGGTCGACGCGGAACTGACGCGCCTCCGGGATCGGAAGGGCCGTCTCGACGAGACGATCAACGCCCTGAGCCCCATCGTGGAGTTGAACCAGCAGTTTCTCGCGGACGCTCGGCTCCCGTCGACGTTCGACGCGGACGGTGTGGTCGACGATCTCCACCCCGGTTCGGGGTCGATCACCTGCTGGACCTGCGGCCAGTCGGTCGATCGGGCGGAGATCAAATCGCAGGTCGAAGCGGTCGAGGCGATCCTGCAGGAGAAACGGCGGGAGCGCACGACCGTCGAGGCACGGATCGAGGAGCGGAAGAAAGAACGGGCGACACTCGACGCCCGACGCGACGAGTACGACGACCTCGTGGCGCGACGGCGACAGCTCGAACGCGAAATCGAGGAGCGCGAGCGCACGCTGGCCGACCTCGACTCGCGCATCGACGAGGTAGGGAAGCGGATCGAGCGGCTGGAGGCCGAACTGGCGGAGACGGACGCGGCCGACGCTCTCGTCGACCGGCACCGCGAAGTGAGCGATCTGGAGTACGAACGCGGCCGGCTCGAACGCGAACTGTCGGACGTGGAGGAGCGAATCGAGGCGGCCGAGGCGGCGAAGGCCGAACGGGAGACGCTCCGGGAGGAGCGCGCCGAGGTGACGAGCGAACTCGCGGAGCGCCGCGACCGCGTCGAGCGGATCGAGCGCGAGACGGTCGAGACGGTCAACGAGTGCATGGCTCGCGTCCTCGACCGCCTCGGATACCGCGCCGTCGAACGCGTCTGGATCGAGCGTCGAGAGGAGGCGGACGGGACGGTCTTCGACCTGCAGGTGGTGCGGACGGCGGACGACGGGACGGTCTACCGCGCGGCGGTCGACACCCTCAGCAAGAGCGAGCGCGAGGTGGTGGGACTGGTCATCGCGCTCGCCGGGTACCTCGTCTACGACGTGGCGGAGACGGTGCCCGTCGTCGTCGTCGACGCCATCGAGATGCTGGACGCCGAGCGCATCCACGGGCTGCTCGATTTCTTCGACGAACACGCGCGGTACGTCGTGGCGGCGGTCCTGCCGGAGGAGGCCGAACGGTTGCGGAAGCGGTTCGACACGGTCGAACTGGCGGCCGTCGAAGCCGCGTGAACACACCCCAGCCACAGCTCGAAATCCGGCGACTTATACCGTCGAACGGCCTACGACCAGCATCGATGCCGACAGTGAAACGAACGCCGGGACCGGCGGCGCAGCACGCCTTCCGCCTCGGTATGCTCGCCGCCGTCGTCGGCGGCCTCACCGTCCTCGCCGCGCTCTATCTGCACGGCGTCCTCACGACGGCGACGGCGCTGTACGTGTTGTTCGCGCTGTTTCCCGTCTATCTCGTCTTCGCCGCCTCCGCGCTCAGCGTCTGGCTCGGCTACGACAAGGACGTGACGGATCTGCGACCGGTCTACCGCTAGTCGTCGCGGCGGGACTGGCGGCGCCCGGCGGCCCGCATCCGCCCGACGAGCGTCGGTCGCTCGCGCTCCCGGTCCCGCTCGTGTCGCCGGAAGGCGAGGGTAAGCCCGACCAGCGCGACCAGCGACAGCACCGCGAACGGACCGCCGGTCAGCACCGCGGCGACCTGCAGGGATTCGCCGCCGCCGACGAGTAACACGGCGCCGGCGACGAGGCCCTGGAGGATTCCCCAGAAGACGATGCTCCCGGTGGTCGGCGCGACGCCCCGCTCGGTCGCCAGAATCGACACCACGAGCGTCGACGTGTCGGCCGAGGTGACGATGAAGACGACGATGAGCGCGAGAAAGCAGAAGAGGAGGAGACGAGAGAGCGGCAGGGCAGCGAGGATCGGAAAGCCCGCGACGGCCTCGGTGCCGCCGGCGGCGTCGATGGCGGCGAGCACGTCGACGCGGCCGGAGCGCTGGAGGGCGAGCGCGGTGCCGCCGAACAGGAGGTGCCAGCAGACGGAGGCGGCAGCGGTGGCGACGACGCCGGTGAACACGACGGTCCGTACTCGCCGCCCCTTCGACAGCGCCGCGAGGAAGAGGCCGGCGAAAGGCGCCCACGAGAACCACCACGACCAGTTCCAGACGGTCCAGTCGGCGGCCCACGCCACATCGGGGGTGAGGCTCATCGACGCGAAGTCGGCAGCGTAGCGTCCGAGAGCGGCGGTGCTGGCATCGAAGACGTACCCACGGGGGCCGACGAGAACGAGGAGGAGGGCAAAGAGGGCAAAGAGGGCGAGGTTGACGCCGGCGATGCGTCGGATGCCGCGCTGGACGCCGCTCTCGGCGGAGATGCTGTAGATGAGGACGAGGCCGGCGACGAAGAGGAGCGCGCCGGTGCTACCGAAGGTGACGCCCCACTGGAAGTTGATGCCCGCGAGGAACTGTTCGCCGACGAAGGCGACGGAGGTGGCGACGCCGCCGATGGTGGCGAAGATGGCGAGGACGTCGACGAGTTTGGCGAGCGGCCCGTCGAGGCCGTCGACGCCGAGGAATGGGGTGAGGATGGTCGACACCCGGAGTGGCGCGCCGTGCTGGTGGGTGAAGTAGGCGATGGGGAGGCCGACGACGAGGTAGGCGCTCCACGCCGACACCCCCCAGTGGAAACTCGCGTAGGTCAGCGCGACGACGGCGGCGGCCGGTGAGTGTGGGGCGACGCCCGACGTAGGTGGTGGCGAGCCGTAGTGAAAGAGCGACTCCGCGGGTCCCCAGAAGACGATGCCCGCGGCGATGCCGGCGGTGAAGACCATGGCGAAGTAGGTCGGGTAGGTGTAGTCGGGGTCGGCGTCGGGACCGCCGAGCCTGATCGACCCCCACGGGCCGACGAGAAGGAAGAACGCGTAGCCGACGGAGAGGAACATGGCGCCGAGGAAGAGCCAGTCGAACTGCCGGAAGAGGATGTCGCGGGCGACGGTGACCGCGGTACCGACGCGAGCAGGGGCGAGGAGATGGGCGGTGAAGAAGCCGGCGAGGACGACGACGGGGACACCGAAAGTAAGGGGGTCCTGCCGGACGAGAAAGCCGCCGACCCAGTTGCGCCAGGAGAGGTGTCGGACCCGGAGCAGATACGGCGCCCCGGGACCGTCGTCGCCGTCGGACCGGTCGACCGGGAGGAGCGCGAGGTAGGCGAGGCCGGTGCCGAAAAACAGGAGCGAGAGGACGAGCCACCCCCGACCGGAGACGACGGAGCCGACGATAGCCGGGAAGAAGAAGCCGGAGACGACGACGACGCCGGAGAGCGCACACACCGGGAGCAGCGCCGAGCGGGCGAGTCGCTCCAGCACGCTCGTGGTGTGTGAGACCATGGGACATATGTCGGACGGAAAATGTATAGGTGTGTCGTCGCGCCCGCTCCTTTTTGTCGCTGCCGTGCGAATCGCTCACACGTGGCGACCGACTCCCCCGAACCGCCGAGCGACACGGCGCTCGACGAACTGTTCCACCAGCCGGAGACAGTCCCGCTCGTGTACTGGCGGGCGTTCTCCGGCGCGCGGACGACGGTCCTGCTGGCAGGGACAGCGGCCGCGCTGGCCTTCGTCGCCGGGCTCTCCCACCTCAGTCAGGGGGGAATCACCCCGACCGGACCGCTCGCGGGCGTCGTCCCGCCGGCACTGGTCGACGTGGTACCGCTCGCGAGCATCCTCGTCGCCTTCCTGCTGACGGGTGTCGCGGTCGGATTACGGAGTCGGTACCGGCTCGCCTGGTACGGCGCGCTGGCGTGCTTTCCGCTCCTGCTCGGCCTGCCGCTGGTGACGGGGTCGGCCAGCGACGCCATTCCCGCGCTCGTCGGGGGGGTCGGGCTGGGGTCGGTGATCGTGAACCGGACGGGGTTCGACCGCGCGGTCGATCTGACACCGTTTCAGACCACGGCCCTGCTGGCGTTCGTGGCGGTGCAGGTGTACGGTACCGTCGGGACCTACGCCATGCGCGACAATTTCGTCGGCGTCGACAGCCTGACCGACGCGTTCTACTACATCGTGGTGACGGGGACGACTGTCGGTTACGGCGACGCGACGCCGACGACACAGGCGACGAAACTGTTCACGCTCTCGGTTATCGTCCTCGGAACGGGCGCGTTCACCGTCGCGACGGGGTCGTTGCTCGTGCCACTCCTCGAATCGCGCATCTCCAGCGCCTTCGGAACCATGACAGCCTCGGAACTCACACTGCTCGAGGATCACGTGTTGGTCCTGGGCCACGGCGAACTGACGGAACCGCTTCTGGACGAACTCGCGGCGGCGACGGACGTGGTGGTCGTGACGCCGGACACCGACGCCGCGTCGGCGCTCGACGACCGCGAGGGCGTGAACGTGTTGACGGCCGATCCGACCGACGAGGGTCCCCTGCTCGACGCCCGGATCGACGCGGCCCGGGGCGTGGTCGTCGCGACGGACGACGACGCCACGGACGCACTGGCGGTGGTCGCGGCCCGACAGGCCAACCCGGACGTGCGGATCGTCGCGGCAGCAACCGACCAGCGCCACGTCGACAAACTCGAAGCCGTCGGGGCCGACGCGGTCATCAGCCCCGCAGTCATCGGCGGGCGTCTGCTCGGGCGGTCGGTGTTGGGCGAGCGAGAAGATTCCCTCGCCGGCCTGTTGGACGGCTAGCGGGCGGGCGCCGGCCCCCAACTTATTTGCTCCCATCAGGAGAACGACCTGTAAGGGACGCAGAGACATGTACGACAGTATCCTCATTCCGTTCGACGGTAGTGACGAGGCAGAGAAGGGCGCCAACCACGGTCTCGGGCTTGCGGAGACGTGTGGGGCGACGGTTCACGCGCTCTACGTCATCGACCTTCCGGGTGCCCCGCGGACGGTGTACCTCCGGGACGACGAGGACGAGATGCGCGAGCGATACCGCGAGTACGGCGAGGAAGTGACGAACGAGATCAAAGAACGGGCGGAAGATCGGGGACTCGAGTGCGTCACGGCGATCAGGAGCGGATCGCCCGGCGAGGAGATCGTCGACTACGCCAAAGACGAGGGCGTCGACGCCATCGTCCTCGGAAGTGCGTACCGGGGGAAACTGGGGGCGCTGCTCGGGAGCACGGCGGAGAAAGTCGTCCGCACCGCGGAAGTGCCGGTCGTCACGGTGCGCGAGCAGATGAACGATTAGGCGAAGTCCCCGCGGCGCCAGCGCTCCCGCATGTAGATGAGGATGCTGGCGCCGAGGAAGGTGAGGCCGGCGAGGCTGAGTCGCCCCGCCGCCATCAGCCACAGGGCGACGGCGAACGCCACGACGATCAGGAGCGCCAGCAGTGTGGGGACGGTCTCGGGCATGGAACGTGTCGTCTCCACACGCCGGAGGATGAAAAGTCCGACCCGTCGTACGGTCGGCTGGAAGTCGATCGAACGATTCGCCACTCGGAGTAGCGAATCGCTCGAACCAGTCACAGCCGACCGGATCAGTAGAAGTGCTTGAACTCCCAGTGGTACTGGCAGTTTTCGCACGTCGCCCACTCGGGAACGTCGAAGGCCCTCGGGTGGCGCTGGCCGTGTTGCATGCGAGTGCGACAGATGGGACAGGTGAGCGCGAGGAGTTCCAGATCGGTGAACCGCTCGGGCGGGAGGTCGGTCCGACAGTCCGGGCAGTCGATCGGGTCGTGGGGACCGGCCTGTACGATCTCCGAGGCACACTCCGGACACCGGAGCGTCGCCGGCGGCCGGTACGCCCAGCCAGTGTCACCGTCGATGGTGGTGGTGTGGATCTCGACGCTCGACAGCCGGAACTTGTTGGGGCCGTCCTTGGAGCGAAGCGGCGCGATCAGCCGTTCGAGCACCCATCGGAGCGCGCCAACGATCCACCGGAACGCGGCGAGCAACCGGCTACCGGACGAACCGAGGATCGTCGGGAGACCGTGGGAATCGTCGGCCACAGCTACTCGTCAGGGAGTGAACAGCATAAATCCTCGTCGGGGACGGACTTTTCTGCCCACCCGCGAAAGGAAGGTCGTGTCACACCTGCGCCGACAGTCGGGACCGGGACGGCCGTCACGGGCCGCCGCAGCCGCCTTCGTCCCGCTCCAGTGGGGGCTCGGCCCGGCGGACGTGACGGGCGTCCCCGGGCGAGCGGTCGCGTCGTTCCTGCTCGTGTTGAGCGTCGCCGGCGTCGTTCGCTACTGGCGGGCGGGGATGCTGGCGCGGGCGGTCGACGCGACGCTCGATCGGCCGCTCCGCGCCCCGCTCTACGGGGTGGCGACGGCCGTCCTCGGCTGGCTCGTAGTGGCGTACGCCTTCGGGCAGGCGCTCCGTCTCGGCGGCCGCGTCGGGCAGGTAGCCGTGGCGCTCGGTGTCGGCGTCGCGCTCCTCGCCGGCGGATTCGGGTTCGTCGTCGTCGGAACAGGGGTGACGGCGGCCCTCGGCGACCGGCGCCCGTGGGCCGGGCCGCTGGTCGGCGCGAGCATCAGCGCAGTCGTGCTCCTAGCGCTGCCGACTCTGGCCGGCACGCTCGTCTGGGTGCTCGTCGCCGCCACGGGACTCGGCGGCGTGGCGCGCCGGTGGCTACACGCCTCGCAGTCGGTGGAAACGACAAAGGAGTGAAAGCGCATCGTGAATCCCCGCCGGAACGGTCCGGCGAGAGGGAGCTACCCCCTATCAGTCGCTGCTGGCCGCGTCGTCGCTCTCCCTGATGTCCGTCACCATCTCGTCGCCGGCCGTCACCACGTCGACGCTCTCGCGTTCCGAGAGCTCCTGGATGGTTTCGGCGAACTCCTCGGATTCGAGGATTTCGTACTCGTTGCTGAGTCCCAGATAGACGGTGTAACACATCAGACAGAGGATGACGGCGAAGGGGAGGCCGGTGGTGATGGCGGCCGTCTGCAGGGCGGTGAGGCCGCCGCCCCAGAGCAGGATGGCCGCGACGCCGCCCTCGGTGACGGCCCAGAAGATGCGCTGGGCGCGGGGCACGTCGTGTTTCCCGCCGGAGGTCAGGTGATCGACGACGAGCGATCCGGAGTCGGAGGAGGTGACGAAGAAGGTGATCACCAGGAGCGTCGCGAGGATGCCCGAGAGGGCGCCGAGCGGGAACTGTTCGAGCATGGCGAACATGGCGACGGTCTGCCCGAGTTCGTTGTACGTCGCGAGCGCCGCGCCGTTGCCCTGCAGCGAGTTGAACAGGGCGCTCCCACCGAAGGTGGACAGCCAGATGGTGGAGAACATCGCCGGGAGGACGAGGACGCCCATGACGAACTGGCGGATGGTACGGCCCTTCGAGATGCGGGCGATGAACATCCCGACGAAGGGTGACCACGCGATCCACCACCCCCAGTAGAAGACGGTCCAGGCGGTGACCGTACTGCCGCCGGGCGCGAGGGTACCCCGGAAGAAGCCGAGCGCGAGGATGTTGTTGAAGTAGACGCCGAGACCCTCGACCCACGACCCGAGGATGAACACTGTCGGCCCCACGATCAGGAGGAAGCCGAGCAGGGTAAACATCAGGTAGAGGTTGATCGTGCTGAGGCGCTTGACCCCGCCGTCGAGACCGGCCGCAACCGAGAGCGTCGCGATCCCGGTGATGCCCGCGATGAGGAGCACCTGGACGAAGGAGTTCGTCGGGACGCTGGCGATGCCGAGGAGGTCGCCGCCGACGTACGAAATCCCCTGATTCACCTGCGCCACGCCGAGGCCGAGCGAGGTGGCGAGACCGAACAGCGTCGCGAACACCGTCACGAGGTCGATGAGGTGCCCCGGCCAGCCGTAGATGCGGTCCCCGAGCAGGGGCCAGAAGATCGACCGGAAAGTGAGCGGGAGGCCACGATTGAAGGAGAAGAAGGCGAGACCGAGACCGACGAGGCCGTAGACGGCCCACGGGTGGAATCCCCAGTGGAAGAACGTCTGTGCCATCGCCGCCGACGCCGCCGCCCCAGTTTCGGCCTCGGCTCCGAAGAAGCCGGGGACGTTCTGGAAGTAGTACAGCGGTTCGGAGACGCTGAAGAACATGAGGCCGATCCCCATGCCGGCACTGAACAGCATCGCCATCCACGAGAAGTCGCTGAACTCCTTTTCCGCCTCGACACCGCCGATCTTGATCTTGCCGTACTTGCTGAACGCGAAGAACAGGAGGACGACGATGAAGATGTTCACCGCCAGCAGGTAGAACCAGCCGAAGTTTTCGCCGATGAAGTTGAACAGCGCAGTGTACACCGAGGACGCTTGATCGCCGAGTACGACCGTGATGGCGATGAAGAGCGCGATGAGAACGAGCGCCACCGGGAAAACGACCGGGTGGATGTCGAAGCCGAACCGCTGGATGTTGGTGTCACCGGGTTCGCGGTCCGACTCCGGGTGGAACAGCTCTACCTGTAACCCTTCGGACATCTCCCCAGTCGTGTCGTCTGATTCAGCCATACTGTTCCTCCGTCCGGCGAGTGCCGGTCGTGTGTTGTCGGTGGGTCATATGCGTGTCTGGATGTCGGTCGTCGGTCGGTTCGTCGCCTGCGTGGCGGCTATCAGTCGATGCTGCCATGAGCATGGATAGCCGCCCCCATGGCAGAGAGCCACATAGAGACTACTCGTTGTGTCAGATAAAGTTTGGTGTTTTTCTGGAAGCTGTTCTGACGACTACCGCAGAATCTTCTCCCGACCGGGGTCGAACAGCGGTTCGTCGCGCACGGTAGCGTCGTACGTCTCGCCCTCACACAGGATCTGCACGTCGGTACCCGCGTCGGCGTACTCGCTGGGGAGGTAGGCGTAGGCGATGGACTCGCCGACGCTGTAGCCGTAGTCGCCGGCGACGACGTAGCCGAGCGCTTCGTCGCCGTCACCGGCCTCGCCGGTTGCTCGAGGCGTCTCCGACGCCTCGCCATCTAGAACCGGCCGCCCGCCGAAGATCACGTCCGTCGAGTCGTCGAGCGTGAGCGGCGTGAGTCGGCTGTCGGGGCCCGACGCCTGCACCTCGGCCAGCGCCTCGCGGCCGACGAAGTCGGTGTCCATGTCGACGGCGAAATCGAGGCCGGCGGCGACAGGGTTGGCGTCGGTGTCGATGTCCGTCCCCCACAGCCGGTAGCCTTTCTCCAGTCGCATCGACTCCAGCGCGCCGCCACCCATCGGCCGCACGTCGAGGTCCTGCCCCGCCTCCCAGAGGGTGTCCCAGAGACGCGACCCGTACTCCGTCGGCGCCCACAGCTCCCAGCCGAGTTCGCCGACGTAGGAGACACGCAGCGCGAGGACGGGCACGTCGCCGACGTAGATGCGCTTCGCGCTGAAGTAGGGGAAGCCCTCCGCGGACACGTCGGCGTCGGTGACGCGCTGGAGGAGGAGTCGGGACTTCGGCCCCCAGAGCCCGATAGTCGACCGAGCACCCTCCTCGACGACCACCGACACCGTCTCCGGGGCATGGCGCTCCAGCCAGCCGCCGTGGATGCCCGGCGAGTTGCCGCCGCCGGTCGTCACCACGAACTCCTCCGGGCCGAGGCGAACGACGGTCACGTCCGCCAAGACGTTCCCGCCCTCGTTACAGAGCAGGGAGTAGCGGATGCGACCCGGTTCGATATCCACGTCGTTCGTACACATCCGCTGGAGGAAGTCGGCGGCGCCCGCACCCTCGACGCGGATGGAGCTGAACGAGGTCATGTCGAACATGGAGACGTGCTCGCGGGTGTGGAGGTGTTCGGCACCCTCGATGGGCGAGCGGTTGACGCCCTGCCAGCCCTCCTGATCCGGAATCTCGCCGGCGTAGCGCTCCACGAGATCCGCGTTGGAGTCGTACCACTGCGGCGCCTCCCAGCCGCCGGATTGGTAGAACTCCGCGCCGAGGTCGGCCTGTTGCTGGTAGAAGGGACTCCGTCGGAGGGCGCGGTGGTCGTCGGGTTGCCAGCGGGGTTCGACGATGCTGTACACCTGCCGGTAGCGCGTCGCCCCGCGGTCGACGAAGTAGTCCTTGCTCCCGGCGTGGGGTTCGAACCGGTTCACGTGGATGCCACCGGTCTCGACCGGCCCCGAGGGGAGTTTCGGGACGCCCGTCTCCATCCACTCCGCGAGGATCTTCCCGTAGCCGCCGGAGTGAGTCCACCAGATGGCGAGCGCGGTCCACAGGTCGTCCACGGCGTGCGTCTCGCCGAGCACCGGCATCCCGTCGGGCGTGAACACGAAGATGCCGTTCTCCGTCGCCTCGAACTCCTTGCCCTCCGTGACGGGGAGGAGTTCTTCGAACGCCCGTTTCGGCGCCTTGTCGCGGTCTGGGTGGGTCGCGCGCTCCCAGTGCTCGTCGGTGAAGTCACGAACCGACGCCTGCCGGTGCTCGGTGTTCCCACCCATCGCGTCGGGGTCGACCGTCAGCGACTCGTGGTTGTAGGAGCCGAGACCGATGGACTCGCCGTGGGTGCGGAAGTAGAGGGAGTTGTCCTGATCGCGACCCACCGGGCGGGTCGGCGCTCGGCCCATGGCGTCGGCGATGCGGCTGTCACCCGGCACTTCCATGTCGCCGGTGTCGACGCGGCGGTTCGGGTCGGCGTCCGCCAGTTCGGCAAGCGGTTCCGTGACGGCGTACTGGTGTTCGACGGGTGCGATGGGCAGGTCGAGGCCCGCAAGCTTGCCGGTCTGGTAGCCCCAGTTGTTCGTCGCGATCACGCACCGGTCACACTCGATGCGACCGCGGTCGGTGTCGACGGCCGTCACCGTGCCGCCAGCGGTGTCGAAATCCGTGACCGACGTGTGGCCGTAGAAGTCGGCGTTCGACTCCTCGATGTACCACTGGAGGGCAGCGACACCGTCCACCCGACCGTCGGTGGGGGAGTAGTAGCCACCCAGAATCTCGTCTTCGTTCACCAGCGGCAGGTAGTCGGTCACCTCCTCGGGCGAGAGGAGTTGCGCGTCGGGGAGGCCGTAGGCGGTGGCGTGTTCGACGCGGCGCTGGAGGAAGTCCATCCGCTCCTCGGAGCGGGCGACTTCGATGCCGCCCACTTCGTCGTACACCCCGGCGTCATCGAGGAGCCGACTCGTGTAGTGAGCCGTCTTCGTCATGAGTTTCGACGGCGAGGTCTGGAACATGATGCCCGGCGCGTGGGTCGACGACCCGCCGGTGACGGGCAGTGGACCCTGGTCGACGACGACGATATCCTCCGCGCCCAGTTCCGAGAGGTGGTAGGCGACGCTACAGCCGACGGCACCCGCGCCGACGACGACCGTCTCGGCGGACGCGGGGAGCGTGCTATCCGTGCTCATGGGGAAGGAATCGGGCCGAACACGGCAAAAACCTCGGGGTGGTTCACCTGCGACCTTTAAAAGCGGTCGAGGCCGAACATCTCGATGGGGTGGTCGGTCTCGCCGTCGTCGGCGAGGTCGGCCAGAATCTCGCCGATGACGGTGGCGAACTTGAAGCCGTGTCCGGAGAACCCCGCGCCGACGACGACCTGCGGGTGGTCGGGCAGCGTGTCGAGGATGAAGTGCTCGTCGGGCGAATTGGTGAACATACAGGTGGCGAGCCGCATCGTCGGCCCCGCGGCCTCGGGGAAGTACTTCTCCGTGAAGTCACGCAGGAGCACCTCGTCGGCGGGGCCGGGGTCGGTGTCGTAGTGGTCGGGGTCGACCGACTCGTCGAGGTGGTGGTACTTGCCAAGCTTGAACCCGGGCACGTCGTAGATGGGCAGGCCGTAGAACCGCCCCTCGGGCGTCTCGATGTTCCACACCGGCAGTTGCTCGGGTTCGTACAGCGAGGGCGTCTCGGGCTGGAACCACGCGAGCACCTGTCGCTCGGGGACGGCGAGGCCGTCCAGCGCGTCCGCGAGTTTGTAGTTCCACGCGCCCGCCGCGAGGACGAGCGTGTCGGCCTCGTACGTGTCCTTGTCCGTCCAGACGCGGACGCCGCCGTCGGGCGTCTCGGCCCAGTCGTGGACGCCCTCTCGGGCGCGAATCTCGGCGCCTGCCGCCTGCGCCAACTCGGTGTGGCCGACGATTGCCTGCTCCGGGACGACGAACCCGCCGTCCTCCTGATAGAGCGCGCGGTACTCGTCGGGGAGATTGTACCCGGGGAACCGCTCGTTCAGTTCCGCGCCCGTCAGTACCTCGTGCGGGATGTCGTGTTCCTTACAGGAGCGCAGCGACCCCTCGAAGACGATGTTCCCCTGCGGGCCGGCGTCGATGGAGCCGGTGCGGTGGATCACCGGCCGCCCCGTCTCGTCGGCCAGGTCGTCCCAGAGTTCGTACGCCCGCTCGATCAACGGAATGTACGAGGGGTGTTCGTAGTACGCCCGTCGGATAATGCGCGTGATGCCGTGGGAGGAACCCTGCGTGTGCGGGATGTCGAACCGCTCCAGTCCCAGTACGTCGACTCCGCGGTCGGCGAGGTGGTACGCAGTCGCACTCCCCATGCCGCCGACGCCGACGACGATGGCGTCGCGTCGCTCGTCGCTCGAACTCATAGCGCTCCGTTCGACGGGGAGGATATTGATGCTTGGGTCGTCAGGACGCCGTCAGGAGCGCCGCAGTGGGCGAATTCTTTAACAACACTATTGCTGTTAAAACGCTGGTCGATTCGGCGTTCCCTCTTATACGTCCGAAATAGTTGTGGTCCAGTCTTATGTGGATAGGGAGCGATGTTCACTGTCGATGGCAAACAACGAACCACCGGCGCTCGACGACCACCCGAACCACCCGGATATCGACCAGTCGGACCGTGTACTGCCCCGCAACCTGCGCCAGAGCGGCGACCCTGGCATCGAGATGCTCGTCTCGACGCGCGTGCGCAAATCCCCCTTCTTCCACAAGTCGTTCAACGAGGAGGGTGCGTGGCGCTGTACCGTCTACAACCGAGTCTACCACCCACGGGGGCTGGTCGAACCGGAAGATGGCGGCGCGATGAAGGAGTACGAGGCGCTGACGGAGAGCGTGACGCTGTGGGACGTGGCGGTCGAACGCCAGATTCGCGTGAAGGGTCCGGACGCGGAGGCGCTCACCAACTACGTCATCACGCGGGACGCTACGCAGATCGAGCCGATGCACGGCAAGTACGTCATCCTCTGTAACGAGGACGGCGGCATCCTGAACGACCCGGTCCTCCTGCGCGTCGCGGAGGACGAGTTCTGGTTCTCCATCTCCGACTCGACGCTCATGCAGTGGCTGCAGGGCGTCAACGTCGGTATGGACTTCGACGTGGAGATCGACGAGATCGACGTGGCGCCGATGCAGATTCAGGGCCCACTCTCCGAGGACGTGATGGTCGAAGTCGTCGGCGAGGAAGTGAGCGACATCCCCTACTACGGCCTGATGGACGCGGAGATCAACGGCTGTGACGTGCTGGTGAGCCAGACCGGCTTCTCCGGCGAGAAAGGCTTCGAGGTCTACGTCAAGGACGCGAGCAAGAACGCCGAAGCCGTCTGGGACCCGGTGATGGAGACGGTGAAAGCCCACGGCGGCCGCCAGATCGCGCCCGGTCACCACCGCCGGATCGCGGCCGGCATCCTCTCGTGGGGCCAGGACATGGACCACGAGACCTCGCCGTTCCAGGTCAACCTCGGCTACCAGGTGCCCGACGACAAGGAGGGCGACTACATCGGCAAGGAGGCGCTGGAAGAGCAGAAGGCGCAGATCGAGAACGGCGAGTATCCGTTCAACCTGAAACTCGTCGGGCTGAAGATCGCGGGCGAACCGATCCGCGACTACGCGCCCGACTTCTGGATCATCTCCGACCCCGAGACGGGCAAGGAGTGTGGCTACATGACCTCGCCGTGGTGGAATCCGGAGCTCGAGACGAACATCGGCCTCGGCTTCGTCCCGGCGGAGAAACTGGAGGCGGAGACGGACGCCCTGCTGAACGACGAAATCTACGAACACGACCTCGATCTGGAGTTCCAGGTCCACCTGCCCGACGAGTACGCCGAGGATGACGGCGAACCGGCCTTCGCGACGGTCGCGGAGGTGCCCTTCAAGGAGTCGGTCAACCCGAGCGCTCGCGAACAGGCGAAGCTGAACGCCCGGCACGAGGACTAAGAGCTAACCGCCGCGAGGCCTTAGGACGGCCGACACTGCCCACGACATGTCACTCACGAGATCGAAACCCGCCGACGGCGTCGCGAACCTGCTCAGCGAGCCACGCTTCGAACTGATGCCGTTCGACAGCTTCGAGGAACAGATGGAACAACTACCGGACGGCGCCGAAATCGCCGTCACGGCCTCGCCGCAACTGGGCCTCGACGCGACGGTCGAGTGGTCCGAGAAGGCGGCCGCCCGCGGTTACGAACCCATCCCGCACGTCGCGGCGCGCTACGTCGAGGACCGAGACCACCTCGACGACATCGCTACCCAACTGACCGAGGCGGGCGTCACCGACATCTTCGTCCCGGGCGGTGACCGCGAGGACCCCGTCGGCGAGTTCGAATCCGCCTACGAACTCCTCGTCGCGCTCGACGACAGCGGCCACGAGTTCGCGGACGTGGGCATCACCGGCTACCCCGAAGGCCACGACTTCCTCGACGACCGGACGCTCGCGGACGCGATGGCGAAGAAGGCGCCCTACGCCACCTACATCACGACCCAGCTCTGTTACGATCCCGACGCCGTCACGGCGTGGATCGAACGGATTCGTGACCGCGGGATCGACCTCCCCATCGAGGTGGGGATTCCGGGCGTGATGAAGTACCAGCGCCTGCTCAACATCTCGCAGAAAGTGGGCGTCGGCGACTCGATCCGGTTCCTCCGGAAGACGAGCGGTATCGTCGGCTTCGTGCGCCAACTCGTCGGCTCGCGCGGGAAGTACGAACCCGACGCGCTCGTCGACGGCCTCGCACCCTACGCCGACGACCCGGAGTACGCGATTCGTGGCCTCCACATCTACACCTTCAACCAGGTGGCCGACACCGAAGCGTGGCGTCGCGGGCGGCTGGACGGGTAGCGACCCGACCGACCCAATTCGTCGCCGGTTTCGCGCGTTTTCAGTCGATCCACCAGCCGATTCGTCTCGTAACGCGGTGTCCGTGCGGCGCGCTCCGGGACGACCACGTCGCCGCGGTTCAATGTATATTTTTCGAGTATTATTGATATCATAGAATAATTCGACATCTACAGACGAATCTCGGGGTGATTCTAGGCATTTCAGCGCGTTCACTCCCTATTTCTACGTTGAAGACAGCCATAATTCGATTTCGAGGCGTAATTTTCGCGTAACAGGCCGATTATGGCAACCCGGCATATCTGACAATTTTCAGAATGATAGTCGAATATATCGAATTACAGACTCATTCGTCGTCGGTCGTTTCACGCAGGAACACGGCACCGGTGCTGCGGACGACGACGACGTAGCCGCCGTAGGTGAAGGTGAGACAGCCGGCGGCGGTGGGGCGGTCGGCGTCCGTCTCCCACAGTGTATCGAGCGCCGCGACGTTGATCCGCGTGTCGAGTGGCGGGAGGTCGGCCGGCGCGGTGTCGGTGAGCGAGGCGACAGCGTCGACGAGGGTGTCGCTCAGCGGGCCGTCGCCATCGTGGTGAACGTGGTGGACCTCTCCTCGACCCGCGATAGCAGTACCCATGGGTGAGGGTCGGAGGGAATCGGGTTGGGTTGTCGGGTGTCTCACCTGAGGTATTTATTACAGGGAGAAGCGTTCGGCTGGATTCCCGGGCGGTGGGAACCTCTCACTCGTCCTCGATGAGCGTCCGTTCGATGAGTCGGGACGTACCCCGACGGATGCGTCCGCCGACGGCGGTGGGCGAGATGCCGAGGTCCTCGGCGAGCGCCTGTAGCGACGTGCCACGGGGTTCCTCGAAGTAGCCCGCCTCGTAGGCGGTCACGAGGGCGTCGTGCTGAGCGTCGGTGAGGCCCACCCGGTCGTCGACCGAGAACTCGTCGAGGGAGTAGATGTGTCCGAGATCGAACGCGATGTCCTCGCGGTCGCAGTAGTCCCAGAGCGTGCTGAGCGTCTCGCGGTCGGGGAGTTGCATTCGCACGGACCACCCCCGGTCCGTACTCTCGGCTTCGAGCATCAGCCCACCCATCTCCGTCGTGGTCGGGGAGATGAGTTTCGTGCCCGACGTGTGGCCGAGGCGGTAGATGCGCGTCGTCGACGCCTCGGCGACGAGCATCCGTTCGTCGACGGTGTGGTCGCGTTCGAGGGCGGCCTCGAACGCGGGGAACGAATCGGATTCGACGAGGAAGAAGAACATTCCCGTCTCCGGGTCGGTCGCCGTATGGGAGACCACCTGGATCGACGCGTCGGTCGATTCGATGGTGGGCGTCAACGCGAGGTCCGGGTGAGTGAGTTCCGCGACGGCGATGAGACTCATGGATACCTCCCGACGGCGGGGCGGTCGTCGACGGGCGGTCGAACCGGGGGGACGGTGTGCCCGTTCATGACCACTGCGCTGGGGCGAATGGACTTTATCGTTTGGGCTACGCTCCGACACGCCGTCCGTCGTCGCGACGAGCGGAAAGCTGGTCGTCGCTCGCGAGTGTCGACCGGACTGGCTACCGATGGCGACAAGGGTTGGTGAGTTCACCGACACCCTCGATGCCGACGGTCACGTGGTCGCCATCGTCGAGACTGACCGGCGGATCGCGTGACGTGCCGACGCCGGGCGGCGTCCCAGTGAAGATGAGGTCACCTGGTTTGAGCGTGAAGGCTCGACTACAGAACGAGACGAGTTCGTCGAGACCGAAGATGAAATTCGCCGTCGTGGAGTCCTGTAGCCGTTCCCCGTCGACTTCGGCCCAGATGTCGAGGTCGTGAGGGTCGTCCACGTCGTCTAGCGTCACCAGGTCCGGGCCGGTCGGGGCGAACGTATCGAGGGTCTTGCCACGGACCCACTGGCCGTCGCGTTGCTGGAGGTCACGCGCCGTCACGTCGTTGCCGACGGTGACCCCGGCGATGTGATCCCACGCGTCCTCGGCCGCCACGTCGCGGGCCTCACGTCCCACGACGATGACGAGTTCCGCTTCGTAGTCGACCTCGGTGGTGTACGTCGGGTCCCAGACGATTTCGTCGCCGGGACCCGTGATCGCCGTCGGGAACTTCGAGAAGAGAACCGGTTCCTCCGGAATGTCGAGGTCGAGTTCCCGTGCGTGGTCCTCGTAATTCAGCCCCACGCAGACGACCTTCTCGGGATCGGTCACCGGCGCGTGCCGAGTCAGATCGTCGAGGGGTTCCTGCGCCACCTCCTGTTCGGTCGCGTACTCGACCGCCAGCGACGCCTTCTCCGCCCAGTTCCACTGATCGAGCAGCGTCGACAGTCGCCGTGGAACGTCGATGCCGGCGGCGTGGCCCGCGGCTGGCAAGTCGATCACGGTATCGTCCATCACTGCGCCACACCACGGCCGCTCCGACGCCGTCGTACTGAACTGACCCAAGCGCATCGGGCGTAGTAGTCCATCCCGATACATAAGTCCCAGCGGCGGGTGATGTCGAGCGGATTTCCGGCTCCGGTGCCTCTTTGCCGCCCCGCGTGGCACGTCAGCACATGGATCTCGGACTCGACGGCAACGCGGCACTCGTATCGGCCTCCAGCAGTGGTCTCGGGAAGGCGTCGGCGGCGGCGCTCGCTGCCGAGGGCGCGAACGTCGTCGTCAACGGGCGCGACCAGGAGCGTCTCGACGCGGCGGTGGCGGAGATTCGCGAGGAGGCGACGGGCGAGGTGGTCGGCGTGCAGGGCGACCTCACCGACCCCGACGACGTGACGAACCTCGTCGAACGGACGGTCGAGGAGTTCGGTGGCCTCGACCACCTCGTCACCAGCGCCGGCGGCCCGCCGAGCGGCCCCTTCCTCGACACCACCGACGAGGACTGGTACGAGGCGTACGACCTGCTAGTGATGAGCGTCGTCCGCCTCGTGCGCGAGGCGGCGCCCCACCTGCAGGACGGCGGCGGCACCATCGTCAACATCACGTCCGGGAGTGTCAAGGAGGCCATCGACGGTCTCGTGCTCTCGAACTCGGTGCGGATGGCCGTCGTCGGACTGGAGAAGACGCTCTCGGAGGAACTCGCGCCGGACGTGCGCGCGAACACGGTCCTCCCGGGCACCCACGAGACGCCGCGAATCGAGGAACTCGTCGAACAGGGCGTCGAACGCGGCGACTACCCCGACTACGAGACAGGGGTGGCCGAGTGGAGCGCCGGCAACCCGGCCGAGCGGATCGGTCAGCCCGAGGAGTTCGGCGACGTGGTCGCGTTCCTCTCGTCCGAACGGGCGAGTTACGTCAACGGCGCCGCCGTCCCCGTCGACGGCGGCGACCACGCCTCGAACCTGTAGCGGAAAAGTCGCGGGGGTTTATGTAGCATCCATCGTACCTCCCTGCAACTCGCATGGTGCTCGGACTGTCGGGAGAACTGGTCTCGGTCGTGTTGTTCCTGGTGGGCGTCGTCATCGTCATCGTGAGCGTCGAGACGTTCATCGAGGCGGTGGCGGAGGGCGCGCTCGCGCTCGGCGTCTCGGGCTTTTTCCTCACCGTCGTCCTCGCCGGCACCGACCTGGAGAACGTCATTCTCGGCATCGCGGCGGCGTACGACCAGTTGCCCGATCTGGCGCTCGGCACGGTCTTCGGTGAGGCGCTGTTCATCCTCGGCGCCGCCGTCGGCCTCGCTGGCGTCCTCGTCCCCTTCGAGACGGACGTGCCCCGGAACTATCTGGGCCTGATGCTCCTCGCCCCGTTCCTCTTTTTCGGCCTCGCCCTCGACGGCACGCTCTCCCGGTTCGACGGCATCGTCCTCACCGCGACGTTCGTCCCCTACCTCGCCATCATCTACACGCTCGAACGCTACACCGACACCCGCTACCTCTCGGCGGAGGAGGTCGAGATCATGGAAGAGGAGCGGGAAGCGGCCGAAGCCGAGGCGGAAGGGAAGGAAGGAGAAGTGGAGGACGAGTGGTTCGACCTCGACCTCGATCTGGATCTCGACGTCGACGACTTCGTGGAGGAACGTGTCCCCGAACGCTACGAGGGGCCGGCCTTCCTCGCCATCGCCATCGTCGCCGCCATCGGCATGACTATCGGCTCGGAACTCGCCGTCGAGGGGGCGAAGGAACTCCTCGCGCTCCTGGGAGTCACCGGCCTCGCCTTCGGCGCGACGGTGATGAGCTTCATCGCCTCGCTGGAGGAACTGTTCCTGACGGTCGAACCCGTCCGGCAGGGGCGACCCCACATCGGTGTCGGCAACGTCGTCGGGAGCATGCTCTTTTTCGTCAGCGCGAACGCGGGCCTGATCGCGATGGTCCACCCGCTGAACACGGCGGGCATGGTCGTCACCGTCCACTGGCCCTTCTTCTTCGGGACGATGCTCGTCGTCGCCGCCGCGTTCTACCGCGGGAAAGTGGGCCGCCCGACCGGCATCCTCCTCCTCGGGATGTACGCCGCCTACTGGGTCGCGAACTACGCGATTTAACGACCCACCGTCACCGGCGCGAGGCTCTCGAACCGGAACAGCCTGAACGGGTGGTACGACTCCTCCTCGCCCCGGTTGAACGGGGGCGCGCGATGGAGTTGCGTCACGGTGAAGTAGATGTGTCCGTCCGGCCCACAGCAGAAGCCGTCGGGCCAGAGGAACTGCTCGTCGTCCCTGGCGATCACCTCGTACTCGCCGGACGGCCGCGTCACCCCGATGGCGTTGTTCGTCATGTCCGTGATGTAGACGTTCCCCGCCGTGTCGACGGTGATGCCGTCACAGACTTCCTTGTCGCCGTAGCGTTCGATCCGGTCGTCGAGGTCGGCGTCGGAAAGCGACTCGTCGAGCAGATCCGCGGCGCGAATCCGGTAGACGCTCTCGGTCGTGATCCCGCAGTAGTAGACCCACTCGAAGGCGGGGTCGATGGTGATACCGTCGAGGCCGGCGCGGATGGGTTCGTACTCCCCCTTGCTGTTCTCCTGCACGACTGGTTCGCCCTCCATCACTGGCGTGACGCCGTCCTCGGGGAGAACGCTCGGGTGGTCCTCGATGACGCGGCGGGTGCGTCCCGTCTCCAGATCGAGGGCGACGACAGCCGGCTTCCCGTCGGCGCTCGGCTCGTCGCTCAACCCCAGATCCGCGATGTAGATGGCGTTGCGCACCGCGTCGTACGCGAAATCCTGCATAAAGGAGAGGTCGGTCGTCGCGTGCGCGGGAATGTGGTCGACGCGGTGGAGGCGGTCGGCCGTCGTATCCCACGAGACGAGTTTGGGCCGGTGGCCCGCCTCGGGGTCGCCGATGTCGAGGATGCGGACCATCCCGTCGGGGTCGGCCCGCAGGCCGATCAGCGAGGAGATGCCGACGCCGTCCTCGTCGGGGGGCGTACTCCACGCCTCGTTCGGGAAGGGGCGGACCTCCCCGTCGTCGACGTACTCGACGACGCGATACTCCGGCGGGTCGCCGTACGGGAACGGGTGATTGCTGACGATGAGTCGGCCGTCGGGCGTCATCGCCGGGTTGCCGGCGCGGGTGTCGAACTCGGCGTAGCGTTCGGTTTCGACCTCGGTGCCGCCGTCCGTGTGCGGTGTCTCTGGCATGGGTACGTTCCCCGCCGGACGAACCAGCGCGGGTGATCGGACGTGTTGGCGGCCGATCCATATAGAACCCTGCCGTGACCTTACTCGCCGACGGGCACGCCGCTGAACATGACGAGCGCGATGACCCAGTAGGCGACGTAGAGGCCGCCGAGGACGAGGCCGTGCCACTGCTTCATCTCCTTCGTGTAGAAGAAGTAGGCGGCCAGCGCGGTCATGAGGATCATCATCGGCAGGTGGAAGGTGAGCACGGTCGGGGAGATGGTCACCTCACTGAGGAACATGATGACGCCGATGTTGCCGGTGACGGAGAACAGGACGCTCCCGATGACGTTGCCGACGCCGATTTCGGGGAAGCCCCGGCGGACCGGTTCGAGCGTCAGCATTATGTCCTCGAACGTGAGGATCAGGGTGAGGAACGTGGCGCCGAAGACCGTCTCGGAGATGCCGAAGCCCTCGATGACGACTTCCGACCCGCCTTCGAGGAGCATCGCGGCGAAGACGATGCCGGCGAGAGCGACGACGGAGAGGCCGAGCCAGACGAGTCCGGAGTTGGCGAGGTTGCCGAGGATGCGCTCCTCCGGAATCTCTTCGAGGGCGTCGGGCCGAGCCATCCCGCCGTCGGGGCGGAGTTCCTTCCCGAGTTCCGTGTCACGGAACACCGGGATGTCGCGCTGACGCTCGCGGACGATGAAGTACGCGAACGCGAAGACGAAGAAGGCGGTGAGAATCAGGCCGTGAATCAGCGTGAGCGTCCCGATCAGGACGAAGGGAACGAGGACGACCGGCGCCAGCGCGAAGATGACGATGTAGTCGGTCGGCAGATCGACCGGGAACGGGCGGACGATGGCCGCGAGCGCCAGCGTGACGCCGGTGATGGCCAGTCCCGTCCCGAGCGCCGTTCCGAGCGCCGCCTGCTCCAAGCCGCCGCCCGAGAGCACCAGCGCGAGGATGGTGTCGTCGAACTCGAATCCGGTGAAGACGATGGCGAGTGCGAACAGCGAGATTCGCATGTTGATCGACGCGCGGGCGAGGTAGCTGATGAGTTTCTCCGTACAGACAGTGAGAAGGAGGATGCCGCCCAGCAACACGATGACCGCGCCGATCGTGCCTTGCGCTTCGACGAAGCTAGAGATAGCGCCCTCGATGCCGCCTTCTTCCTCTTCTTCCTCGCCCGCTTCCTGCGCGACGACCGTATCGATCGGCCCGGTCACGCCGAGGTCGGCGGCGACGGCCGAGGCGGCCGGCGACGCGAGAAGCAGTGAGAGGAGCAACACGCCAGCGACGATGCGTCCGTGAGATGGCATTCGTCCGTCCGTAGGAATCTGGGGGCTTATACCTCCGTTCTGGGGTACAGCAGTACGACGAACTACCGTACACGAAGTGAGTACGGTGAACGATCCTCCACGCGAGACGGAGGTGGCGGATCGCCGCGTCCGACCGTGAGGCCACGGCGAACCGCACATGTATAATCATACAATGTACCGAGCTACACGGAGAGGGAGACATAAGGCCCCCCACTCGTAACGGCCGTCGATGCGATTCGCGAATCGCCGGTTGGGCGTCGTGTTGGTTGCGCTATTACTGCTTTCGGCTGTCGGAACGGGACTCGTCACCGCGCAGGAGGAAGGCGGCGAGGAAGGCGAAGAGGGCGAACTACTGGAGGTGTCGGGATGGGCCGCCGTGGCCACGTTGCTCGTGGGGTCGTTGATCCTGCTGGCGAGTATCGAACTCCTCATTCACGCGCTGATCCGCACGGCGCTCCGGTTCGGCGTCTCGGCGTTCGTGTTGGCCGTCATTTTCTCGGGGTGGGAGTTCGACAACGTCGCCTTCGGCCTCTTCACCGGCTTCGCGGAGATGCAGAACGTGGCGTTCGGCCTCGCCATCGGCAACTCGGTGTCGATTTTCGGCATGACGCTCGCGCTCGGCGCCCTGGCGGTGCCGTTCGTCGTCGACGTGCCGAAAGACTACCTGCTGCTGATGATCGCTTCGCCCATCCTGTTGATCCCGCCACTACTCTCGGGGTCACTGACGCCGGCGCTCTCGGTCATGTTCATCTTCGTCTACGTGATGATCTTCGGGTACATCCTCTGGCGAGAGAGCCGGATGGATCGGACGTTCATGGAGTCCGACGAGGTGAAAGAGGTCATCGCGACGGCGGACGGACAGGGTGAGACCGCGGGGGGCCTGCCGTCGTACATTCCCGATCCGATCCGGCGGCTGACCGAGTTCAAGTGGTTCTGGCCCACGATGTTGCTGGTCGGTATCGGCGGCATCGTCGTCGGCGCGGAGGGCGCCGCCACGGGCGTCGAGGGGATTCAGGGAACGTGGAACCTCACGGGGACGTTCATCGGCGTCACGCTCGTCACCGTGTTGCTCACACTCGACGACCTGCTCCTGATCATCGAACCGCTCCGACTCGGCTACTACGACGTCGCGGTCGGCGGCGTCATCGGGAGCCTGCTCTTTTTCGTCACCGCCAACGTCGGCATCATCGGACTGGTCGGGACCATCCACTTCCGGTGGGAGACGGTCTTCTTCCACCTCCCGTCGCTGTTCGTCTTCGCCGGGCTCTCGGGCTATTTCCTCTGGAAAGGCGAGATGGGCCGGCGCCACGGGGCGTTACTGCTCGGGATGTATATCGTCTATCTCCTCATCAACATCCGCTACTTCGCGACGCTCCCGGTCGAGGGCTAGTCGGCTTCTTCGGCTTCCTCTACGTCGTCGGCGTGCAGGAGAAACATGGGGTCGGGTTCGGGCGACGCCCGGAGTTCGATGTGTTTGGTCAGGCGGTAGTACTTCCGTCGGCTGGTCCGGTAGCTCTCGACGATGCCGGCCTCCTCCAGCGTCGAGAGGTGGTGGACGGCCGTCTTGCCGTCCATGCCGACCCGATCCGCGAGTTCGGAGACGTACCGTGGCTCGGTCGCCAGTTCGCGGATGATCTTCAGCCGCGCCTTGCTCCCAAGAACGTCGAACAGAGACATCGGTTACCCGGTCTAGGGACGCACACTATTTTACCCCTCTCCTCTATAGACACCCTATGGCCGACTTGCCGGACGCGAACGGTGGGCAGCGAACCGTCACCGAGGGATATTTCGAGCGGGAAGTGCGACTCTCCCGGGAATCGACCGCGGCGTTTCTCCGCGATCTCGCCGACCAGATCGAGTCCGAACCGCGCCTGACCATCTCCACCGACGAGTGGAAGATCCCCTTCGAGTTCGACGAACCCATCGAGGTCGAAGTGGAGTTCGTCGGCGAGACGCACCGCCAGCTAGAACTGGAACTGGAGTTCGAGTGGTCGCCGCCGGAGGACGAACTGGGCGTGAGTTAAGTATATAAACATTTCACCGGAATTTTTATACTAACCGTGTCCTGATAGCCGCGCATGGAACGGACAGCGACGAGACGGGCGTTTCTCGCGGCCACGGGCATGGGGGTAGCTGGACTGGCCGGCTGTCTCGGCGGGACGGGCGGCGGAGCGGGAGGCGACGGCGACACTGCGTCGCCCACCGGCACGACGACGGGGACGCCGATTCCGGGCGAGTCGTCCCTGCTCCTCAACTGGAAGCCGAGCGGCCTCCACGTCCCCTACTTCGCCGCGAAGGCGAACGGGTTCTACGAGGAGGAGGGACTGACGCTCGGCGAGATTCAGACGGGCGAGGGGTCGACGTTCTCGGCCAAGCAGGCCGGCCTCGGCAACGTCGACTTCGCGGTCACCAGCAGTGATCAGGTGTTGAACGTCAACAGCCGCGACCTCTCGCCGCAGTCGGTGGGCGTCGTGATGCAGAAGAGCCCGGCCGTGGTGTTCTCCACCCGCGACACCTTCGGGGGCGAACTGACGAGCGTCGACCAGCTTGCGGGCAAGACGGTCGGCACCGGCCCGGGAATGGTCCGGATGCTCACGACGCTCCTGCTGGAGGAGGCGGGCGTCCGCGAGGACGTGGAGATGGTCGACACCGGCTACGACACGGTCCAGCAGCTCCTCTCGGGCGAAATCGACGCCGCTGGCGGCGTCTTCGGCGACGCCATCAGCGCCGAGGCGCAGGACTACACCGTCGACAGCATTCCGGTGGGGAACACCATCCCCTCCTACGGACACGTGATCGCCGTGAACCGGGAGTGGGCCGGGAACAACTCGCCGGCCGTGCGCGCGTTCCTCCGGGCGACCGCCCGCGGGGCGGCGTGGGCCCAGCAACGCCCCGGCGAGGCGACGGACCTCCTGATCGACGCCAACGGCGTCCTCGAGGAGTCACGCGACCAGCAGCGTCGGAAGTGGGAGACGATGGCCGCGGAGTTCATGACCGGCGACGCGGTGGCCGAACACGGCTGGGGGTGGAGTCGAAGTGAACCGTGGCAGGTCGTCCACGACGCCCTCGCGGGCGCCGACGCCCTCGGCGGCGAGGTCGACCCCGCCTCGGTCTGGACCAACGAGTATCTGGACACCGACTACCGCTTCGTGGGCTCCTACACCGACATCGTCTGATGGCAACGAGTGACCGACGACTGACGACGGTCGAAACGCCCGCCGTAAGCGGCCGGGCCGTCCGGGCAGTCGTCGGCCACGTCTGGCCGCCGGTCGTCGTCGCCGCCCTCGTCGTCACCGGCTGGCAGTGGTTCGTGACGGCGACGGGCGTTCCCGAGGTCATCCTGCCCGCACCCGGCGACGTGGTGACGGCGGGGCTGGCGGCGCAGGACACCCTCCTCGCCGCCGCAGCGACGACCGCACTGACGGCAACGGTCGGGCTACTGGGCGGCGTCGTCGTCGGCCTCACCCTCGCCTTCGCGATGGTGGGGTCACGGACCGCCTCGGCCATCTTCCACCCCTACCTGATCGCCCTCCGCATCGCGCCGCTGATCGCCATCGCACCGCTCGTCTTCCTCTGGATCGGTGACGGCGTCCTCGCGCGGGCGACGCTCGTGGCGACGATGACCGTCTTCCCCGTCGCCATCGCGTCGGTCGACGGCCTCCGGGCGGTGCCGGAGGAGTACACCGACCTCGCGCGGTCGGTGCGGGCACCGTCGGCGCGGGTCTTCCTCCGAATTCGCATCCCGGCCGCCGCGCCGAGCGTCTTCGCGGGCGTGAAACTCGGGGCGGCGCTCGCCGTCGTCGGCACCGTCGTCGCGGAATTTCTCACCCTCCAGTCGGGGCTGGGCTACCAGTTGTTCCACGCCGCGGAGTATCTCCGGACCAGTACGACCTTCGCGGCACTGGTCGTCCTCACGGCGCTCGGTCTCTGTTTCTACCTGATTCCTGCGGCCGTGGAGCGTCGGCTGGACTGGGGGTAACTCCGCTAGTCCCACGCGACGGCACGGTAACACAGCGCCACGCCGCCGTAGAGACAGAGGCCCACACAGAGCAGGACAGTCAGCGCGGCGAGCATCACGTCCACCTGGACGTTCTCGGAGGCGACGAGGATCAGCGAGCCGAGGCCGTCGTTCGAGAGGATCCACTCGGCGACGACGGCGCCGACGACGGCCAGCGTGACCGACTGTTTCACGCCCGCGAACACGTCGGGGAGGGCGTGGGGGAGGCGGACGTGGAGGAACGTCTGGACGGCGCCGGCGTCGACCGACCGGAGCAAGTCGAGGTGGGACTCGGGCGTGCGATCCAGCCCCGCCGCCGTCCCGACGACGACGGGGAAGAAGACGATGAGCGCGACGAAGAGGATGGCCGTCTCGAAGCCGACGCCGAAGTAGATGAGGAAGATGGGCGCGACGGCGATTTTCGGGAGGACGCGCGCGGCGACGAGGTAGGGGTAGATGGCGCGTTTGAGCAGGGGCACCGCCCAGACGAGGAGCGCGAGCGAGAAGCCGACGGCGATGCCGGCGGCGCCGCCGACGAGGATCTTGCGGAGTGTCTCGACGGCGTTCGTCAGGTAGAGGTCGGGGTTGCCGACGAGGCGGGCGGCCACGGCGGCAGGCGACGGGAGGAGAAAGGGTGGAATGGCGAGGGCGACGGTGAGCGCCCACCAGACGGCGACGGCGCCGATCAGCGCCGACAGCGGGAGAACGATTCCGGGAAACGGCACCCGCTCCGCGACGCTCATAGTCGTGAGCCGATGCCGGGCGTTCGCCATGACGGTCCGGCGAACGGTCGACGAACGGGGGCGACGCGCTCGATCATGCGTCGTCGTGGAGCGCGCCGCGCACCTGTGCGACCTGCCGGCCGAACGCCTCCGACCCGAACACCGACTCGTCTCGCGGGCGCGGGAGGTCGATGTCGAACTCCGCGACGATGCGGCCGGGGTCGCCGTTGCCCGTCGCGGCGTGGCCGTCGGCCGGGGCACCGGCGACGACGAGACAGCGGTCGCCGAGGAAGACGGCCTCGGGAACGCTGTGGGTGACGAAGACGACAGTCTTGCGGTTCTCACGCCACAGGCGGAGGATCTCGACGCTCATCTCGTCGCGGGTGATCTCGTCGAGTTCCCCGAAGGGTTCGTCCATGAGCAACACGTCGGCGCCGAGGTGGATGGCGCGGGCGATGGCGACCCGCTGTTTCATGCCGCCGGAGAGTTCGGCGGGACGGGCGTCCTCGAACCCGTCGAGGCCGGTCGTCGCCAGCAACTCGCGCGCGCCGGCGGGATCGGAATCCTTGCCCGCCATCCGCCGGAGGAAGGTGACGTTCTCCAGCGCCGACTTCCACGGGAGGAGAGTGTGATCCTGGAAGACGAACCCGAGGCGGGCGTCGGCCTGCGCGACTTCGGGCGGGTCGCCGTCGATGCTGACCCGGCCGGTCGTCGGTGACTCTAGGCCGCCGATGGTTCGCAAGAGCGTGGTCTTGCCACACCCGGACGGACCGACGATGGTGACGAACTCGCCGTCCGCGATGTCGAGCGACACGTCGTCGAGCGCCCGGAGGTCGCCGTAACTGACGGAGAGGTTCTCGACCCGAATCATCGCTGGTCGATGGCCGCGGCCTGTTCGAGTGCGACGCGGAGCCGCTCCCACGTCTCGGCTGAGTGCCACCCCCAACCGTTCTTCTCGACGGCGTCGCCGCCAGCGAAGCGGTCGAACGCGCCCTCCAGCTTGCGGCGCTCGTCGGCGACGGGCTCGTCGCTGTGGCCGGCGACGGTCGTCGCCGCCGCTTCGGGGTCGTTTCGGGCGTCGGCCCAGCCGGCCATCGCGCCTTCGAGGAAACCCCGGAGCGCGTCGGGACGCTCCCGGAGCGTCTCGCGGCGGACGACGAAGGCGGGGCCGGGGACGGGGAAGTGGTCGGCGAGCAGCACCGAGTCCACGTCGTAGCCCGCGGCCTCCAGTTCGAGGGGGTCGGTGAAGACGCCGGTCGCCACGTCCGCGTCGCCGTCGAGCAACGCCTCGCGTTCCTCGCCGTCGGCACGGACGACGGTCACGTCGTCGACGACGCCGGCTTGGGCGAGAAAGAGCCGGCCGAGGGCGCCCGTCTCGGAGCCGGCGGGCATCGCCACGCGCCTGCCGCGCACGTCTTCGACGCTGCGGAGCGGGCCGCCGAAGGCCGACCGGGTCGTGTAGAGGACGACCATCGCGCGCTGGTAGTAGAGCGCGAGGGGGACGACATCCTCGCCACCCGCGTGTGCGCGAAGAAGCGTGGCGGCGCCGGTGAGCCCCACGTCCACGTCGCCGTCGGCGACGGCGGAGAGGGCGGCCCGGGAGCCGCGACAGCCCGTGAGCGTCACGTCGACGCCGTGGTCGGCGTAGGTGCCGGCGAAAAGGGGCGCGTGGAGCCCGTTGGGCTCCCAGTTCAGGCCGACGTCGACGGCGCCGGCGTCGCGGTCGGGTGGGGTGGGGCCGGTTGTGTCGACGGCGATGTCGTCGCCGAGCGTCGAGGCAACCGTGGCCGCCTGATCGAGCAACGCTTCGGAGTGTCGAGCGCGCACGCGAGAAACGGTACGGTCGTGGCCGGCGGCGGCGCGCCAGCCTTTCGGCGGGCGGCCGGGCGCCTCGCTGTCGACGGTCGTCTCGACGACGAGCCCCAGATCCGTGAGCGTTCCCAGCACGTCCGAGACGCGGCCACGGCCGAGGTCGACGCCGACGCGAACGGCGAGACGCGACGCCGCCTCGCCGGAAAAGCGGTCGGACTCCTCGCGGCCGACCAGATAGGCGAGGACGCGCGCAGCCTCGCGGTCGAGACCCGTGGCGAACGCCTCGACCGTCCGTTCGTCCTCGTCACCGAGGATGGGGAACTCTCGAACTCGCACGTCCCTACCTTGGCCCCTCGGGATATATAAACTGCGTGCGGCCGCTGGCTGATACGTTGAATATCGTATACGTTCGGCCGTGTGTGGGAGTGCCTGACGCAAATTCATCAGCTTTAAGAGTTGGAAACCAAAGTTCGTGCCGATGGTCTCAAAGCAGCCGAAGAAGTTCCTGTCGCGGCGAAAATTCGCAGCCACGTTCAGCGGTGCCGTTCTCGCTGGACTCGCGGGCTGTTCCGGTGGTAACGGTGGCGGCAACGGTGGCGAAGACGGTGGCGAGGCTACAGCGACGGCGACCGCCACGGATACGCCCGAACCGACGGCGACAGCGACGGCAACTCCCACGTCGACGCCGACCGAAGAGGCCGACGCGACGATTACGGTCGGCCCGGGCGGCAGCCTCGAATTCGATCCGGAGACCACGGCAATTTCGCAGGGCGACACGGTTGAGTTCGTCTTCGACTCCGGCGGTCACAACGTCTCCGGTCACCCCGACGCCCATCCCAAAGTCTCTCTCCCCGAGGGTGCCGAACCGTTCGCGAGCTACGACATCTCCGGCGACGACATCAACCACATCTCGCTCAACAAGGCCGGATCGACGTACCGACACACGTTCGAGACGACCGGCGAGTACACCTACGTCTGTGTCCCCCACGCAGCGTCGGGCATGATCGGTCATCTGACCGTCCGATAACCCGAACAAATTCGACAACGGCGGTTAGACGCCCCCATTCTCGTGCCTACGACGTTTAACCCTATAGAACCTTATACACTCAAATTTAATTAACGTGTTCAATTGTGAAATATATCACAAAGTTAAATATAGACAATTCCTACGCTACGTACGGAGTGGTATGGCATGTCGCAATATGTAAACGGAATGCCCCAGATCGACCAAGAGGATCGACGGCAGTTCCTCAAGGTCGTCGGGTTGACCGGCGCAGTGGCAGCAGGCAGCGAGTTCACCCTGAGCGATCTCAGGGGCGAAGTAGAAGGGGAAGCGGCGGGGGAACTCGCCGCCATGGGCGAAGCGATTCGCAGCGACCTCGTCGGCACGCTCGACGCGGGTCTGCTCGGTAGCGAGCTCGCCTCCCTCGAAGGTCAGATCGAACGCCTCCCCGAACTGCGGGCGATGGGCGTTCCGGCCGAAGACAGTACAGAGTATCAGACGCTCGCCGAGCCCGGCTGGGCGATCCACGAGCATCTCGTCGAAGTCGGCTTCTTCGAGAGCGTCGAGGAGCACCTGCCGGAGTTCACGCCCGAGCACATCGGGGCGACGGCGCGCGAGTTCATCAACACGGCGGCGCTCGCGTCCGCGCTCGCCGAACTCGGCTACAGTGAAGAAGAGCTGACGTCGACGGTCGTCAACGTCGTCAACAACAAGGAACGCCTGGCCATGTGGGTGCCGACGAAGAACATCCCGGCCGGCGTCGAAGGGTTCGACCCCGCGAACATCGCCCCGCTCCACCAGCGAGCGTCGGCCGGTGTTCTGCTGTGGACGGACTACCTCGACACGTACCTCTGGCAGAACGAGGTGCTCCTGACGGACACGATCCTCGACAACAACTACGGCGACCTCAAGCAGATGTACGCCGGCCTGCACCTGCTCGCGAACGCGGCCGAAGACCTCGCGGGTTCGCAGGAACTCAGCGACGCGCAGCTCACGGCTGCGCTGTCCGCCGGCGCCGCGATGATGATCGTCGGACAGGAAGACCTGACGAACGACGTGATGCGCATCACGGACGAAATGCGCGCCCCGCGCACGGGAGGTGCGTAATTCATGGCGACTATCCACCAGGCTTTCGACAAGGACCCGGCAGCAGAAGCAGCAGCGAACATCGAGATGGTGGAGGTGGAAGACGGGTACACGCTGACGAACGTACCCGACGAGTCCATCACCGCTCAGTTCGATATTGACCAGATCCCCCAGAAGAACGTCACCCAGGAGATGCGTGAGGCCTCCGCGAAGGAGGACCCCACGTCCTGGCTGATGTACGGTGGCGGCTATCAGCAGCAGCGCCATACCTCGGCCGACGTCATCACGAAGGACAACGTCGGCGACCTCGAACTCGAGTATCTGGTGCAGAGCGGCGTCGCCTCCAGTATGGAGGGTGTCCCGATCGTCGTGCCCGGCGACCCGCCGGTCATGTACCAGACGAACGGGCCGAACCACGCGAAGGCGATCAACGCCCGCACCGGTGAGACCCTCTGGAGTTACACGTACGCGAACCCGCAGGGCCTGCTTCTCTGCTGTGACGCGAACAACCGTGGCTTCGCTGTCCACGGCAACAAGGTCTACATGACCACCCTCGACTCCGGTGTCGTGGCGCTCAACCGCTACACCGGCGAAGAGGAATGGTACACCTCGACCGGTGACCACGAGATCGGTTACTCCGCGACCTGGGCCCCCATCGTCCACGAGGGCAAGGTCATCACCGGCTCCGCCGGTGGCGAGTACGGTGTCAGCGGGTTCGTCACCGCCCTCAACCCGGACAACGGGAACGAGATCTGGAAGACGAACACGACGCCCCCGGAGGAGTGGGCCGGCGATTCCCACGAACACGGTGCCGGTACCGTGTGGATGACGCCGACGCTCGACCCCGACAGCGGCATGATCCACGCGCCGGTCGGTAACCCCGGTCCGGACTTCGACGGCACGGTCCGTCCGGGTCCGAACCGCTACACCATCGGGACGCTGACCCTCAGCGCCGACGATGGCTCCGTCCAGTGGCACTACGGCGAGTCGCCCCACGACGTGTGGGACTACGACTCCTCGGCGCCCAAGATCCGTGTCAACGACATGGACATGGGCGACGGCACGCGCGACGTCGTCCTCAGTCCCGGCAAGACGGCCTGGGTCTACACGATGGACGCCGGCAACGGCCGGCTCCTCGAGCGCTCCCAGGAGACGACCCAGCACATCAACATGTGGAAGATGGTCCCGCACGTCGACGAGGACCGTCGGGTCGCCTTCGTCCCCGGTGCGCACGGTGGCAACGACTGGCAGCCCCCGTCCTACAACCCCGAGACGGGGCTCATGTACATGAACCAGAACAACGCGCCTCACGAGATCTTCTGGGAAGAGGCGCAGTACGAAGCCGGCCAGACCTACTGGGGCGGCGGCCTGAACGACTGGCCGGACGTCACCGAGCCGCAGGGCTGGAACGGCAACCTCAGCGCCATCGTCGCCGTCGACCCGGTCACCGGAGAACGGGTCTGGCGCGACTGGATCTCCTCGGACGCCACCAGCGACTACCTCTGGGGCGGCTCCATCACGACTGCGACCGGCATCACCTTCGCTGGCCTCCAGACCGGCCACCTCGTCGCCTACGACGGCGAAACGGGTGACCGTCTCTGGCAGTTCCAGCTCGGTGCGCCGATCTGCTCGTCGCTCTCCAGCTGGTACGACCCCGGCGAGGGCAAGCAGTACGTCGCCGTGCAGGTCGGTGGCTCCGGTTGGCTCCACGGCGGTCGCCGTGGCTCCACCGTCGCCGTCTTCGGCCTCAGCGAGTAATCCGACGACCGATTTCTCCATTTTTTCGCGACCCGATAGCGACGCGTCACGGTGCTGTGATAGTCGTTCTCAGGGGGAGTATCCCCTAATTTTATTTAATGCGGGATACACGGAACGGGTATGGCGACGCGAAGAAAATTCCTGATCGGTGCTGCGGCAGCGACGACCGGACTTGCTGGCGCCGCGGGATCGGCAACTGCACAGGTAGACACGACGTTCGAACTCGAACTGACACAGCAAGGCTTCCTCGGCCGGGCACCCTCCAGTATCGCCGGTACGACGAACCCGACACTGGAAGTCGAAGCTGGGACCCGGTATGCGATCCAGTGGACGAACAGCTACAACCCCGAGAGCGAGGGACTGCCGGCGCGGCACAACCTCGTCATCACGACCGACGACGGAGTCGTCCGACGTGGCGAGTACGTCTTCGAGACGGGACAGACTCGGACGGTACGCTTCACGGCCAACTCCGGCCTCTCCGAGTACTTCTGTGAAGAACACATGGACGAAGGCGGCGAGTTCTCGGTTAGTGGCGGCGCGACGGCGACGCCGACGGACACCCCCGAGCCGACGGCGACGGATACGCCGATGGACGGCGACGGCGACGGCGGTGACGGCGGCGACGGCGGTGACGGCGACGGCGGCGGCGAGACCAACGGCGGCGGCCCCGGCTTCGGCGTCGGTGCGGCCGTGACCGCCATCGGTGCGGCAGCCTACGGCGCGCTGCGGAAGAAGAGCGACGAGTAACGTCGGCTCCAGCGGCACACAGCTTTTTTCGAGGTGTGCGCCTAACCGAGGAGCGATGCGTCTCGAATCAGTCGGTGACCACCTGCGCCGTCCGGAGTATACGGGGGAGAATCGGTGTCTCCCGTGTACCGTCGTGAACGTCTGTCTCGCACTCGTCGCCGCTGCTGCCGCCACGGTCCTACTCGGCCCGCTCGGCGGCTTCCTCGTCCTCACCGGCGGACTGGGGTCGATCTACTTCCGAGGCTACCTCGTGCCCGGAACGCCGACGCTCACGATGCACTATTTCCCGCCGTGGCTCCTCGAACTGTTCGGGAAGGAACTCGAACTGCGGGACACGCTCACGCCGATCGAGGGCGTGGCCGTCCGGGCAACGCCCGAAGGCGAGCGGCTGATCGGGTCGTTCGCCTCGGCGTGGGACGATCGGATCGAGTCCATGCGCGCCGAAGGCGTCTCGGAGGAAGACGTGGCGACGCTGCTCGGCGTCGAGGAGGCGTCGAACGTCGGCGAGGCGGCCTACGTCGTCGACCAGGGCCTCAGACAGTGGCTCTCGGAATCGGCGCTTCTGGCCGACGCCGCGGCCGCAGCGGTCCTCGAAGCGCGTGGCGGTGAGGCGTGGGCGTCGCTCGATCCGGACGAACGGGTAGCGACGCTGCGTGACCTGCGAAAACATCTCGATTACTGCCCGCTCTGTGACGGTCCCCTCGACAACGAGGAGACCGAAACCATCGAAACCTGTTGTACCGAATCCGAACGGGTGTTGATGGCGACGTGCGAGAACTGTGACGTTCGCCTGATCGAGGATCTGGACGAGCGATAACGCGGCGGCCGCGCTAGTCGTCGGCCGGGGCGTCGGGTTCGACCGAGACCTCGATTTCTGCGGCGGCGGCCTTGTACTCGGGAATCTTCGCGCGCTCGTCGAGCACGTCGTTGGTCAGGCGGTTGCCCGCGGCGTCGGCGAAGTGCGGGGTCGTCCACACGGTGCCTTCCTTGATGTCCTCGGTGACGCGAGCCTCGACTTCGATCTCGCCGCGCCGGGATTTGAGTGTCACGTAGTCACCGTCCTCGATGCCGTAGTTCTCGGCGTCGTTCGGGTGAACGTCGACGAAGTTCTCGGGTTCGACGCGGTTGAGCGTCGCGGACCGACGGCTCATCGTCCCCGTGTTGTAGTGTTCGATGATCCGACCCGTGGTGAGGATGAGCGGGTACTCGTCGTCCGGCGTCTCCTTGGGTGGCTGGTGACGCACGCCCTCGATCTGTCCGAGGCCGCTCTCGGTAGTGAAGCCGTCCTCGTAGAGGTACGGGTCGCCCTCGTCGCCGGGTTCGTAGCAGGGCCAGTGGACACCCTCCTCGCCGAGGACGTCGTAGGTCATGCCGTGGAAGATGGGCGCGACCTGCCGGAGTTCCTCGAACACGTCCTCGGGACCCTCGAAGTCGAAGCTCCCGTCGCCGAACAGGCGGTTGCCCACGTCACACAGGATTTCGAGGTCGTCTTTCGTGTTCGGGTGAACCTTGTCGACGCCGCGCATCCGCTGGGTACGGCGGTCCGTGTTGACGACGGTGCCGTCGCGTTCCGCCCACGAGGTGGCGGGCAGAATCACGTCGGCGTACTCGGCGGTTTCGGTCTTGTAGATGTCCTGAACCACCATGAAGTCGAGTTCTTCGAGCCGCTTCTCGACCTGGTTGGTGTCGGGTTCGCTCATCACGGGGTTCTCGCCCATGATGTAGAGGCCGTAGATCGTGTTCCCGATTTCGTGGGACATCTCGACGTTGGTGAGGCCGGGTTCCGACGGAATCTCGAAGTCCCAGACCTCCTCGACGTCGGCGCGAACCTCGGGATCGGACACGTCGCGGTAGCCGGGGAGGACGTTCGGCATCGCGCCCACGTCGGACGCACCCTGCACGTTGTTCTGGCCGCGGAGCGGGTTGACACCCGTGCCCGGGCGGCCGAGGTTGCCGGTGATGAGCGCGAGGTTGATCTCGTTCTGGACGTTGTCGACGCCGCAGGTGTGCTGGCTCATCCCCATGCCGGTGAAGATGGCGGCGTTGTTCGCCTTCGCGTACTTCTCGGCGGCGAGTTCGATGTCTTCGAGAGGGACGCCGCACTCCTCGGCGGCTTCTTCCTTGTCGAAGTCCTCCAGCGTCTCTTTCAGGTGTTCGAAGCCTTCCGTGCGCTCCGCGATGAACTCCTCGTCGACCCAGTCGTTCTCGAGGATGGTCTTGAGGACGATGTTGAGCAGCGGAATGTCCGTCCCCGGCTCCAGCTGGAGATGCATGTGGCGGTCGGTTTCCGTGATTTCGAACGACCGCGTCGTCTTGTTGGCGTGGGGATCGACCTGAATGACGGTCGCTCCCTCGAGGACTGCCTGCCGGAAGTACTGGCTGTTGGCGATGGGGTGCTGTTCGCCCGGGTTGGCACCCTGAATCCAGAACACGTCCGCCGCCTCCTCCAGATCCTCCATGCTGTTGGTCATCGCGCCCTCGCCGAGGCTGTTCTTGAGGGCGTACACCGTCGACGAGTGGCACATCCGCGTACAGGTGTCGACGCTGTTGGTACCGTAGCGACGGGCGAGTTTCTGGATGAGGTAGTTCTCCTCGTTCATGGCCTTCGAACAGCCGTAGAAGCCCATCGCCTGCGCACTGAACTCGTCGCGGATGCGCTCCATGTTGTCGACGATCAGGTCGTAGGCTTCGTCCCAGGTGGCCTCGCGAAGTTCGCCGTCGTCGTCACGGATCAGCGGGTCCGTCAACCGGTCCTCGTGGTTTACCGACTGCGTCGCCGCCCCGCCCTTGATACAGATGCTCCCTTCGTTGACCGGCGCGTCGCCCCACGGCCGGAAGTTGACTTCACCGTCCTCGTCCTGTGTAATTTGGATGCCGCACCCGACCCCACAGTACGGACAGATCGTCTTTTTCGGCCCGCCTGATTCGTCGCTGGATTCGGATGACATTGTATGTAAAAATCAAGATGGTGAACCATCAATGTTGTCATCCAGTACCGTGCGAAACGCCGCCATCGGGGGCTTAAAGTGCCGATTCAGGCAAATGACGCCGTAGGGAAACGTTCACCCATCGGCGGGTGGATGAGTAGATATGACCGGTTACGAAGCTTTGGGTGACGGGGGAAACGAAACCACAACCGACCTCACTCGCGAGCGGATCGACGTGCTCTCGGACGAATACGAAGCGCGCGAACCGTTCGATTTAGTAGAGCGAGAGCACACCGAGACGCTCCCGCGCGCGTTCGCGGCCGGTGACTTCGGCCGCCGCGACGCCGAGTGGGTGGTCCAGTGGTACTTCCGACGAGGAACCGTCTCGGACAGGGAACGGCGTGAGGCCGAGGAGCGCTTCCTCGACAACGACTACGAGGAGATGGTCGACGCCATCCAGGGGGCCGCGACGGCCGACACACTCGACGAACAACTCGGGGCGTTGACGACGCTGACCGGCGTCGACGTGCCCGTCGCCTCGGCGTTTCTGGCCTACAGCCACCCCGAGGAGTACGTCGCCGTCGGTGAGCGGGAGTGGGCGGCGCTGGCCGCGGCGGACGAACTGGACGAGCCGTATCCGGAGACGGTGACACCGGCCGCGTATCGGCAGTACATCCGGGCCGTCCGGTCTGTCGCGGAGCGAACCGGCCACGACTGCTGGACGGTGTACCGGGCGCTGTGGCGAGTCGGCGCCGATTAACGACCGATCCGCTCGGCGTAGTTCGCGATCACCGGATCGGAGTCGTCGACGTACTCGTTCGTCCACGCCGCGTCGGGGTCGACCGGCGACTCGAGCAGATCCGTCTCGGCGAGCATCTCGGCCAGATTCTCCCAGCGCTGCCCGTCGTGGTGGCCCCAGCCAGCTTCGCGGACGAACTCCGTGAACTGGAGATCCTCGGCGGAGGCGAGGAACTTCATGTGTTCGACCTCGCGGTTGTGTTCGAGCTGGGCGTTGCGAGCGATGAGCGCGTCGACGGCGCGGTCGGGGTCGTTGGTCGCGAGCTCCCACCCGCGAGCCGTCGCCCGCAGGAACGAGCGGACCGTCTCGGGGTTCGACTCGGCGAAGTCCGGGTTGGTGACGACGGCCATCCCGTACACGTCGAGGTAGTCGCCGATCAGGAGTTCGTCGGCCGTACGGTCGTACTCGCGTTCGAGTTCCTTGCCGTTGGTGACGACGCCCACCGCGGCGTCGACGTCGCCGTCGAGCACCAGATGCTCGACGCGGTGGTGCGTGTGCTTCTGCACGTCCCGGACCTCCACCTTGTCGCGGATGCCCCGGTCCTCCAGTAGCTGGAGGGTGAGGATGCGGGTCTTGGTGGCCGAGGGGGCGACCGTCCGACCCCGAAGCTGTTCGGGCTCGGTGAACGCCTCGCCGAACACGTCGCGGAGGGTGTAGATGGTCGCCGGCGTCTTCTGGCTGACCGCGGCGACGGCCAGCGGTTCGAGTCCCTGACTCCGCACCGAGAGGACGGCACTACCGCCGGCGAGGCCGAGGTCGCTTCTCCCTTTCGCGGTCTGTTCGGCGGCGAAGGGCGAGCCGTGCCCCTCGACGAATTCGACTTCGAGGCCCTCGTCGGCGTAGAAACCCTCCTCTCGCGCGAGGAAGTACGGTGCTTGGAAGCCGTTCGGTTCCCAGTTCAGCTGGAAAGTGACAGTGTCGGTCATGGATCGGTGTTGAAGGTGCCTTCAGGAATCTCTTCGACGCCGAGTGCCTCGGCGCCAGCGACGGATTTCAGGTGGTCGAACAGTCGGTACATCCCGTCGACGCTCTCCTCGTCCCAGTCGCGGACGACCATGTCGCGCCAGCCGTCACGGACGGCGCGCATCACGTTGGGGTCGTCGTACGTCATCAGTTTCTCGCTGATTTCCTCCCAGATTTCGTCGTCCTCGACGAGTTTGTCGACGGCGTCGCGGTAGGCGTCCGCGAACGCCCGGACGGTCTCGGTCTGGTCGTCGAGATAGTCGCCGCTGGTGAGGAAGGCCGCGATGGGGAGTTTGTTGTCCGTCTCGGAGAGTCGCTGGACCAGTTCGGAGACGGGCAGGACGTTCTCGTAGGGGCCCGTCTCGGTGATTTCGGGGATGATCTGCCAGAACTGGAAGCCCGCATCGACCTCTCCCTCGCGGATCATCCGCGTGAGTTCCACCTTCGAGCCCGCTTCGACGGGCGTCGCCGTCTCGTCGGGATCGAAGTCGTGGTACTCTCGGCAGGCCGCCCGCGTCAGAATCCAGTTCTTGTCCAGACGGCGGACGACGCCGATACGCTTGCCCGACAGATCCTCCAGCCCGTCGATATCCGAATCCTCGGGCGCGACGAGGCCGCCCACGGTCCGCCCGTACGGGTGGAAGGCGACGATGTCGGCGCCCTCGGCGCGTTCCCGGGCGATGGAGATGTAGTCGATGTCGATCAGGTCGGCGTGACCCTCCTGCAACTGGGCCTCGACCGTCTCGATGCCGTCCTCCAGTGCGTCGGAGACGAGTTGCACGTCGAGGTGGAACCCGTGGTCGCGGTCGAAGCCGAACCGCTTGATCGTGTAGAGCAGGTAGCGCGGACTCCCGTTGTGCTCGAAGCGGGCACGCATCACCGGCAGGTCGCCCGGATCGTCGTGGTACTCGTCGAGGGCGGCCTGTTGAACGTCGACGTGATCCCGGTTCATCGGTCCCCGCAAACGCACACAGTCGTCCGTCGCGTCGACTCGGAGCCGTCACGTCCGGCGTCGCTCTCGGGGGTCGCCCGACAGCGCGCCACGATGGTCTCGTCGGTCGGCATACCCGCAGGGTACGACTGTACCGTGATAAAATTTCCTTGGGAAGGTTCATAAGTCCGATTCGCGGACGACGGGGCCACGCTCACGGGTCGAGCCAAAACGTTCCGTCGGGTATCGTCTCGACGCCGAGGGCGTCGGCGCCGGCGACGGCGTGCAGGTGATCGAACAGTCGGCGCATTCCGGCGATCGTCTCCGCGCCCCACTCGGTGACGACCATCTCCCGCCAGCCCGTGGTGACGGCGCTCGCGACGGTGGCGTCCGGCAGTAGTCGGCGGCTGATGTCGTCCCAGATGTCGTCTCTCGTCAGGAGGTGGTCGACTGCATCCTGCGCGGCGGCGGCGAAGCCCCGCACCGCCTCGGGGTGAGCGTCGAGGTAGGAGTCGCCAGTGACGAACGTCGCGATGGGGAGTTTGTCGTCGGTGCCGGCGAGTCGCTGGACCAGATCCGACACCGGGAGTACTTCGACGAACCGGCCGGTCTCGGTGAGTTCGGGCACGAGCGGCCAGAACTGGAAGCCGGCGTCGACCTCGCCTCCCCGGATCAGCCGCGTGAGGTCGTCGCGGGAGTCGGCCTCGACGAGCGTCGCCGTCTCCGCGGGGTCGAAGTCGTGGAACTTCCGGCAAGCCGCCCGCGTCAAAATCCAGTTCTTGTCGAGCCGACGGGTCACGCCGAGGCGGTGGCCCGAGAGATCAGCCAGTCCCTCGATGGCCGTGTCCTCGGGTGCGACGAGGCCGCCCACGGTCCGCCCGTAGGGGTGGAACGCGACGATGTTCGCGCCCGCCGCGCGTTCCCGGGCGACGGAGATGTAGTCGGTGTCGACGAGGTCGGTGTCGCCCTCGTCGAGGCGGTGGCGAATGGTCTCCATGCCGCTCTCGAGTTCGTCGGTGACCAGTTGGACGTCGAGGTGGAAGCCGTGGCGGTGGTCGAGATCCAACCGCTTGATCGCGTAGAGCAGGAAGCGCGGGCTCCCGTTGTACTCGAAGCGGGCACGCATCACCGGCAGGTCGCCGGGGTCGTCGTGGTGTGCGTCGAAAGCGGCCTGCTGAGCGTCGACGTGGTCTCGGTTCATTCACCGCAACGGCGAGACGATGGCGTCGATGTCGGCGTCGCCGTCGATCAACTGCCGCCGTTTCATCCAGTCGAGGTGGTAGTCGAGGTCGTCGCGGTCCGCGAGTTCCGGCACCTCGTACTCGGGCACGTCGATAGCGGCGCGGACGGCGTCGGCGTCCACGTCCTCGAAGAGATCCGGCGCGACGGCCTCGTCCTTCCAGAGCATGTCGAGGTACTGGTCGCGGTAGGCGTCGGGATCGGCGTTGATTTCCTCGACGGCACGGCGGTACGCGCGCATGAACGCGTCGAGCGTCTCGCCCTCCAGCGCCTCCGCGCCGACGACGCCCATGTGATTCTCGAATTCCAGCACTTTCTCGAAGCCGAGGTGTTCGGCGAGGGTGATGTGCGGGTCGAGGAGCGTGACAGCCTCGACGTCGCCGTCCCGGAGCGCGCGGAGGCGGTCGGTTGGCATCCCGTGACCCTCGATGACCACCTCGTCTTCGTCCATGTGCTCTTCGAGCGCTCGGATGGCCGTGTACTCCTGTCCCGTCCGTCGGTTGACGCCGACGGGAACGTTCGCCAGATCGGACGGCTCCTCGATATCCGAGTCGGGGCGGACGAACACCGCGTACGGCTGGTCCGCGAAGGTGCCCTTGGCGACGATGCGGCCGTCGTCGAACTCCCACGTCCGCTTCAGACTCTCCCACTTGCAGATGGGGTAGAGGTCCACGTCGTTGTCGCCGGTCAGCGTCTCCTCCGCCGGAATGTACTTGTTCGTCACGCAGGTCCGGTCCCGCTCGATCAACTCGACGTCGAGCCCTTCGTCGGCGAAGTAGCCACGCTCCGCGGCGACGCGCTGGGGCAGCATGAACGAGAAGGGTAGGTGGAACACCCTGATCGTCTCAGTTGCGGACATACGACGTGGATACGACCATATGAGTATAAAAGTTCCTCAGAAACCTTTATTAATAGCCCACAGTATCGACTGCGTGGGGACAGATCGAATGAGGCGGATCAACGACGAGCGGGCAGACGACGAACAGGTCGCGGACGGCGTGTATCTCGCCGACCTCGCGGCTGGTGAGCGCGCGTCGATGAAACACTGGCGAGTCGAACCGGGAGCCACGCTCCCCGTCCACCGGCACGACAACGAGCAGATCGGTTACATGATTCGGGGGACACTCACGGCGATCACGGAAAACGAGGAGATCACGCTCCGCCCGGGCGATTCGTACCTGTTCAAATCTGGCGAACTCCACGGTGCCGAAAACCGCGGCGACGAGCCCGCAGTCGGCATCGGCGTCCTCTCGCCGCCTCGTTCCGATCCGGACTGGAAGCAGTCGTAACGACCGGTCCGGCGAGAATCGCTGAACAGTTACGATACTCCCGAACCATACCACTCCCACACCGTTACTCACGACCGACGAGCCGGTCACAGCGCGCGACCGGTACCGTCCCGTCTCGTCCCCGTTCCATCCTCGCCGCTCGTAGTAGGCGTCGAGCGCGTCGTCGACGCACTCGGCATAGTTCCGGTCCGTGGGCGGTAGTCACATACGTTCGGGGCGGGTAGTCGCGGAGGCGCATGGACGCGAACGACCGCGGGTTGGTGAAGTTCACCGCACTCGCTCACGCCCTCTTTCACACCTACGAGCTGTCGATCCCGCTGTTCATCGGCGTCTGGATGG
Source organism: Haloplanus aerogenes (assembly GCF_003856835.1). Lineage (NCBI taxonomy): Archaea > Methanobacteriati > Methanobacteriota > Halobacteria > Halobacteriales > Haloferacaceae > Haloplanus > Haloplanus aerogenes. The sequence continues at coordinate 3,095,721 of NZ_CP034145.1, forward strand.
CAGAGTTCGACGCCTCGGCGGCGCTCGTCGGGACGGTCGTCGGCGCGGGCTACGCCCTCGTCGGCCTCGGGGCACCCGTCAGCGGTGTCCTCTCGGATCGGCTCGGCTCCCGCCGACTCATCACCCTCTCGGTCGTCGGCATGGGGGGAGGATTCGCGCTCGTGAGCCTCGCCGACGGCGTGTTCGTCCTCGGGGTCGCGGTGGTGGTGTGGGGCGCGTTCGCCAGCCTCTATCATCCGGCCGGACTCTCGCTCATCAGCCGCTCCGCGGACGCACGGGGGAGCGTCTTCGCGTACCACGGCGCCGGCGGCAACGTCGGCACCGCGTTCGGCCCGCTGGCGACCGTGGTACTCCTGCTGACGGTCGAGTGGCAACTCGCGGTCGGACTGCTGGCCCTGCCCGCGTTCGCCGCGGCGCTGGTCGGACTGCGGATCGAGTTCGACGCCGCTGGCGGCAACAGCGATGGCGATGGCGGCGGGACGACAGAGACCCTCGGCACCGAACTGCGGCGGACGGTCGCCGAATCGCGGGCGCTGTTCGGCGCCGCCTTCACCGTCGCGTTCGTCGCCGTCCTCCTGTACGGGACGTACTACCGCGGACTGCTCACCTTCCTCCCCGACGTGCTCGCCGAGTCGCCGTCGCTCGTCCCCGTCGAACTGTTCGGCTACGACGTCGACCCCGCACAGTACGTCTACACGGGGCTGCTGACCGTCGGTATCGGCGGGCAGTACGCCGGCGGCCGACTCACCGACCGCGTCCCCAGTACGACTGCGTTCGTCGCCGCCTTCGCCGTGCTGGCCGGCCTCGCGTTCGCCTTCCCAGTAGTGCGAACACTGGGGGTGGTCCCGCTCGTCGGCGTCTGTCTCGCGCTCGGGTTCGTCGTGTACGGCACCGCACCGATCTATCAGGTCGTCATCGCGGAACACGCCGCGGACGACGCGCACGGCCGCTCCTACGGCTTCACCTACCTCGCGATGTTCGGCGTCGGCGCGGCCGGCGCGTCCGTAGCCGGTGTCGTCCTCACGCACGCCACCAGCGCCATCCTGTTTGCAGTGTTGGGACTCGTCGCGGCCATCGGCTGTGGCGTCGTGGTCTGGCTCCGTCGCCTGTAGCCGGTTGGAGACTGTCGACCCGCGGCGACGGGGAAACCTATATCGGTCGGCACTCGCCAGTAGTGGCATGGACGCCGTCGATCACATCAACATCGACGTGGACGACCTCGACGCCGCGTACGAGTTCTACCGGGACGTACTCGACCTCGACCTCCTCCGCCCGCCGGAGGATTTCAAAGGCGCGCACGTCATGTTCGAGACGGGCGCAGGGACGGTCGTCACGCTGATGGAGACGGGTCGCGCCGAGAAGTGGGACGAGGAAGGGCTGGATCACCCGCTCGACAAGGCCCACATCGCCTTCGAGACGGATCGCGACACCTATCAGTCCCTAATGGCCCACCTGGAGGGCCAGTTTCCGAAACAGGGGCCCTACGACTGGGGCGAGTTCGAGGGCTTCTACTTTCTCGATCCCTCGGGGAACCTGCTCGAAATCATCACGTACGATCCGGCGCCAGCGGACCGGGAGCGGCGGCTGATGGACCACGACGACGTGGAGTAGCGACGCCGGCGCTACGTCGACCGGTGTGTGACGCCCGCACGAGGCGGTACGCTAATATGTGCATAGGTAGCACACGTGGCACACCATGAGCGGAATCCCGGGCTACGACTTCGGCGACGAGTCCGTGCCAGACGCGCCGATCAGCATGGCCGAGTTCGAGCGGTTGAAAGACACGGTGATGTGGTCCGACGAGGATGACGAGTATCTCCGGATGGCGGGGGAGACGCTCGAACCACAGGTCGACGACATGCTCGACCGGTGGCTCGGCTTCCTCTCCACCTTCGAGTTCATGAACGACTACCGGCGGGACGTGGATACGGGCGAACTGATCGAGGAGTACGGCGACCGCTCACGGCCGCGATACGGGCAGTGGATACGGGACACCTGTGACACGCCGTACGACGAGGACTGGCTCGACTACCAGTTCGAAATCGGGCGGCGACACCACCGCACGAAGAAAAACGAGACGGACGACGTGAACGCGGCGCCCCACATCAACCTCCGGCACATCACGCCGCTGATCTACCTCCACACCGCCACGGTTCGGGAGTTCCTGCAAAACGGCGACCACACCGAGGAAGAGATCGACAAGATGTACCAGGCGTGGTTCAAGTCGGTGGTGCTGCAGGTGACGCTGTGGAGCTATCCGTACACGAAAGAGGGGGACTGGTGAGGCGGGGCGGCGCGGCGTAACGGACGCCAATCAGCGGTGACGACGAGTATCAGTCGTCCTCGACTCGCGCTTCTTCGAACCGGAGTCGACGAGTATCAGTCGTCCTCGACTCGCGCTTCTTCGAACCGGAGTCGACGAGTTCAGTCGTCCTCGACTCGCGCTTCGACCCCCGCCATATCCTCGATGACCTGCATCACGCCGGAGTTGTCGTCCTTGCCGCGGCCGGTCGCGACCATCGACTTGTACATCTCGTGGACGAGTTCGGTCTGGGGCATCGGCGACTGGTAGGCCTCGCCGGCATCGGTGGCGATGCGGAGGTCCTTGTACTGGTAGTCGGCGAAGAAACCGGGTTCGAAGTCGCCCTGAATCATGCTGGGCGCGCGGTTGTCGAGCGTCCAGCAACCGGCGGCGCCGCCGCTGATCGCGTCGACGACGGCTTCCAGATCGGCGTCGGCCTGATACGCGAAGACCAGCGCCTCGCTGACGGCCTGCATCGTCCCCGCGACGACGATCTGGTTACAGGCTTTGGTGACCTGGCCCGCGCCGTTGTCGCCGCAGTACGTGATCGTCTCGCCCATCACGTCGAGGATCGGCCGGACCTTCTCGAGGACGTCCTCGTCGCCGCCGACCATGATGGAGAGCGACGCCTCGATCGCGCCCTCCTCACCGCCGCTGATCGGCGCGTCGAGCATGTTCGCACCGCGCTCGCGAACCTCCTCGGCGAGGTCCTCGGTCACTATCGGCGAGATGGTGGAGTTGTCGATGACCACGTCGCCCTCGCTCAGACCGGCGAGGACGCCGTCCTCCCGGCGCATGACCTCCGCCACCACGTCGTGGTCCGGCAGACACATGATCGTCACGTCGGCGCGTTCGGCCGCCTCCTTCGGCGTCTCGGCCGCCTCACCGCCCGCCTCGACGTGTTCATCAACCGGTTCCTGGGAGCGGTTGTGACCGATCACGGTGTACCCCGCATCGAGCAGGTTCTTCGCCATCGGTCCGCCCATGATGCCGAGTCCGACGAATGCGATTGTCTCGTCTGCCATATCCAGTTCACTCCGCTCGGCCGACATAAAAGAGTCGGAACCGGGAATCGGCTTCGGGGACCGTTTGATGGGGGCTGGTGGCGAACGGGTGTCCATGACCGACGCCGATTCGACCACCGACACGACCCAACCCGCCAGCGACGACGCCGTCGAACGACGCCTCGGCCGTCGCCTGCGGGAGCGCGAGGAGACTCTCGCCGTCGCCGAATCGCTCACTGGCGGCCTCGTCGGCTCACTGCTGACCGACGTGCCCGGCTCCAGCGACTACTTCGACCGCAGCGTCGTCGCCTACTCGAACGACGCCAAACTCGACTGTCTCGGCGTCACTCGGGAGTCGCTGGACGACCACGGCGCCGTCTCCGCCCCCGTCGCCCGCGAGATGGCTCGGGGCGTCCGCGACGACGCCGAGGCGACATGGGGCGTCTCGACCACCGGCATCGCCGGGCCGTCCGGTGGTACGGACGAAAAGCCAGTCGGCCTCGTCTTCGTCGGCGTCGCCTACGCCGCCCCGTGGGGCACTGGTGACTCCTTCGTCCACGCCGAACGCCGCGTCTTCGACGGCGACCGCTGGACCGTCAAACGCGAGAGCGCGCGGTGGGCGCTCCGGACGCTCGATGCCGCGCTGGACTAGTTCGTCGTCACCAGTTCGACCACGTCCCGGTCGTCGAGTTCGTGGCCCCCGCCGATCTGTCGCGACGACCGGCAGTCGATGCCGTGGAGCAACCCGTCGCCCAGATCCGTGTGGATGTGGTTCGCGAAATCCTCGGTCGTCGACCCGGCCGGCAGGAGGAAGCAGTCGCGGAATCGCCCTTTCTCGCTCGTCGATCCGTCGTCGCTCCCGGGGAACACTGCGATGAGGTCGAGTGCGTCGAACAGCGCCGCCTCCAGCGACGACTGGACACCCGTCCCACCGTGTTCGTCGAGGAGGGAGCGAATCTGCTCTAACCCGGCCGCCTGCTCCTCGCTCACGTCGTCGACGAGGTCGAAGTCGTCGGCGCCGGGCGTGTAGTCGATCCGTCCTGCCTCGTCGGCGGCCTTCAGCGCTTTCTCCGCGTGGGCGCTCGCCGGGACGATCGGGAGGTGGTCGTAGGCGGGGTCGGCCGCGATGTCCGCGAAGTTCTCGGCCGCCGCGGGGTCGTCGATCTTGTTCGCCGCGATCACCATCGGCTTCGTGCGCTTGCGAATCTCGCGGGCCAGCGACTCCCGATCCGCCTCGTCCCACGTCGACGGGTCGAGGTCGAGGCCCTCAGAAAGGATGATCTGCTTGATCTCGTCCTCGTTCGTCCGGAACGCGCTCATCTGTTCGGCCAAATCGGCCTCGATGCTTGCGTCCGCGCCGTGATACTTCGACTCGAAGCGCTCGATCCCCTTCTCCAGAATCCCCAGATACCACATGTCGAGTTCGTTCTCGAGGAAGTCGATGTCGTCGCGAGGGTCGTGGCCCTCCGTGGGTTCGCCTTCGAGGTCCGTCTTCCCCGAGAAGTCGACGACGTGGACCAGCACGTCCGCCTCGTTGAGGTCGCTCAGGAACTGGTTGCCCAGCCCCTTCCCCTCGTGAGCGCCGGGGATGAGACCGGCCACGTCGACGAGTTGGACGGGAACGAATCGCGTCCCGTCGTCGCAGTAGCCCACGCTCGGCGTGCACGTCTCGTCGAACTCCGGGGCCGCACACGCGACGCGGACGTACGCCTCGCCGACGCTCGGGTCGATAGTGGTGAAGGGATACGCGCCCTCCGGCACGTCGTTCATCGTCGCCGCGTTGAAGAAAGTCGACTTGCCCACCGAGGGCTTGCCGACGAGTCCGATGGCATAGCTCATGGTCACCCTCCACCGTCACCGGGCAAAAACGCCGCTATCGCGCCGCCGTCTGGCTGTTACTCTCTTTCACACCGACCGGCTTATGCGGCCGGCGGACCGAGCGGGCACATGGCCGACGACTCCCCCGCGGACACCTTCGGCGTGAGCATCGGCGTCGACGACGACGCCTTTCGGTTTCTGGTTCACGTTCCCTCCAACCTCGACGCCGCCTGGAGCGACCGCGACGCCTTCCAGCAACTGGTCGAGCAGGCCGTCTGGGAGCGACTAGATCGGGACCGGACGATCCGGGCCGTCGACCGCGTGGCCGAGACGGGCGAACGGGTCGAACTCGGGACGGTGACGCTCCGCCCCGACGGAACCGTCGTCGATCACACCCTCGCAGAACCATGACGCTCGCGGCGGTCCGGGCGGCCGCACTCGACCGCGCCCTCGTCGGCGACGATCCCGAGTCCGCACTCGCGCTCGCGGGCGTCGTCGATAGCGTGATGCTTCGCATCACCGAAAAGAGCGCGATGCCCGGCGCCGCGGACGAAACAGCCGATCCGTTCACTGCCGCGATGCTCGCGGTCGGCTGTGTCGGGGCCGCGAGCGGATCAGCCGCGACCGACACGCTCGACGACCGGGCGTGGCGACCCGGCCACGACGCCGATCCAGCCGCTATCGCCGGCGCGGCCGTCGCCGTCCGTGAACGGGGTGTCGCCGTCGACCGAGCGGCCACCCTCGCCGGCTGCGCGCCGGCGACGCTCGACGCCGTCGTTGAGAAGCAACGTCGCGAAAAAGAGAACTGAGTCTCAGTTAGCGACCGTTGCCGTTTCCGCCGCCGTTGCCGCCAGCGTTCCCGCCGCCACTGTTGCCGCCAGCGTTCCCGCCGCCACTGTTGCCGCCAGCGTTCCCGCCGCCACTGTTGCCGCCAGCGTTGTCGCTACCGCCACCGGCATCGTCGTTGCCGCTACTGCCGGCGTCGTTGTCGCCGGCGTCGTCGTTACCGCCGTCCTGTTCGTCTTCCTCGTCCGACTGCCCGGGAGCCGAGTCGGAGTTACCCGGCGACTCGTCGCTTTCGTCCTCGGACTGGTCGTCGTCGCTATCCTCGGACTGCCCGGGGGCCGAATCGGAGTTACCCGGTGACTCGTCGCTCTCGTCCTCGGACTGATCGTCGTCGCTATCCTCGGACTGACCCGGTGCCGATCCCGAGTTACCCGGCGATTCGTCGCTCTCGTCCTCGGCGTCATCGCCAGACTGTCCCGGTGCCGATCCCGAGTTACCCGGCGACTCGTCCTCATCGTCGTCGGACTGACCCGGGGCCGATCCCGAGTTACCCGGAGCGCTCTCGTTGCCCTTGTTCTCGACCGGCGGGTTCGCCGGAACGATCCGCGACTGGTTGCCGTCCTTCTTCTCCTGACCCGGCGGCGTCACGGGCGCGTTGTTGCCCGCGGCCGGCGGCGTCACGGGCGCGTTGTTCCCGACCGCCTCGGAGTTACCCGCGTTCGACGGGTTGTTGCCCGTCACGAAGTCGGACACCTGCTGACCGATGCCGGTGAAGCCGGCACCCTTCAGCGCGTCGACGAAGGCCGAGACGATCTGACCGAACGGCCCGACCGGTTCGGGAGGCTCCAAGTCAGCCGTCGTCGTCGCCGTGTCGCCCTCTTTCGTCGCCGTCACCGTCACCGTGACGTTCTCCGCGGGCGCCGGGAGCACGACCGTCCCGGTGTCGTCCGTCTCGTACTCGCCCGTGGCCGCGTACGTGCCATCGGTCGTCACGGTGACCGTCGCATTCGTCACCGGTTCACCGAGTCGGCCGACCGAGACGGTCACCGTCCCGTCGTCGGCCTGTTCGACACCCACGGCGAGCGTCTGAACCGGCTTAACGACGACCGACGTGGACGCCGTGTCGTTCCCGTCCATCGCCGTGATCGTCAGTTCGACCGTCTCGTCCGGGTTGGCGAGCGTGACCGTGCCGTTCTCGTCGGTCTCGAACTCGCCCGTGTCGGCGTAGGTCGTGTTCGCCGTCACGTTCACCGTCGCGTCCTCGACCGTCGCGTTTCCGCGCGTGACCGTCACGACGACCGACCCGTCGGCCGCACCGTCAACCTCGATACCGAGTGCCGGTTCGAGGTCGACTGTCTGCGTCGTGGTCGTGCCGTTGTAACTCGCCTCGACGGTGACCGTCACCGGTTCGTCGGGCGCCTCGAGCGACACCGTGCCGTTGGTGTCGGTCTCGTACTCGCCCGCACCGGCGTACGTGTCGTTACCGTCGGCGGTCACGTTCACCGTCGCGTTCTCGACGGCCGTGCCGTTGTCCGTCAGGGTGACCGTCACCGCCCCTGTCTCGTCCTGTGTCACGTCCAGTGACAGCGACTCATCTGTCGTCTGCGCTGTCACCGCTGCCGGCGCGACCGCCGACACCAATAACAGCGCCGCCATCAGTATCGCACCAGTTCGTTTCGCGTTCATGCCGGTCGAGTCCACGGCCTACACCCCGTTAAATCGGGAAAGCGCTGAAGCCGGGTTTGGGGCGTTTCACCCCGATTAAACCCGGTTTAATTCGGATTGCCGAGCGTTATCGCGTGTGAGATGTGGGTAGGTGTGGCGAGACCAGTGGCTCGGAGCGTATGAAAACGCGACGAGTGGACGGATGGCCGTCGCTCGCCGAGTGAATGAAATGAAGTATGAATGGTGAGGCGGCGAATCGGGTCTCCCAGAGGCTCGCGCACTCCAGTACTGGCCGATACGCAGACAGGCTTAACGTCCGTGTTCGGGATGGGTACGGGTGTGTCCCTGCCGCTCTGGCCGCCTTCATGCCGACCGACGGAATCGAACCGTCATCAGACCACTGTCGGTGGGTCGAACTACCGTATGTACGTGCGATCCAGTTAACGCCTGGACCCGATCAGTCAGATCAGGTCACAGTGCGAATCAGATGAATGTGGCTTGGACTGTTAGTGCTCGCGGGCTGAACGTCTCGTTGCCTCGACGCGTACACCCCGAGTCTATCGAACTCGTCTTCTACGAGTGTCCTCGGTGGTACCTCTTTTCCAGGTGGGTTTCGAGCTTAGATGCGTTCAGCTCTTACCCCGTGGTGCGTGGCTGCCCGGCATCTGCTCTCTCGAACAACCGGTACACCAGTGGCACCCAAGCGGAGTTCCTCTCGTACTATACGCTTGTTCCCGTCAGGTACCTCAACACCCCCAATAGATAGCAGCCGACCTGTCTCACGACGGTCTAAACCCAGCTCACGACCTCCTTTAATAGGCGAACAACCTCACCCTTGCCCGCTTCTGCACGGGCAGGATGGAGGGAACCGACATCGAGGTAGCAAGCCACTCGGTCGATATGTGCTCTTGCGAGTGACGACTCTGTTATCCCTAAGGTAGCTTTTCTGTCATCCACGGGTCCCATTAATGAACCTCGTGGGTTCGCTAGACCACGCTTTCGCGTCAGCGATCCTCGTTGGGAAGATCACTGTCAGGCCTCCTTGTGCTCTTGCGCTCTCTTCCGGGTTCCCGACCCGGATGAGGAGACCATCGGGCGCGCTCGATATCTTTTCGAGCGCGTACCGCCCCAGTCAAACTGCCCGGCTACCGGTGTCCTCCGCCAGGAGTGAGAGTCGCAGTCACTACCGGGTAGTATTTCAATGGTGGCTCGGTGGCCCGCTAGCGCGGGTACCTGTGTAATGCCTCCTACCTATGCTGCACAGTAGCGACCACGTCTCAGCGACAGCCTGCAGTAAAGCTCTATAGGGTCTTCGCTTCCCCTTGGGGGTCTCCAGACTCCGCACTGGAACGTACAGTTCACCGGGCCCAGCGTTGGGACAGTGGCGCTCTCGTTGATCCATTCATGCAAGCCGCTACTGAAGCGGCAAGGTACTACGCTACCTTAAGAGGGTCATAGTTACCCCCGCCGTTGACGGGTCCTTCGTCCTCTTGTACGAGGTGTTCAGATACCCGCACTGGGCAGGATTCAGTGACCGTACGAGTCCTTGCGGATTTGCGGTCACCTATGTTGTTACTAGACAGTCGGAGCGCCCGAGTCACTGCGACCTGCCTCTCTCCGAGGCAGGCATCCCTTATTGCGAACGTACGGGACTAACTTGCCGAATTCCCTAACGCCGGTTGCTCCCGACGGGCCTTGCCTTTCGCCGGCAGAGCACCTGTGTCGGATCTCGGTACGATCACTACTCTCGTCTTTTCACGGGCTCTAGGTACGGCCGACTTGCGCTATCTCAGGATTTGGCCGCTTCCTGCCATTACGGCTTCCACGGCGGTACCTGATTCGACCGGGCGAAGGCCCGGCTCGGCTGTCCCCAAAGCGTCAACTTTCAATGAGTAGTGGTGCTGGAATATTAACCAGCTTCCCTGTTGTCTCGGTCGAATTACGGCGAGACTTAGGATCGACTAACCCTCGGCTGATTGGCAGTGCCGAGGAACCCTTGCTCGTAAGGCCGTCGGGGGTCACACCCGACTCTCGCTGCTACTATGACCAGGATTATCGTCACCGCTCGGTCCACACGAACTCTCGCCCGCGCTTCCGTCCGAACGGAGTGCCAGCCTACGCGATTGTCCGGTGAAGGACACGGGTAGGTCTCGGTGGTAGATTTGAGCCCCGATCATTTTGGGCGCCCCGAACCTCGGCCGGTAAGCTGTTACGCTTTTCTTAGAGGGTAGCTGCTTCTAAGCTCACCTCCCGGCTGTCTAGGGCTCGGGACCACCTTCGATCGCACTTAATCTACACTTGGGGACCTTAACCTACCGCTGGGTTGTCTCCCTTACGGTGCACAGGCTTACCCCGCACACCGGACTCCCTTCGTCTACGGCGTCCGCAAGTTCGGAGTTCGACAGGAAGGCCGACTCCTCTCGGAGGCGGGTCTTCCAATCGGTAGCTCTACCTCGCGGACTACCTCAGAAGAGGTCATGCTTCGACATGTTTCGGCTGGAACCAGCTGTTGCCGGGTTCGATGGGCCTTTCACCCCTACGCATAGGTCACGGGAGGGTATTGTAGGACACCACCCCTAACGGGCCTCCACGTGGCTTTCGCCACGCTTCACCCTGCCCACGCGTAGATCACCCGGTTTCGGGTCGCACCCGCTTGACTCCCCGCGCTTGAACACGGTGGCCCTGGTCGTAAGACTGCGGCCGTATCGGTTTCCCTGTGCCTTCCTCGATAGTCGAGTTAGGCTTGCCAAGCAAGTGCACTCCCTGGTTCGTTTTTCAAAACGCACGACGGAACATCGGCTTCCTTCGAGTCCTACTAGCGGGTCGCCCCGCGGTCGTTTGTCGAAGGACCTTGTATGCCCCGTCGCTCGATCGCCAACTGAGTTCAGGCTCTATTTCAGTTCCCTTCTCGGGATACTTTTCAGCGTTCGCTCACGCTACTTGTTCGCTATCGGTCTCGAGGAGTGTTTAGCCTTCCCGGTTGATGCCCGGGACGTTCACGAGGAATATCCAATCCCCGCTACTCTTGAACTGACTCACGTCGTACTGCATCCCGATACGGGGCTGTCACCCTGTATCGCGCTCCGTTTCAGGAGACTTCTCGGGACGGGTCGGACGCTGATCGTCAGCCTACACCACATGTCTCGTGAGAGATTCGGTTTGGGCTGGCCCGCGTTCACTCGCGGTTACTAACGGGATCGCGATTTGCGTTCTCTTCCTGCTCCTACTGAGATGTTTCAATTCGGAGCGTTCCCCATTGCGCGAAGCAATTGCGAGGGGATTCCCATTCGGAGATCCTCAGTTCTTTCCCTCCATGCGGGTCCCTGAGGCTTATCGCAGCTTGGCACGTCCGTCTTCGGCTCTCGAGCCGAGCCATTCACCAGCTGGCACAGTAGCCAGATTGATGGTTGTCACACTAGTGACCCGGATATGACTGTTCGGGTCCAGTGGACGCCTGGATCGCACGTACATACGGTGTCATTACGCTCTCGTGGACGCGAGGGCGTTCGACCCTTCCCATCCGCGTTCACACGGGATGGTGCATCGGTCTTGCGTAGCCCAACCGAGCGCCGTCATGCACTTAAGCAGTGCGTTTCGGCGACGGTGGGCTGGCATGGACCCGCTGGGATTTGAACCCAGGGCGTCCTCCTTGCAAAGGAGGTGCTCTACCGCTGAGCTACGGGCCCGGTCCCAAAGTGGGACGCTGGGTGATGGTGTGTGAGCCTCGGTGGGTCGTAGGTGCCCGGTCGTTCGGGTGGGCGATCCGATTCCTTGGACGAGTGGTCGCTACGTGGTGGGCCTCCCGTGTGGAAGCGGGAGGTCCCGGTCAGTAGGAGGTGATCCAGCCGCAGATTCCCCTACGGCTACCTTGTTACGACTTAAGCCCCCTTGCGGAGCCCAGATTCGACTTGGGTGACCAAGCCTCATCCGGACCCCACTCGGGTGCTTTGACGGGCGGTGTGTGCAAGGAGCAGGGACGTATTCACCGCGCGCTGCTGACACGCGATTACTACCGAATCCAGCTTCATGAGGGTGAGTTTCAACCCTCAATCCGAACTACGACCAAGTTTAGGAGATTACCGCCCTCTCTCGAGGTGGGAACCCATTGTCTTGGCCATTGTAGCCCGCGTGTAGCCCAGCACATTCGGGGCATACTGACCTACCGTTGCCCGTTCCTTCCTCCGTGTTAGCCACGGCAGTCCTCCTAATGTACCCACCCGGCCGAAGCCGGTGCTGGCAATTAGGAGTGCGGGTCTCGCTCGTTGCCTGACTTAACAGGACGCCTCACGGTACGAGCTGACGGCGGCCATGCACCTCCTCTCAACAGCTCTGACAAGGTCATCAACCTGGTCGTCATTGCTGTTGTCGATGCTGGTGAGATGTCCGGCGTTGAGTCCAATTAAACCGCAGGCTCCTCCGGTTGTAGTGCTCCCCCGCCAATTCCTTTAAGTTTCATCCTTGCGGACGTACTTCCCAGGCGGTCTGCTTAGCGGCTTCCCTACGGCACAACACCCACTCGTAGTGGGAGTCACACCTAGCAGACATCGTTTACGGCCAGGACTACCCGGGTATCTAATCCGGTTCGAGACCCTGGCTTTCGTCCCTCACCGTCGGATCCGTCTTCCCAACATGCTTTCGCTATCGGTGGTCCGTCCAGGATTACGGGATTTCACTCCTACCCAAGACGTACCTGTTGGGTCTTCCGGTCCCAAGCCACACAGTTTCCACCGGACGCCCGCCAGTTAGGCTGGCGGATTTCCCGATGGACTTGTGTGGCCGGCTACGGACGCTTTAGGCCCAATAAAATCGGCCATCACTCGAGCTGCCGGTATTACCGCGGCGGCTGGCACCGGTCTTGCCCAGCTCTTATTCCACTACCACCTTACGGTAGTGAAAAGCGAGGACTGTATGCCCTCGCACTCGGGGTCCCCTTATCGCACTTGCGTGCAGTGTAAAGGTTTCGCGCCTGCTGCGCCCCGTAGGGCCCGGAATCTTGTCTCAGATTCCGTCTCCGGGTTCTTGCTCTCACAACCCGTACCGATTATCGGCACGGTGGGCCGTTACCCCACCGTCTACCTAATCGGCCGCAGCCACGTCCTACAGCGCCGGAGCGTTTACACGTCCCAGCATTCCAGCTTGGGACGGATATGAACTATTAGCCTCAGTTTCCCGAGGTTATCGTTCTCTGTAGGGTAGTTTGGCCACGTGTTACGGAGCTATTTGCTACGAGTGTAAACTCGTACAACTAGCATGGCTAAATCGGACCCCGATAGCAATGGCCTCCGGCAGGATCAACCGGAATGGGCTCACTCCAGAGGGAGTGAGGGGTGGCGGGAAACGTAATGTTTCCGCGTCGTAAAGACCACTGAGGTCCAAGGTGGTGGATCGGGTCCACCCGAGCGACCGGGTGACACCGACCCACCGAGGCTCACATCAGATTCCGTCTTACGGCGGACCGCAGGGGGGGAATCCTCATGTTTCGTCCGGACTTGAACCGACGAGAGCGACCCATATAAGCCCGTTGATCGGGCCCGGGGGATCTCCCATCGGAGCGTGTGGTCCGGGACGCCGAGGGCATCGTCGCCCTCGCCGCGTTCGCATTAGATGCAGAATGGAGGTGAATACTTAACCCCGTTGGTTTCCGCTGAAATCGGCAGACGCAATGATATTTGCGTGGTGATCCCTGTCGTGGTGAGTGGTCGCACGAGGGGTCGATTCGGGCTGTCGCCCGGCGTGAAGGATCAACGACCGCACGTCTCCGGGGTGGTTTATAAGGATGGGGCGTGCATTTGGGCGCATACGATGAGTGACCCGGCAGATTCGATAGAGATTCAGAACGTGGTGGCGTCGACCGGCATCGGGCAAGAGCTCGATCTCGAAGCGCTCGCGGAGGACCTCCCCGGGGCCGACTTCAATCCCGACAACTTCCCAGGGCTGGTCTACCGCACGCAGGAACCGAAAGCGGCGGCCCTCATCTTCCGGTCGGGGAAGATCGTGTGCACGGGCGCGAAGAGTATCGACGACGTCCACGACGCACTCGGTATCATCTTCCAGAAACTCCGCGACCTGCAGATTCCCGTCGAGGAGAGCCCAGAGATCACGGTCCAGAACATCGTCTCCAGCGCGGATCTGGGCCACACGCTCAACCTCAACGCCCTCGCCATCGGGCTTGGGCTGGAGGACGTGGAGTACGAACCGGAACAGTTCCCCGGTCTCGTCTACCGCATGGACGATCCCGACGTGGTCATCCTGCTGTTCGGCAGCGGGAAAATCGTCATCACGGGTGGGAAGCGGACGGCCGACGCCGCCGAGGCGGTCGACGTGATCGTCGACCGCATCGACGATCTGGGACTGCTGGGCTAGGAACGGGTCACAACTCGTTTCTCCGTCCGGGGCGTACCGGCACCGATGACCGACGAATCCGCAGACGGCATGGACGCCGTCACGCTGGAGTCGTTCCACGACGCGTTGCAGGCGGAGGGACGCCCCGTCGCCACCGCCCAGCAGATCGCCCGCCGGATCGGGTGTTCGCAGGCAGCTGCCAGCGAGGCCCTCGACCGACTAGTTACCGACGGCCGCGTGGAACGCCTCGACGTCGAAGCCGACCCCGTCGTCTGGTATCCGACCGAGTGGAAGGAACTCGCGGAGCGCGAGCGCGTGATACTCTTTCCGGAGCGGCGGGAACTCGTCGTCGACCAGCCGACTCAGTACACCCGCGCGCAACTCTCTCGTCTCGCCCACCTCGTCGACACCTCCGGAACCAAAGGCTACCTCTATCGCATCCGCCAGGAGGACGTGTGGGCCGCACCGTTCGACGACTGCGACGCCCTCCTGCGAACGCTGCGCTCCGTCCTCCCCCGACGGTCTCCCCACCTCGAGGAGTGGATCGAGCGCCAGTGGACTCGCGCCCGGCAGTTCACACTCACGACCCACGAGGACGGCTACACGGTTCTGGAGGCGGCGAGCGAGAGCCTGATGGGCAACGTCGCCCGGCAGAAACTCGACGAGGAACACCTTCATGCCCCCATCTCTGACACCGAGAGCTGGGTCGTGGAGGGGAGCGAGGCGGCGATCAAGCGGGTCCTCTACGAGGCGGGCTACCCCGTCGTCGACGAGCGTGATCTGGAGACCGGCGACCCACTCGACGTGGACCTGACGACGAGTCTCCGCGACTACCAGCGCGACTGGGTCGACCGCTTCCTCGATCAGCGTGCCGGCGTGTTCGTCGGCCCGTCGGGGAGCGGCAAGACCGTCGCCGCCATCGGCGCTCTCGCGGCCGTCGGCGGCGAGACGCTGATTCTCGTCCCCAGCCGCGAACTCGCGGGGCAGTGGCGGACCGAACTCCTCGAACACACGACGCTCGACACGGAAGACATCGGTGAGTACCACGGGGGCGAGAAAGACATCAGCCCAGTCACTATCGCCACCTACCAGGTCGCGGGCATGGACCGCCACCGCGCGCTGTTCGACCGCCGCGAGTGGGGGCTGATCGTCTACGACGAGGTCCACCACATCCCCAGCGAGGTGTACCGGCGGAGCGCGGACCTCCAGAGCAAACACCGCCTCGGCCTCTCCGCGACGCCGGTGCGGGAGGACGACCGCGAGACGGATATCTACACGCTCGTCGGTCCACCCATCGGCACCGACTGGGACGCCCTCTTCGACGCCGGCTACGTCCAGGAGCCCGAGGTCGAGATCCGCTACCTCCCGTGGGCGAACGACGAGGAACGCAACGCGTACGGGAGCGCGGAGCCGCGCGCGAAACATCGGATCGCCGGCGAGAATCCGGCGAAGATCGACGAAGTGCGTCACCTGCTCGCGGAACACCCGACGGCGAAGGCGCTCGTCTTCGTCGAGTGGCTGGATCACGGCCGGGAAATCGCTGACGCCATCGACGCGCCCTTCGTCAGCGGCGAGATGCCCCACCACGAACGCGACCGGTTGTTCGAGGAGTTCCGAGCGGGCGAGCGCCGGACGCTCGTCGTCTCCCGCGTCGGCGACGAGGGGATCGACCTGCCGAACGCCGAACTCGCCATCGTCGCCTCGGGGCTCGGCGGGTCGCGCCGACAGGGTGCCCAGCGGGCCGGGCGGACGATGCGCCCCGCAGGGAGCGCGACGGTGTACGTGCTGGCGACCCGCGGGACGAGCGAGGAAGACTTCGCCCAGCGACAGATGCGCCACCTCGCGGAGAAAGGGATTCGCGTGACCGAGCAGGGCGTCGATTAGAGTTCCGCTTCGAGCGCGTCCATCGCCTGCCCCACCCGATCCACGTCGGCGTTGTACCCCATGTGTCCCACCCGGAGCACGTCGTCCGCGAGGTCACCGAATCCAGTCGAGAGCGTCACGTCGTGGGTCTCACGGAGTCGTTCCTGCAACTCCGTCGCCCGCCCGGGAACCGAAAAGGCGGTGACGGTCGGCGAACTCCGTTCGGGATCGGGGTAGGGGTCAAGTCCGAGCTCGGAGCCACGCTCCCGGCACACTGCGGCCACTTCCCGATGTCGGTCGTAGACGGCATCCAGTCCCTCCGCCAAGAGCAGGTCGAGCGCCTCGTCGAGAGCGACGACGAGCGTTGTCAGGTGGGTGTAGGGGTAGGGCTGTTCGGCGTCGTGCCACGGGAGGAGGTTGGTGTACAGCGATTCGGGCTCCCGCTCCTCGATCCGGTCCCACGCCGCGTCGCTCACCGAGGCGACGGCGAGCCCCGGCGGCGCGCTGAAACACTTCTGTGACGCGCCGAGGCAGATGTCGATGCGGTCGGTGGGGACGGACGCCCCGCCGAGCGACGAGACGGCGTCGACGACGGTCACCACGTCGTGGTCGTCGAACAGGGCAAGCGCGGGGGAGAGATCGTTGAGCGCCCCCGTCGGCGTCTCGCAGTGGACCATCGTGGCGAGGTCGAAGTCGCCCGCCGCGAGCGTTCGCTCCAGATCGGCCAGGGGAAGCGAGTCGTCGTAGTCGGCGTCGACGAGCGTCGACTCGCCGCCGTAGCTCTCGACGAAGTCGGCGAAGCCGTCGCCGTACGGGCCATTCGAGAGACACAGAACGTGATCGCCGGGACCGACGGTGGAGGCGATGGCCGCCTCCAGTCCGAGGATGCCCTCGCCGCCCATGACGACCATCTCGTCGTCGGTGTCGAAGACGGTCCCGAGTTTGTCGAGGAGGGCGTCGTAGCGGTCGGCGAACGCGGGGTCGACGTCGGGGTTGATCAGTTCCTCGCTCATCACCTCGCGGACGGACGGCGGCAGGGCCGTCGGGCCGGGTGTCAGGAGCATACTCCACCTACCGCCCCCGGCGGCTTGTAGGTGCGGTTCGGACGGGAAGGCACATGAACGGGGCGGGCGTAGCGCCGCCCATGACCGGCAAACTGGATCGCACGACCCTCACCGATCTCGTTCTCTCGCGGACCGGCGCTCCTAACTCGAACCTGCTCGCCGGACCGGCGTTCGGCGAGGACGCCGCGGCGATTCGGGTCGGATCGGAGACGCTGGTCGTCAGCACGGACCCCATCTCCCTCGCGGCCGAGCGCATCGGGCAGTTGGCCGTCACCGTCGCCTCGAACGACGTGGCGGCGTGTGGCGGTGCCCCCGAGTTCCTCCTCTGTACGGTCCTCCTCCCGAGCGCCGACCCGAGCCTGCTCGATACGATCACCGGTCAACTCGACGCCGAATCGAAGCGGTTGGGGCTGACCATCGCCGGCGGGCACACCGAAGTCGTCGCCGGTCTCGACCGCCCGCTCTGTTCGCTCACCTGCTTCGGTACCGCCGACCGATTCGTCTCGACGGGTGGCGCGACACCCGGCGATCACGTCCTGCTCACGAAGGGTGCGGGGATCGAGGCGACGGGCGTCCTCGCCACCGACTTCCGCGACCGCTTAGATCTCTCGGCCGACGCGCTCGACCGGGCGACGGCCGCCTTCGACGACCTCAGCGTGATTCCCGAGGCGGCCGTCCTCACGCCGGTCGCGACGGCCATGCACGACCCCACCGAGGGCGGCGTCCTCGAAGGACTGATCGAACTGGCGATCACCGGCGACGTGACTCTCGACGTGGACCGCGACGCCGTCCACGTTCGGGCGGAGACGCGCGCGGCCTGCGAGGCGGTGGGTGTCGATCCCCTCCGCGTCCTCGGGTCCGGCGCGTTGCTGGCGACCGTGGGCGACGACGAGGTCGACGACGCACTCGCAGCGCTGGCCGCGGAAGGAATCGACGCCGTCGACATCGGCCGGGTCGAAGCCGGGGAGGCGGCGGTCAGAATCGACGGCGAGCGCTACACGGAGCCGATTCGCGACGATATGTACGCCCTGTGGGGCGAGTGATCACTCCTCGAAATCCGGTTCAGTCCACGGATCGTCCGCGTCGACCGCCGCGAGTGCGTGGGCGACCTCCTCGTCCGTGTAGTCGTATTCGTCGAGCGCGAGATAGAGGCGCTTCCACCGGGCGCTCACGTCCGTCTCCCCTTCGGGACCGACGCGCGCGCCATGAACCCGGAAGAACGGCGAACTCCGGTTCAGTCGCGCCCCTTCGCCAGTGTGGCCGTCGAGAGCCACGTCGTACTGGCCGCCGGCGGAGAGGTCCTCGCCGCTGACGGGGAAGGAGTGAGTCGGCTCCTCCCCTCGTTCGTGCGCCTCGGCCCGCCGCTTCGCGATGGCGTGGAACGCGTTGACCGCGTTCGCGCCCTCGCGGGCCGCTCTGGCGCGCGCGACGACCAGCGCCGCCTGCACCGCCGCCATCTGCCCCCGCCGGGAGTCCATGTCCCAGTTCTCGGCCAACTCCTCGTACCGGCCGACGAGGAGGGCGGCCTGCGCGTCGGCTTGCAGGTCCTCGACGACGAACGTGTTCAGGCGGTCCCAGAGGTTCCACCCGAAGCCGGAGCGTGCGAGTTCCCACGCACACCACGCCGACACCTCCTCGTCGCCGCGGCGGATGGCCTTCTGGAGGAGGCTGACGACCGCGTAGCGGTTGAACCCACCGTCCGTCTCGTCGGCACCCGTCTCCTCGCCGAAGTCGTTGGTCCCCGTCGCCTCCGGCGCCTCCGTCTCCAGTTCGCCGTCCGGCCCGAAGGTCGCCTGTCGCTCCTCGTCCATGCGGCGTCGATGGCGGGCGGCCGACGAAAGGGTTCGGGTCCGCCCGCCACGTAAATGAGAATCCTTAAGTCCAGTCTGGCGATTACGTCTACGTGCCCGCCCTTAGCTCAGACTGGTAGAGCAGCCGACTGTAGATCGGCTTGCCCCCCGTTCAAATCGGGGAGGGCGGACTCGTTTTCCAGCCGATGTGAAGTCGACGAGAAATCGCTTTGCCTCCGTCCACGCGAGCGTAGCGAACGCGAGGCGACGGCGACCGTAGCGAATGGAGGAGACGTTCAGTCGGCGTAAAATACGGCGGAGACAGGTGGAGTATCCGGGCGCAGACCGGATGTCGATGTCAGAGGCACCCCATCTCCGTTCTGACAAATAGTTATCAATCATGTAAAATTCATATATTCACTCGATTAATCAAAACCAGATATGGGAGGAAGATGCGTAGCACTCTCGATACGGACACCCGGTGACGGCCGTCCGGCGAAGGCGGCCCAGCGCCGAGCGGACCGAATCGGTCACGCGGCCCGTGAGCCGAGACAGTAACTAGTAGCTGGAGCGTCAAACCCGACGCAGCGATGGCGCGAAAGATGTCGTGTGACAGTTGCGGGTACGTGGAGAGCTACGACAACATCGCGACGGCGCCCGGTCACTGTCCCCGGTGTGGCGATCCGTGGGGGCCACAGTACTGACCCGGTAAGCGTGAGCCTCATAAGCTGATCCGTCCCTCCAGTATCTATGCGACAGGGTTGGACCACAGTCCTGGCCGCGCTCCTCGTCGTCACGGCAGGGTGTGCAGGATTCGCACCGGACGGCGACGAGACGCCGGCGGTAACGGAGACAGCGACGCCGACGCCGTCGAACCCGTCTGCGGTGACGTACCCGTCCGGCTGGAATGCGACGGGCGTGAACGCCTCGGTCGCCCTGCGATCCCACTACACCGCCGTCCTCACCGGACCGTCGGCCACCGTCACGTATCGATCGGAAGTAGTCGAGTCGGAGGGAATTCCACGCCGAAACACCACGCTCGACATGCGACTCGACACGGCGGACAGGCGGCTGTACGCCTCGATCGAGGGGAAGACGAACCACCGCATCGCCTATTTCGCGGACGGGACGCTCTCGCGCTGGGACGCTCGAAACGAGACGCTGGTCGGGCAGTCGTCCGCTCGTTTCGGAGAAGTGGCGCAATCGATAGACAACGGCGTCCTCTACTCGCATCTGTTGCTCTACGACCTCGAATTCGAGCGGACGGTTCGTCGACAGGGGACGACCGCACTCGTGTACGACGTGACGGGAGCGTACAGCAACACGCTCTCGCGGACGTACGGCTCGGCCCGGGACGCGACGGGGCAAGTCGTCGTCGCGGCGGACGGCCGCGTCCTCGAGATCGAGACGACGGTGACGTATTCGGAGGGGACGCTCCGCTACCACTACGCCCAGACGCGAGTCGGCGAGACGGACGTGGCGATGCCGGACTGGCTTTCGAGCGCGTGATGGCCGGCAGGCACTCGACGGTCGCGTTTTCACTAGATGGAAACCGACGAGCGAGTCTTCAACTCGACGGAGCGACCTACGAACGGGGTTCCAGTAGTCTGGTGTGTGACCGTCCCCTGGAATCCCATCCTCGACCGGTGAGCACCGGCGCTCGCCGCGAGGGAACCGTCGGGCGCAACGGACCCGCGCCCGCCGGATTCGGACGGCCTGCCGAGCCGTCGGCGCTCGCCCCGGAACGTCGTCTCGAGGTGAAGAAGTTGCCGTGCCGAAACGTTCTACAGGGGAGGCAAACGATGAGACAGCCACGAAGTATTCAAAGGATTGGCTTGAAAACCCGAGTGGGTTCCGAATACTGCCTGTACCATCGTCCCATGCGGAACCCCTCCCCTTTCCTTACTGGACGAACCGCCAATTGTGAGCCAGCGTGACGGCGCGTGGCAACGGGGACGGTCCCCCACACCTTTCACGGGGTCGGTCGTACGGTCGCTATGAAGTTCGCCGTATTCGGGGCGGGCGGCGTCGGCGGCTATCTCGGCGCACGGCTCGCGGACGTGGGACACGAAGTGCATCTGATCGCGCGTGGCGAGCATCTCGACGCCCTCCGATCGTCGGGGTTACGGGTCGAGAGCGTCGCCGGTGACACGACCGTCGACTGTCCGGCGACCGACGACCCGGCCGACATCGGGCACTGTGACTACGTCCTCTTCTGCGTGAAGTCATACGACACGCGCGAGGCGGCCGCGGATCTCGACCCGCTTCTGGGTGCGGACACGGCCGTCGTCTCCTTCCAGAACGGCGTCGACAACGAGGCGTGGCTGGCCGACGAGATCGGTGACGAGCACGTCGCCGGCGGCGTCGCCTACATCTTCTCGACGATCAAGGAGCCGGGCGTCGTGGAACACACGGGCGGGCCGGCACGGTTCGTCTTCGGCGAACTCGACGGGGAACGAACCGCTCGGATCGAGGCGCTCGACGAGGCGCTCTCGGCGGCCGAGGGAATCGAAGCGGTGCTGGCCGAGGACGTGCGGGTCGAACTCTGGCGGAAGTTCTGTCTCATCTGCGCGCAGGCAGGGATGACGGCGACGACTCGCCTGCCGCTCGGCGAGATACGGGAGACCGAGGCGTCCTGGGAGATGTACCGGCGACTCATGGGAGAGGTGAGTGCTGTCGCGCGGGCGGAAGGCGTCGATCTGCCGGAGTCGGTCGTCGACGAGTGGAGCGAGTTCGTGCAGGGGCTGGACTCGGAGATGTACTCCTCGCTGCACTACGACCTGACCCACGGCAAGCGGTTAGAACTCGACGCGCTCCACGGGTCGGTGGTGCGGCACGCGGCGACCGTCGACGTCGACGTGCCGATGAACGAGGCCGTCCACGCCATCTTGCGCCCGTGGGCGGACCGGACGGTCGAGTAATCCTACTCGTCCATGTGCGCCAGTTCGACTTCGGGGTTGGTCGGCATCCCATTCAGAATCTCCTCGACCTCACCCGCTTCGAGTTCGATCTCGTCGAGGCCGCCGTCGCTCTGGTGGAGCGAGTAGACGAAGTTGATCATCGTCGCCTGGAAGTGCGGGCTCGGCTGGTCGTTCTCGCGGATGTTTTTGATAAGCTTGGCGGCGGTTTCGTCGTCGAGAATGTCGCTCATGGGGTGGAGATAGCACGGCCCCCAAGTAGATGTTCCGGAGCGGAGCTAGTCGCCCCGGACGGCGAAGCACGCGGCGTCCTCGCCGACCGACTGCGAGGAGATGGTCGAGATGCCGACGGTGAGGAGGGCGCCGAGAACCATGAACGCGAGCGCCACGTCCCACCCACCGTAGCTCCGGGCGAGGAGTTCGACGCTCGTGCCCGCGATTTCGACGGTCGCCGCGGGCACGAGAACGTGCATGAGGTAGAGCGCCTGCGGGACGGCGATGCCGACGACCATCCCGTCACGAGTCGTCGCCTCCCAGTAGAGCGCGATCATGACCGGCGGGGCGAGGAGGGCGAACCCGGAGAACGCGGTGTCACCGACCTCGATGAGCGTGCCGGGGCGAGTGAGGCTGGCGAAGAACGCGAGGGTGGCGAAGGCGGCGACGCCGATCCGAGCGATCCACGCCTCGCGGCGCTCGCTCGCGTCCGGGTCGACGAGGGGTCGGTACAGGTCGCGCGTGAAGTACGACGACCCGGAGAGGAGCATCGAGTCCGAGGAGGACATCATCGCGGCCATCGCGCCGGCGACGACGAGCGCCGCGAACCACGTCGGCGTGTACTCCGCGAGGAGGACCGAGAGCACGTTCGCCCCCTCGGGCACCTCGATGGGGAGGCCGGCGGCCCACGCTCCGAGCATGAACGCCGGGACGAACAGGAGGAGAACCAGCACGGGCCAGAGCGCGAACGACCGCTTCAGCACCGTGGCGGACTTCGCGACGAAGAACCGCTGGTTGATCTGCGGGAACATCGTGACGCCGAAGGCGATGGTGACCGCGGTGGAGATGATGAACTGCGGGGAGTAGAGGCCGCCGCCGAGCGCGGCGAAGTCGGGGTTGGCCGCGATCATTCCCTCCGTGGCGGCGCCGACGCCGCCGATGGCGCTCACGATCCAGAGGACCGCGACCCAGAGTACCGAGAGCATGAACAGTCCCTGCAGCGTGTCGGTCCACGCGACGCCGCGCAGGCCCGCGAGGGCGACGTAGGCGATCATGAAGACGGTGATGAGCGCCGCGCCGCCCCAGTAGGGGATGGCGCCGCCAGTCAGTCCGCGGAGCGCCTCGCCGGCGCCCATCTGCTGGAGCATGACGTACGGGAACAGCCACAGGAGGCTGACGCCGGCAACGAGGGCCCGGAGACCGGGCGACGCGAACCGGTCACCGAGCATCTCGCCCAGCGTGACGTAGTCGCGAGCGCGGCCGATGAGCCACTGCCGGTAGCCGATGACGTACCAGAGGATGGCAAAGAGGATGCCGTCCATCACGCCCATCACGAGAATCCACTCGGGACCGGCGGCGTACGCGAGGTTCGGGCCCCCGAAGAACGTAAAGGCGGAGAGGAGCGTGGCGAAGGTGGTAAAGAGGAGGACGAGCGTCCCGAGTGTCCGGCTGGCGAGGTAGAAGTCCTCGGCGTCCGACCCGCCAACGCGGTAGGCGAGGAGGCCGACGCCGAGCGCCAGGAGGAGGTAGCCGACGACGATGCCGAGCGGCTGAAGCGTCACGGTTCACCACCCCGGACAGGAGGGGTCGCGTCGACGCCCATCAGCCGGTCCCACCCGGTCCGGGCGAACAGTGCGAACACGACGGACGCCACGCCCATCCAGCCGACGTGCCACCAGAGCCAGACCGGCAGGCCGGCGACGACGGTGGACGATCCCCAGAGGAACCAAGGAACCGAGAACGTGACCAGTGTGGCAAAGACCACGACCCACAGCCAGTCGCGTATCGAACGAGTCATCGGAGTACACTCGTATCTCCAACTACGTAAATGATGCCAAATAGTTCTGCAACAGAGTTTTTGAAGAAATTTTGTCTTCGATACGAATAGATGGCGAGTCTGTTCGTTCGATATCCGTCGATACCGGTAAGCCGCCGCCGGGAGAGCGATAGCGTGTGTCCGCGACCGACGATCCAGTCGTGCCACCCCTCCTCGCGCTCGCCGTCGCCGTGCTGGCGATCAGCACGAGCGCGATTCTGGTCCGCTGGAGCGACGCGCCGAACGTGATCAAGGCGCTGTATCGGGTGTCGTTCACCGTCGGGGCGCTCGTGCCGCTGACGGTGCGTGATCGGGCGTCACTCGGTCGTATCCACCGGCGCGACGGCCTCGTCGCCGCCGCCGCGGGCGTCGCCCTCGCAGCCCACTTCACCCTCTGGTTCGAGAGCCTCGAACACACCACCGTCGCCGCGAGCGTCACGCTCGTGCAGGCACAACCGGCCTTCGTCGCCGTCGGCGGATGGCTCCTCCTCGGCGAACGCGTGACGCGCCGGGGGGCACTGGGCATCGCCGTCGCACTCGTCGGCATGGTCGGCCTGTCGTTCGGGCCGGCGATCCGCGCGGCCGTCGATCCGGCCGTCGCCGCGACGGGAGCCGGTGTCGGCACGCAGTACGGCAACGTCCTCGCCCTGATCGCCGCCGTCGCCGTCGCGGGCTACTACCTCGCCGGCCGGTCGCTCCGACGACGACTCGGCGTCGTCCCCTACGCGACGGTGGTCTACGCGGTCTGTGCGCTCGTCCTCCTCGTCGTCGCCGTCGGACAGGGTGAGGCGCTGCTGGCCTACCCGCCCCACGAGTGGGCGCTCTTTCTCGGGATGGCACTGGGTCCGGGCGTCCTCGGCCACACCGTCATCAACTGGGCGCTCGGCCACCTCGAATCCCACGTCGTGAGCGTCACGCTCCTCGGCGAACCCATCGGGAGTACCGTCCTCGCGGCGCTCTTGCTGGCGGAGACGCCGACCGTCGGGACGCTTCTCGGCGGCGCCGTCGTCCTCGCCGGCATCTACGTCACCGCATCGGCCTAGTGCAGTTTGAGTTCGACCCGCCGGCCGTCGGGGTCACGCACGTACGCTGCCCAGTCACGGCCGTAGGCGCCGTAGCGCTCGCGGGGTTCGTCGGCTTCGATCTCGACGCCCGCGTCCCGGAGGCCGTCGAGGAGGGCGTCGAGTTCCGCGCGCGTCCCCGTGCCGTCGGAGCGGAGGAGGAGACAGACGTGTTCGCCACCGACATCGACGGCCTCGTCCGACGGGACGAGATGGAGGTGACGGCCGCCGGCGACGACGGCGACGTACGGGACCTCGCCGGCCTCGAACCGCTTGCGGTCGCGGACTTCCATCCCCAGCAGGTCGTGGTAGAATTCGAGTGCGCGATCCACGTCGCTCACACGGAGGGCGACGTGATCCATGTCGACGACATCCGCGTCCATAGCCGCCGATTGGAGCGCCGCCCTCAAAATCCTACTCCAGCAGTTCGCGTGTCCGCCGGTGCCGATAGCGGAACATGGGTTCGAAGCCGACCCGCGCCAGCGTCGCGGCCACCTCGCCCACCGACCCGAACGGCAGGGCGTACACCACCCGGTCGTCGACGACCGTCTCCGATCCGTCGGCGAAAAAGCGGTGGGTGTGCTCCCAGCGTCGGAACGGCCCACCCTCCATCTCGTCGCGGAAGTACGCCGTTCCGTCGTCGCGTTCGCGTTCCGTGATGACGGAGGTCCACCGCTGGCGCGGGCCGACGCCGAGGGGTCGGAGCGACGCGTCGATCCGCGATCCGGTCTCCAGAATCTCCGGGTCGGGGTCGCCGTTCGGTCCCCGCACGTCCTCGATGCGGAGGTTCATCCACCCGGGCGTCAGCGCCTCCAGACCGCGCACGCGGGAGTGGAAGTCCCACACCTCGTCGAGCGGAGCAGCGACGCGCGTCCGGCGTTGGTAGACTGCCATACTGGCGCCGTAGGGGCGAGCGACCGATAAGCGCCCCGCCGAGATCCGCCTATCATATTAGGTGATTTATTAATCTGAATGTTTATATGCCATCAAATAACACGGGTTATGTGGTGTAATACCATGGACGAAAGTCGACGGCGGTTTCTCAAACGAGCGGGGGTAGCGACAGCGGCAACGACCACCTTGGCCGGTTGTTCGGGTGGTAGTGGCGGCGGTGGGGGTGGCGGCGGCGGCGGTGGAGGCGGCGGTGGAACAGCATCGGGCGAGCAGCGAACGATTTCGGGCGACAAGGGGGAGGTCCACTTCCTCTCGGCGGAGAACAGTTCCGCGTTCAAGCAGTACTACCAGAAGTGGGCGGAGCGGTTCAGCGAGGAGACGGGCTACGGCGTCCGCCTGGAGTTCGTCGGGGTCGGATCGAGCCAGTCGGCCCGCATTTCGCGACTGTTGCAGGCCGGGAATCCGCCGGAACTGACGACGACGGCACCGGAGAAAGGTGGCGGCCTCGCGCTGCAGGGCGTACTCGCGGACCTGAGCGATCAGGCATCCTGGATGGAGGATCTGTACGGCTACGACTTCAACGAGGACTTCCTCTTCTCGTTGCAGGGCAACCAGTACGTCGTCCCCATCTGGGTGAACATGACGATGGACTGGTACCGCGTGAGTACGTGGGAGGAGGAAGCCGGCATGACGCCCCGCGAGCCCACGTGGGACGAGTTCCTGGAAGGCGTCCAGGCGACCGACGGGGCGGGCGACCGCCGCGGGACCTGTGTCCCGGCCGGGCAGACCCTGATGTCCACCGAATACTACATCGACCACATGTTCCAGAACGGTGGTCAGATCTTCGCCCGAAACGGCGACACCGTCGAGGTGGTGATGGACCAGGGCGAAAATCGGGAGCTGACCAAGGAGGTACTGGAGTACATCGGCCAGCTCAACGAAGTCTCCATCGACGGGTCGGGCTACGACTACGGCCCGCAGATCGAGTCCTACTGGTCCGAGCAGGTGAACGAAGTGAAGTACTTCGGCGCGCGCCCGCTCCAGCAGGCGGTGGCGAACAACGAGGCCGTCGCCGAGGACACCGGCCTCATGCATCCGCCGTCGAACCGCGAGCAGACCCACCAGGCCTTCTCCGAGGGCTGGGTGATGTTCGACGCCGCGGACAACAAGGAGGGCGCCCGGGAGTTCGTGCAGTTCATGTCTCGACCGGAACCGCTGTACGAACTCCTGCACATCGCGCCGCTGCACAACCTGCCGCCGTTCCCGGCGGCCGTCGACGACGAGGAGTTCCTCGACAACGAATTCATCGACACGTGGGTGCGGCCGAACGACCACATCCGCATCGAGGACGTGGTGAAGATGGTCGAAACCGCGAAGACGCTCGTTGGCGAGACCGACCCCAACAACGCGCTGGCTTCGCCGGTGTTCTCCGAGTCGACGTTCGGCAACATGCTGTTCAACTATCTGCACGGCGACATGAGCATCGACGAAGCCATCGACCAGGCCGGGAGTCGCTCCCGCGAGGTCATGGCCAACTTCGAACAGTGATGTACGGGCGTACTCCGTGGAGGTGGGCGTAGATGGGCGAAGCGACCCCGACGAGCGGGGTCGAAACGTCCGGCGGTGAGCCCACGCTGCGCGACCGACTCGGCGACCTGTTGGAAAACGAGACGTTCCTCGGGTACGGGAGCCTCTCGCCCGTCATGCTCCTGTTCCTGTTTATCGCCGTGTTCCCCATCATCTGGGCGCTGGCAGGGAGTTTCTTCGCCATCAACGCGTTCAACCCGGTGTGGGAGTGGACCGGCATCTCGAACTACCAGCACCTCTTCTTCGAGGACGGCTTCTACTGGTCCGCGGTCGTCAAGTCGGTCATCTTCGGCTTCGGCTCCGTCGCGGTTCAGGTCGTCGTCGGGATCATCTTCGCGCTCATCCTCCAGCGGTCGTTCCGGGGGAACGCCTTCGCGAGGGCAGTCGTGTTGCTCCCCTACCTCGTGCCGGTCATCGTCGTCGGCCT
Organism: Haloplanus aerogenes; assembly: GCF_003856835.1. Taxonomy (NCBI): domain Archaea; kingdom Methanobacteriati; phylum Methanobacteriota; class Halobacteria; order Halobacteriales; family Haloferacaceae; genus Haloplanus; species Haloplanus aerogenes. The sequence continues at coordinate 3,123,271 of NZ_CP034145.1, forward strand.
GGTCTTCCAGTGGATGATGAACCCGAACTACGGCGTGTTCAACCTGCTCGCCATCCGGTTCGGCCTCATCAACGAGGCGATAAACTTCCTCGGCAACCAGGACATCGCGATGTACGCGCTCATCGTCGCCGCGAGCTGGAAGTGGTCCATCTTCGTCGTGATGATGTCGCTCGCCCGGCTGGAGGCGATTCCGTCGGGGTACTACGACGCTGCCCGAGTCAACGGCGCCAACGCCTGGCAGCGGTTCCGTGACATCACGCTCCCGAACCTGAAAGGGATGATCATCCTCGTGGTGTTGCTCCGCGGCATCTGGATGTTCAACAAGTTCGACATCATCTGGATCATGACGCGGGGTGGTCCCAGTCAGTCGACGACGACGCTCCCGGTGTACGCGTACCGGGTGGCGTTCAACCAGTGGCAACTCGGGGAGTCGCTGGCCATCGCGTCGACGCTGTTCCTGACGCTCGTCGTCGGGGCAGCCATCTACTTCGGTAAATTCAACCCCGAACAGGAGGTCCGCGTCGAATGAGCTACACGACATCCAAATCACCGATCGAACGCCTGATGGACTACTACGTCAGGAACGTCCCACACGCCACGCAGAAGCGCATCAGCACGTGGCTGTTCCGCTTCCTCGTCGGGGCGACAGTCATCGTCGTCGGATTCCCGACGTACGTCATGCTGAAGGCGTCGATACAGCCCGAACTGGAACTGTTCTCGAAGACGTTCCTGTTCGTTCCGCGAAACCCGACGTTCGAGAACTTCGCGGGGCTGTTCACCGAGACGTCGTTCGCACGGTTCTACCTCAACAGCATCGTCGCGGCGCTCGGGACGATGGTCATCAGCGTCGTCTCGGCGACGCTCGCGGGGTACTCGCTGACCCGCTTTACGTTCCCGGGGAAAAAGCGGCTCGCCCAGTCGGTGCTGTTCTCCTACATGTTCCCGCCGCTCTTGCTCGCGCTGCCGATGTTCATGATCTGGCGGGATCTGCAGTTGCTGAACAGCTACCCGGGGATCATCCTGGCCCACAGCGCCCACGCGCTCCCCTTCGACATCTGGCTGATGTGGAAGTTCTTCCAGACGGTGCCGATCAGCTACGAGGAGAGCGCCTGGATCTACGGTGCGAGTCGCTTGCGGGCGATGCGCGACGTCGCCATCCCCATGGCGCTGCCCGGCATCATCGCGGTGTCCATCTTCTCGTTTGCCATCTCGTGGAGCGACTTCACGTTCGCGAACCTGCTCCTGACGCAGGAGTCGATGAAGACGCTCCCCATCGGGATGCTCGGCTTCATCGAACAGCAGGCGGTCAACTGGGGGCTCATCATGAGCGCCTCGGTGATGATGGCGCTGCCGGCCTTCTTGCTGGTGTACTTCCTGCAGAGCTACCTGCTCCGCGGCTTCAGCGTGGGTGGTCTCGGATGATCGAGACTCCCCGTCGTATCGTCGGCCGACCATACGAGGTGAGCGATCATGTCTGAGATACGCATCGAAAACCTGCGGAAAGTCTACGACGTACCGAACGGCAAAGAGGTCGCTGTCGAAGGATCGACGCTGACGGTCCCGGACGGCGACTTCCTGACCCTGCTCGGACCATCTGGTTGTGGGAAGAGCACGACGCTTCGCTGCATCGCCGGCCTCGAAAACCAGACGTCTGGCAACATCTACTACGACGAGGACGAGGTGTCCGACCGGCTGGCCCAGGAGCGCGACATCAGCATGGTGTTCCAGTCGATCGCGCTCTACCCGCACATGAAATGCATCGACAACATCGCCTATCCGCTGAAGGTGCGGGGCGTACCCAAAGACGAGCGGTACGAACGCGCCCGTGAAGTGGCCGCGACTCTGGAAGTCGAGGGCCTCGTCGAGAAGTATCCCGCCGAACTCTCCGGCGGCCAGCGCCAGCGCATCGCCATCGCCCGCGCCATCGTCAGGGAGCCGCGCGCGTTCCTGATGGACGAGCCGATGACGGGTCTCGACGAGAAGCTGAAGGTGCGGATGCGCAAGGAGCTGAAACGCGTCGTCGAGGAGACCGAGCAGACGGTCATCTACGTCACCCACAGTCAGGAGGAGGCGATGATGCTCTCCGACTGGATCGCGGTGATGAGCGACGGCGAGATCGAACAGTACGGCACGCCGAACGAGGTGTACCGCGAGCCGAACAACCGCTTCGTCGCCTCCTTCGTCGGGATGCCGGAGATGAACATGTGGATGGGTGAGACCGACGGCTCGACGGTCACCGTCGACATCGGGGAGCAGACGGTCGACCTCACGGTTCGGGACGCGGCCAGCGACGCCGAGCGCAAGGACAAATCCGGCATCGAGGAGCGGAGTTCCGACGCGGTGGAAGTCGGCTTCCGCCCACAGGCGCTCAGCGTCGTCGCCGCGGGCGACGGCGACTTCGACGCCGACCTCGACCTCGTCGAACCGATGGGTGAGAACAGCCTCTGTTACGTCGACTCGCCGATCGGCGAGATCCGCGTCGTCGAGGACGCGGTCGAGGGGCTATCCGAAGGATCGCGTGTCGGCATCGAACTCGACCGACACAAGGGGTACATCTTCGACGAAGACACCGGATCGACTATCGCACGGACGGGCGAGGCGCCGCCGGAATCGGACGGCGTCTCCGGCCGGGCGGCCACCGACGACTGACGGAACCCCGTCCCGACGCCCCCGTTTACCATGACCGACTACCATCACGGCGCGCTCGACGACTTCGAGACGAATCCGGCGAAACCCGGCCGACGATGGGAGCTCTCGCCACCGCTCGGCATCGACGCGTACAACTTCAACGTCGCGGTGCTCGCCCCCGGCGACCCGCTGTCCCAGAACGGCTATCACTACCACGAGTCGCAGGCGGAGCTGTTCTACGTGGTCGAGAATCAGTGCCGGGTCGAGGTCGAGGACGGTGGCTTCACGCTGGAGACGGACGATATCGTCCACTTCGAGACGGGGGTCACCCACCTGCTCCACAACCCCTTCGACGACCCCTGCAAGGTCGTCGCCGTCGGGAGCCCACCCGAGGGTCGGTATCCGGTCCACCAGGTCGCGTCCGCGGCAGAACTGCTCGACCGTCGGTACGGCGATCCGTCGCCGTCGGCGGAGCGAATCGACGACGCCGAACACACGACATGAAAGCGATCAGATATCACGAACACGGAGACGCAGACGTACTGACGGTAGACGACGTGCCGACGCCGGAGCCACGAGCGGACGAGGTACTCGTTCGGGTCCACGCCGCGAGCGTCAATCCCATCGACACCTATGTCCGCGAGGGTGGGGTCGAACCCGCGGGCGGCCTGCCACACGTCGGCGGCGCCGACGTGGCCGGCGTCGTCGAGGCGGTCGGCGACGACGTCGAGGGGTTCGCGGTCGACGACCGGGTGTTCGCCACGGGACTGGGGCTGTTCGAGTCGGGGTCGTACGCCGAGTACGTCGCCGCGCCGGCCGAGTCGCTCGCCTCCCTCCCCGACGAGGTCTCCTTCGTCGAGGGTGCCGCCGCCGCGATGGCGTTCGCGACGGCGTGGCGCGGTCTCGTCGGTCGAGGTGAACTCGAAGTCGGCGATGCCTGTCTGGTGCAGGGCGGCGCGGGCGGCGTCGGCCACGCGGCCGTCCAGATCGCCGCCCACGCGGGCGCCACCGTCGTGGCGACGGCAAGCGACGGCGACGAGGCGTTCGTCCGGGGCCTCGGCGCCGACGGCGTCGTCGACTACGGCGGCGACGACCTCGCCGACCGCGTCCGGGACGCGGCCGGCGGCGAGATAGACGTCGTACTGGAGACCCACGCGGCGGCCAACATCACGACCGATCTCGACGTACTCACCCGTGGCGGGCGGATCGTCGTCCTCGGCGAGGAGGGGCCGATCCGGATCGATCCCGGCGCGTCGATGACCGGGAAGATCGCCGACGCCGACGTGCGGTTCATGTCGATCATGGCCTCCCGCGACGACCAACAACCGATCCTCGAACGGGTCGGTCCGCGCCTGGCCGACGGGACCTTCGAGGTAGAAATCGAAGCGACGTACCCGTTCGAGGAGGCCGCGGAGGCACAGCGACACGTGCTGTCGAGCGGATCGCGCGGGAAGGTCGTCCTCGAAGTTCGGTAATCGAAAGCGAGAGGTTAATTCACCACACTCTCGTCGAACCAACTATGTCGATCTCACTCGGCCCGGACGACTCGGTCGCCGTCCTTGCCCACGAGAAGTTCCCCGACGGAGCGAAGACGGCCGTCGGCGTCCTCCGATACGCGAACTACGACGTGACGGCAGTCCTCGACCGGGAACGCGCCGGCGAACGTGTTACCGACCACGTCCCCGACGTGCCCGACGCTCCCATCGTCGAGAGCATGACTGACGCACTCGAAACGTCGACTCCCGACGCCCTCCTGATCGGTATCTCTCCCATCGGCGGCGGCTTCGACGAGTCGTGGCGCGCCGACGTGCGCGCCGCCATCGAAGCCGGCTGTGACGTGATCGCCGGCCTCCACTACTTCCTCGAAGACGACGAGGAGTTCGCCGGCCTCGCCGCCGACCACGGCGTCGACCTGATCGACGTGCGACGGCCGCCCGACGACCTGACCGTGAGTCAGGGCCGGGCACGCGACGCCGACGCCGACGTGGTCCTGACGGTCGGCACCGACTGCTCGACGGGGAAGATGACGACGACGCTCGAACTCGTCGCCGCGGCACGAGAGCGTGGCATCGACGCCGGCTTCGTCCCCACCGGCCAGACGGGGATCATGATCGCCGGGTGGGGGATTCCGGTCGACCGCGTCATCGCCGACTTCGCTGCCGGCGCCGTCGAGCAGATGATTCTCGACGCGGCCGACGACCACGACGTCCTCTTCGTCGAGGGACAGGGGACTATCGTCCATCCCGCCTACTCCGGTGTCACCTGTTCGCTCCTCCACGGCGCGATGCCCGACTCGCTCGTCCTCACCCACAGCGCCGGCCGCGACGCCATCCACGGCTACGAGGACTTCGCCATCCCGCCCGTCGAGGCGTACGTCGACCTCTACGAGGACCTCGCGACCCCCGTCGCACCGACCGAGATTGCCGCGGGCGCTCTCGATACGCGAGCCATCGACGACGACGACGCGGCCCGCGCGGCCGTCGACGACTACGCCGACGCCGTCGGCGGCCCGGCGACCGACCCCGTCCGCTTCGACGCGGACGCCATCCTAGACGCCCTGCTATGAACACCGACTTCGAGCGCCTGACCCTGCCCATCGACGGCGCCTTCACCATCTCCCGCGGATCGAAGACGGAGGTGGAGACGGTGGTCGTCCGCGTCAGCGACGACGCCGGTCAGACTGGCGTCGGCGCCGCCGCACCCGATCCACACTACGGAGAGACGGTCGACACCGTCTGCGCGGTGCTGCCCGATCTACTCGCCGTAGTGGCGGACGTGGACGACCCCCTCGCCCTCGACCGGATCGAGCGCCGACTCCGGGAGACGGTCCGCGACAACCCCGCCGCCCGCGCCGCCGTGAGTATCGCCTGTCACGACCTCGCGACGCGACGCCTCGGCGTCCCGCTCTACCGGCACTTCGGCCTCGACGCGGAGCGTGCGCCGCCCACGTCCTACACCGTCCCCATCGACGACCCCGACGCGATGGGCGAGCAGGCGGCCGACGCGGTGGCGAACGGCTACGAGATTCTGAAGGTGAAACTCGGGGCCGACCGCGACCGGGAACGGATGGAGGCGGTGCGGGCGGCCGCCCCCGACGCGACCATCCGCGTCGACGCCAACGAGGCGTGGACGCCCCACGAGGCGGTGGCGAAAAGCGACTGGCTGGCCGACCTCGGCGTCGAGTTCGTCGAACAGCCGGTTCCGGCGGAGAACCCCGCCGGCCTCCGGCAAGTCCACGAGCGGAGCGCCCTCCCAATCGCCGCCGACGAGTCCTGTGTCACCCTCCCCGACGTGCCCGCAGTGGCCGACCGGGCCGACATCGTGAACCTGAAACTGATGAAGTGTGGCGGCGTCCGCGAGGCGGTGCGGATGGTCCACGCCGCCCGCGCGCACGGACTCGAGGTGATGCTCGGCTGTATGGTCGAATCGACCGCCTCCATCGCCGCCGCCTGCCACCTCGCACCCCTCGTCGACCACGTGGACCTCGACGGCGCCCTGTTGCTCGCCGAAGACGCGTACGAGGGCCCGACCTACGACGGCGGGACGCTCACGGTCCCGGATCGGCCGGGGACGGGCGTGCGACCCGTCTAGTTACTTCTCGACCCGGAGCGCCTCCCACCCGTCGGCGTGACGCCGGTCCCCGTCGCGGGTCAGAAACAGCGCCGAGAGGTCGTCCCGGGCGCCGACGAACGCCGACGCCCGGTCGTCGTCCATCACGAACGCGGCGGTCGAGTAGGCGTCGGCCGTCTCCGCGTCGGGGGCGACGACGGTGACGCTCGTATCTTCCGTGGGCGACCGCCCGGTGTCGGGCGTGACGATGTGGTGGTTCGTGCGGTCGTCGTCGTAGTAGATGCGGTAGTCGCCGGAGGTGGCGACGCCGCCGCTTCCGAGGCGGAGTATCTCGGCGAGGCTGTCGCCGCGAGGGTTCTCGACGCCGACGCGCCACCGCCCGTCGTCGCCGCCGAAGGCCCGCACGTCGCCCCCGGCCTCGACGAGACCGGCGTCGACCCAGTCGCGGAGAGCGGCCACGCCGGCGTCGACCACCGCGCCCTTGGCGACGCCGTCGAGGGTGATCGGCGTGGGTGCCCGGAGCTCCGAGTCGTCGACCGTAATCGCGTCGAACGTCGCCGCGCCGACCCGTTCGCGGGCGTCCCGCGGGTGGTCGCGCCCGGATTCGTAGGCCGTCAGCACCGGGAGGACCGTGGGGTCGAACGCGCCGTCGGTCCGGTCGTAGATCCGTCGACAGCGACGGAGGAGGCCGACCAGTTCCGGCGACGGGTCCGCGAGAGCGCCCGCCGCGTTCAGCCGCGCCACCTCGCCGTCGGAGTCGTGTCGGGTGAACACCGACTCCAGCCGCGACATCTCTGCGAACGCGCGGTCGACGCCGAGTTCGGCCCGCTCCGGGTCCCGCGTGACCACCGTGACGGTCACGAGCGTCCCCATCATGAGCCGCGTGCTCCGCACCTCCGTGACCTCCCCGCGGACGAGGAGCGTCCGTCCGAGGAGGCCCGCGCCGGCGACGCCGCCGACAGCGGACAGGAACGACCGGCGGTCGAGTTCACGCATCGTCGTCACCTCCCGTCTCGTCGGGCCAGCCCGCCCCCAAGCACGAACACGACGTGTCCGACTCCGAACACGCGCACGAGGTGCCGTGCGCGTCGTCCGAGGCATCGCCGTCTCCCGTCGACCGGCGGACCATGTCGACGATGGTCCCTTCGGGGATCAGGTCCGAACTCCCCTCGAACAGTTCCGTCTCGCCGCCGTCGGTCACGGCGCGTTCGGCCAGAATCCGCTGTTGTTCCGTCGTGCGGTCCTCGGGGCGGATGCGCTCGATGAGATGCGGGTCCTGCCACGCGTCGACCGTGATACCGTGTTCGTTGTCGTACTGGAGGACGACCGGACAGCCGCCGGGGTCGTAGTAGTTGTCGACACAGACCGAACACTGGAAACACTGGAACCGGTCGATCGAGCCGTCGTCCTCGATGGCCTGAAACTCGCAGTCGGTCTGGCACTTCACGCAGTCGCCACAGAGGTCGTACCGCTGGATCGGCTTCCGCTGGAGGACGTTGCCGAGCGCCAACCCGGCGCCAAGCGGACAGATGTAGCGGCAGTACGGCCGGAACATGAACGCCCCCGAGACGATCAGAATCGCCGACCAGCCGATGTAGACGGGGTCGCTCACCAGCGAACTGTAGAAGGCGGCCTTGAACGGTTCGACCTTCGCCAGTTTCGCGCCGAAGTCAGTCGAGATGACGAACCCGATTACGATGGCGACGAAGAGCGGGTACCGAAGCTTCTCCAGTTTGACGTGGTACTCGCGTGGGAGTTCGTACGCCCACGGTGTCACCTTGTAGAGCAGTTCCGAGAGCGCGCCGAACGGACATATCCATCCGCAGAAGACGCCACGTCCCCACTTCGGGAGGACGAGGGCGATGCAGATGAACACGAGTGCGACGAGCGGCGCGGAGAAAAAGAGCGCCCACCGGAAGCCGCCGGTCGTCGCCCACGAGATGAGTTCGCGGACGAGGATGGCGATCTGCTGGGTGGTCGGCTGGGTCGGGTGGTACCAGCCGAGGAAGACGAGCGTCACGCCGAGCGTGCCGATCCGGAGGCGGTTGACCGTCACCCCCGCGTACCGGCAGATGCGCGAGCGGAACGCGAACACGCCGAGGATGCCGCCGAGGAAGAGGACGAGCGCGACGACGGACCCCCAGATGTCCTCCCACGCCGACTCGACGGTGCCGACCCACGCCGGCAACGCCTGCGCGGCCGCGGCGTCGACCGGGTCGCGAACCGCCAGCCCACCGGGGCCGTAGGTGCGGCGGACGCGCTCGCCGCCGACGGTCAGATCGAGGACGAACGAACGGGACGTGTCGAGGCCGCGAACCACCAGCGCGGCGCTCCAGTCGACGCCCTCGACTCGCGTCTCGTGGACTGGCGGTGCGTACGACTGTGTCCACTGGTGGAGCCGAAGTCGGTCCGGGCGAGTAGTCGATCCGGGACCGTCGAGGCCGACCCAGAGCACCGTCGCGTTGGCGGCGAGACTCGCGTTCGACTCGCCGAGCAGGCTCTGTCTGACGGGCGCCGCTTCGATTGGCGCCGCGTAGAGATCCAGCGATGCGGAGGCGTTGGGACCGTCCGTCGCCCCGGCGGTCCAGTGAGCGAGCGCCGTCCCACGACCGAGGTCACCGAGCGTCATGCGACGATCGGTCGTCGTCTCGTTGGTCGCCGTCTCGTTCGCGGCCGCCGACTCATCGACCGCCGAGTCCGAGACGATACCCTTCTCCTCGGCCACGAGACGGGCCGAGCGCGTCACCGTCTCGATGGAGGCCCGCGTGGTCACGGACGCGCCAGTGAGGGCATCGACGTGGTATTCGCCGGACTCGGCGTCGCGGAGGGTGACCTCCTCGGTGACGGACATACCGACCATCTGGTGGCTGAATCGGCGCAACCGCTGGATGGCGGAGAGGCGGTCGAAGAAGGGTTCGTGCTGTTCCACGAGTTCGATCCCGCGGATGGTGCCGTTGGTGTCGAGTGCCACTAGGAACTCGATGGGTTCGTTTCCGTAGCCCTCCACGTCAACCACGTTGCTCGTGAGGTAGACGTAGCCCAGGAGTCGGCGCTCGCCGTCGACCTGTTCGTAGGCTTCGACTGTTCGATACGTCCCCGACGGCTCGGAGAAGGAGTCGGCGCCGGGATAGACCTTCGAGAGACTCCGCTCCGAGAACGGGTCGTCGATCGTCGACCGGTCGACTGCGGCCACTGGTGCCGACATCGAGAGGACGAGCACCAGGGCGAACACGACTGCGAGCCGTCGACCGTGCGTCATGGGTAGCGAGACGCCGTCGAACTGGCGCCGGAATCAGGCCGATATCCGCGTTCGAAAGACGGACTGGCGTGAGGTAAATCCGATCGCGAACGGGTTCGAACCGTCGCCTCGTCCGCGGGGACCGAACCGACTCGCGGCGGCGTCCGACACACCGTGCCGACGGGGACCGTTCCGACGTAACCGACAGAATTTGCCGTTGTCTCTGACACGATAGCCATCGTCACGCGATGGGTGTTAACTGTATGGGTCGAATCCTCCCGTTCGATAACGAGCCGGCGGGCGATCTGTCGACTGTATCACCAGTCTCGGTGCGTCGTGACCGAGCGCACCACGTGGACGAGACGCGTTCCGAGAAGCACCGTCCCGAGAGCGACCACGGCCCCGCCCACGGCGCTGGCGATCCACGGAACACTCGTCCCCGACGTGCCCGCGGCCGGCACGTGGAGCAGCGACGTGAGGGCGTTCATCGCCCCGAACGTGACGGGAACGCCGACGAGAAACGGCGCGCTCCACGCCATCATCGTCGTGGTAACGAGGTCCGGCCGCGACACCGACAGCCAGCGGTCGAGCGTGGCGGCCGCAACGAGCTGCGGGAGCAGACCGAGCAACAGAAACAGGCCGGCGGCGGCCGGCGCCTCGTCGTACAGAGCGAGGACGCCGAACCCCGTCACGCCGAGGAGCGCGAAGCCGTATCGAAACGGACCGGGCAGCCGGCCGGTTCGGCGGACCCACGCGTAGGCGGCGACGGTGGACAGCGTGGCGAGGACGGCGATACCGCCGAGCACCCCCAGCAGGGTGAGCGCGGCGAAGCCGGCACCGAGGCCATTCGACATCGAATCAGGGTTCGGCCGGCCGGTGGATGATCCTTCACCAGTCAGCGAAGACCGTCTCGCCGCCAGCGCGGTCGAGATAGTCTCGCTGCATCGTCTCGATGGCCTCGGGCAGAGTCGCGCCGTCGTCGACGGCGTCGCGGACACGCGCTTTCTTCCACGCGCTCGGAGCGGCCCCGTCGCGCCGGCGTTCGACCGGGTCGAGGTAGCTGTCGATCACGTCGTCGGCGATGCCGGCGTCCCGCAGGCCGCGGCGGGCGAACGCGAACACCTCGTCGTAGATGGTCTCGGGGTCAGCAGTCCGCTCGCCGTCGGCCGTCACCCACGCGAGGTCGGCGTCCGGTCCCCGGTCGACGGCGTCGTAGAAGCAGTCGCGCGCGGCCGTCCACGGCAGGTCGGTGAGCGGGTGGTCGGCGTCGATCAGTCCACGGAGGAGACCGACGACGAGCACCTGCACCGAGACGGTGTCGCAGACGGTGGGCTGGGTCGGGAGCGGGCGGTACTCGATACGGAGCGACGCGCCCGCGTGTTCGGTGCCGACGGGTTGCCCGCCGATCACGCCACGCACCCACCGCCAGTGGACGCCTCGCTTGTGGTCGTACTCCCGGATCGTCGAGCGGTAGTCGTCGGGGTCGCCCGGACCGTCCGCGAGGACGGGCGCGTACGTCTCGTCTTCGACAACCCGGTCCACCACGTCCGTCGCGCGGTCGAGGTCCGACGGGAACCGAACCTTGCCTTCGCCCCGCGGCGCCCCGGCGTTGATGCTCTTCTCGAAGACGTGGATTCGGAGTTCGTGGGGCGTCGCCGGGATCACGTCGGGGTCGTCGTCGTAGCAGTCCGCCGGGAGAAACGGGGAGTTGCTCGTCAGCGCGAGGATCGGGCCCGCCGTCCGCAACGCGGCGTTGAAGTACGCAGGGAACGCGTCCACGTCCGGAATCTGGAGGTGTGGCTGGATCGACGTGGCGAGCGATTCGGCGAGAATCGTCGGGTAAGAGAGGGTCGCACCGGGCACGTCGAGCGTGATCCGACCGCCGCTCCGCTCCAGAATCTCGTTGTCGAGGGCGACGTAGCGCGGGTGGTGGCGCATGTTCTCGGCGACGGTCACCCCGTCCCGCTTCTCGATTCCACCGAGATAGGCGTCGGTTCCTCCCACGGGTGGGATGGTCCACATCGCGTCGAGGGCGGGCGCGAGGTCCTCCGCGGCGAGCGCGTCGATCGCCGCCGAGACGTTCGCGTCGATCCGGTCGGCCTGCTCGGCCACGCCCGCGGCGTCGAACACCGTCGCCGTGGAGTTGACCTCCAGATTGTGGACGCCGAGTTCCTTCGCACAGCCGCCGCGCTCGAAGACGCGTTCGGGGATCCGCGCCAGGCGGCCGTCCGTATCGACGGCGTACGCCTCCAGTTCCATCCCGACCGCGAACTCGTCGGTGTCGAGCCGGCCGGATCGGATGTCGTCGCGGATGCGCTCGGCCTGGTCGCGCACCCGGCGGTCGAACGTCTCGCGGACCTCGGGATCGGTCGATCGCTCGACGGCGGCGACGAGGTCGGTCTCGTCGCCCATCAGGCCGACTCCTCGTCCTCTTCTTCGCGCAACTCGTCGAGTTCGGCTTCGATGTCGGTGGCGGCCGGTTCGGACGCGGTGTCAGAACCGCTCGACTCTCCCATCTCCGCTTTCAGCGTCTCCAGTTCGGCGTCCACCTCACTCGACGTTCGCCCGGTCTCTAGCTGGCGGTCGATCTCGTCCTGATCCGAGAGGGCGTCCTCGAACGCGCCCGTCTCCTGCAGTTCGTCCATCGCCGCCGCGCGGGCCTCCATCTCGTCGGTTCGCTCCTCGGCACGCTCCAACGCCCGACTCACGTCGCCCATCTCGTCGCCGACGCCGCTCATCGCCTCCGAGACGCGGGTCGACGCCTCCGCCGCCTCGTAGCGCGCCTTCATCGTCTCCTTTTTGGTGCGGAACTCCTCGATCCGGCGCTGGAGTTCGTTTTTCTTCTCCACCAGATCGTCCTGCGTGGACTGGAGGTCAGCGATCTGGTCCTCCAGCTCCTCGATCTGGTTCATCTTCTCCTTTTTCTTCTCTAACGCCCGCCGCGCCAGGTCGTCGCGGTCCTGTCGCACCGCCTCCCGTGCCTGCTCGTTGTGTTTGTCGACGTTCTCCTCCAGCCGCCGCTTCTGAATCTCCAGTCGCTTCTTCTGGGTCGTCAGATCGGCGATGCCCTGTTTGACCTCCTGCAGTTCGTCGCGCATCCGCTCGTAGGAGTAGTCGAGCGTCTCCGTCGGGTCCTCGGCCCGATTCAGGAGGGCGTTGAGCTTCGACCGGACGACGTAGGAGGCCCGCGAGAGTATTCCCATACCCCTCCGTTTGGGACGCGAGGCTTAAAATCTCACCCGCCGGGGAGCGACAGGATTGTGCCCCCGCACGGCGTAGCGGCCGGCGTGCCGACCGAACGCCTCGCCCTCCCCGGCGGCCGCGACGTGCGCGCGAGTCTCGATACGAACGGCCAAGCCGACGCCGTCCTCGTCGCCTGCCCGCCCCACCCACAACACGGCGGCACCCGGCACGACGGCCGCCTGACCGCCGTCAGCGACGCGCTTCCCCCCCGTACCGACTGCCTCCGCTTCGACTACGGCCCGTGGGACGAGGGGCGAGGGGAGCGAACCGACGCCGAAAGCGCGGTGGAATGGGCCGCCGAGCGATACGACCGAGTGGGTCTCTTCGGCTACAGTTTCGGCGGCGGCATCGCCCTCCGTGTCGCTAGCGAGGCGGACGTAGTTGCCGTCGCTGCCCTCTCACCGATGGCGCAACTGGAAGACGGAACGGACGTGGCCGCCGCCGTCGGGCGGATCGGCGTACCGCTGTGGATCGGGTACGGGACCCGAGACGACACCGTCGACGCCGAGCGTGTCGCCGCGGCGGCCCGCGATCACGGCGCCACCGTCGAGACGTTCGCCGCCGATCACTTCTTCGTCGGACAGGAGTCGCAGGTGGGCGAGCGGGTGGCGGCGTTCGTCGAGAACACGCTGTGAGGGCTTTTGTCCGCCGGAGCCGTACGTGTTCACGTGCGACGGTACACTCGCCGACGTGTGGTGACCGGTGCGGCGGCCCTCGGTGTCGGGGTCGCAGGGTGTGCGGGAGACGGCGGATCGGCGGCCGAGGGCGACGACACCGCCGAGACGACGCCGACGGTGACCGATACCGAATCCGACTCGGCCGCCCTCGACCTCCGTGAGGCGAACGTCGTCGCCGTCGAACTCGACCGCCGCGACGACGGCACCCGGTTCGACGTGACGCTCCACCACGACGACGACGGCGAAGCGGGGTACGCAAACTGGTGGCAGGTCGAGACGCTCGCCGGCGAGCGACTGGGGCGGCGTGACCTCCTGCACGCCCACGGCACCCGCGAGTTCACACGCTCGGCGACGGTGTCAGTGCCCGACGACACGACCTGCGTCGTCGTCCGCGGCCACGATCAGACGCACGGCTACGGCGGGCAGGCGATGCTCGTGAACGTGGAGACAGGGGCGACGACGGCCGTTCGACAGGGGAGCGATCGGCTGTCGATGGCCGACCGGGAGTGCTGAGTTACTCCTCCCGTTCCTGCTGATTGAGCTTCAGGTACGCGGCGAACCCGAGAATGGTCGCCGGCCACAGCCCGACGAACTGTCCTTTCTGTTCGTCGCCGCGCACGTAGTAGTAGTACAGCGCGAGGGCGACGGAGCCGATGGAGGCCATCCCCGCCGGCCCGAGACCGCTCGCTTCGAGTTCGTTCGCCAGTGCGTTCGTCTCGTCGGTCTCCGAAGTCGAGCTCACACATATTAGTTGGATTGCAGACATATATCATCGGCCACCCCACAAAGAGGGTGACGACGGCACGCCGCTCAATCGCTCTCGTCGTCCTCGTGTTCCGCTTCGTGTTCCTCGATCGACTCCCAGAGGACACACCAGTCGGCCGGATCGACGTACCCCTCGACCTTGGCGCAGGCGCCGAAGCCGTCGCCATTCTTGTCGGGGATGTACTCCGCGCAGTTGCCACAGTCTTCGCCCGGTTCGGCGGACCCGGCCTCGACGGCCGCCTCGGCCTCCTGAAACGACACGTCCTCCTTCCGTGCCAGTTGGTCGGGGTCCCGCCGCTCCTCCGCCTGTGAGAGCGCCGTCCGGTACGGTTCCGGAACCGGCCCGTGTTCGAACTCCTCCTCCGAGACGCCCTCGGGGCGTTCCTCCTCGTGGTCGTCTTCTTCGTCCGCCACCTCCGTCGCCGTCGGCGTGGCTCCACCCCCACCGTCACCCCCGACGCAGCCCGCGATCCCACCGAGACCGGCCGCACCCACAAGCCGGAGGAATCGCCGCCGCGTGTTGGCTATCAGTCCCACATTCACAGATAATATCCTGCTACGTGTTAACGTGACTATATTTCTCGCAGTGTGATAATCTCCTGCGATGCGGTCGAATTTTACCCGCGGTACGGCCTCGGCGCAACGCCCATTGCCCTCGATACGTGATATGGTATCATGCCTATCCATCAGGGGTACGAACAGCACGAGGGCGAACGTATGGGGTACTACCAGTGGGGCGACTCGGGAACGAAGTATTACTACACGCCCGGCAACGAGACGGCGCGGAAGCGCGCGAAGACGAAAGCGGAGAACCAGCAGGCTGCGGCGCACGCGAGCGGGTACGAGGAGTGATCTGGGGCGCCGTTCGTCCTATCAGTTGTACTCCCGCCAGCGGTAGCCACACTCCTTGCATTTGAAAAAGCGCGTCGGCGGTTCGTCGGCCGCACCGGTCTGTTTGATCGTGTACCACGCCTCGCCGTGCCCGCATTTATCGCAGGTCACGTCCGTCGCCGTGGGTTTCCCCTCGAAGTTCGCGCCCTCTTCCGTCTCGATAACGTCGTCGTCGCTCTGGGCCTCGGTGGAGACGAACTCGGCGGCGCGTTCCTCGTCACGGTCGGCGGTCGCACCGCAGGACGTACAGACCATCTCGCCGTCGCGGGTGTGCATCATCGACCCGCAGTCGTCACAGAACTGCATTCGTGCGGCGTAGCGGGTCGACCTACAAAGGTGACTCGGGTGGACGGTTGCGGTCGTTCCCCGTCAGTCGAACGAGGCCGCGTCTTCGTCCTCGACGATGGGACAGTCCCGCACGCGGAAGTGATCGCTGTCGACCACCTCGACGATGGTCGTCCCGTCGTGGGTGCAGGCCGTATCTGGCGGCGCAGCGAAGTGGGGGCACCGCTGACAGAAGTCGCGTTTCGGGACGACGTGTTCGTCCGGTTCGCCGACGGCTTCGGCCTCGGCACCGAGGCCGACCCGATCCTCCGGGCCCGTCTCGCCTTCGACGAACGACTCCCAGACCTCCTCGTCGTCGACGGAGCCCACCTCGACCGATTCGAAGAGGTCGGCCTCGGGCGCGTCGGCGTCGAAATCCGTCTCCTGCGCCTCCCGTCGGGCGCGCACCTCGCGAGCGAGGTCGTCGAGCGGGGCACTATCGTCGTCCGACTCGGGGCCGGGAGCATCCGTGTCCGACTCCGGTGCCGAATCAGGTGCATCGCCCACCTCGCCGAACGGGTCGACCGGATCGTCACCCTCAGTCATCGCTCGAGCCCCCGACTTCGACGTCGAACAGGTCGGCCGGGTCGTTGGGCACGCTGAAGTCGTCCGTGCCGTCGGTCAGGGCCGGGTGGTCGCCCGTCTGGAGCGTGGCGCTACCGAAGAAGCCCGAAGCGGGATCGAAGTCGACGAACGTGGCCTCGCAGTGGGGACAGCGGGCACGGGCGAGGAGGCCGAGGTCGACCGTCGCGTCGCAGTCGCCACACGCCGCCGTCCGCTCGCCGTGCCGGTTCGCGGCAGTCCGTAATTCGTCGACTGCCTGTCGGTCGTGTTCCGCGGCGGCGACACGCTGGAGTTCGGCGCGGAGGTCGACGACTGCACTGGCCAGCGTGTCGGTCTTCTCGTCCAGATCGTCGGCCGCGTCGGTCAGATACTCCAGAATCTCCTCGTAGTTCTCGAACCCGCGGTCGAGGCGGTCGGCGAGGTCGTCGACTTTGGCGTCGGCGTCCGCGGCCGCCTGGGCAGTCGCGTCGACTCGCTCTTCGAGGTCCGGATGCCCGTGATCGCGCGGGGCTTTGGCGTCCGTCTCGCGTTTGATCTGGATGACCCGCTCGCGCACGTCGTCGATCTTCTCGTCGAGGTCGTCTTCGACCGCCGCGACGCGGTCGACGACGTCGTCGACTTCCGCGTCCAACTCGTCGAGACGGGTCTCGGAGGGGTCGTCCGCCTCGGCGTCGAGCGTGCGATAGACCGCCGCGGCGCGCGCGAGAATCGTCTCCGGGTCGGTGTCGCGCTCGGTCGCCTTCCGCTCGACCCAGTCCCGCAACTCCGGCGGGAAAGCCTCGGACTGTTCCCCTGCCATCCTGTAGGCGCTTGACCTCCGGAGCTATAAGTATGACCGCCTAGTTATCTCATCTAATTTTTCGGACGCCGCTCACGTCGAACCCGCCCTCGTGAATCTCCGTCTCGAATCGGATGATGTTCTCCGCCTCGATACGGGAGAGGACGCCCCGGAACTCCTTGACGAACATCGTCCGCGCGCGTTTGGAGCCGCCGCTCTCCCACCCGAACTGGAGGGTGCCCGAAGCGGCGTCGACCAGGTGGCCGAGTTCTGTCGGCGCCAGCGTCTCCTCCTGTACCAGCATCAGAATGAGTCCTCCCCAGTCGTACGCCGCCTTCTGGACGCCCTTCATGAGGAGGGCGATGTCGCTCCAGGTCATGTCGCCGCTGACGGCGGCGACGAGGTCGGTGATGGAGTCCACGACGACGAGGTTGCCCGCCGCGTGCTCGCTGAGATAGTCACCGAGCGCGCCGAGCGCGCTCTCGCGGCGCTCCTCGCTCGCCAGATCGCTCACCGTCCGGGTCTGGCCCACGTACCACTCCCGCGGAATCGGGCTCAGCTGGAAGTATTCGGGCGAGAGGTCCCGAAAGTGGACGTGATCGACCGCCGCGCGGACGAGATCGTCCTCCATCGTGTACGCCATCTCGCGTTCGAGCTGGTCCGGGGCCGCGGTGAAAGAGACGTAGTGAATCTCGTCGGGGGGCTCGGCGGCGGCGTCTAGCTCGCCGTAGTGGAGTTCGAACGCCTCCGTGTCGCCGTAGTAGAGGCCGTTCATCGCGGCGCTGGTGTGGATGAACTCGCGGGCGCCCGCCCCCGCCTCGCCGCTCAGCAGGACGACGCTCCCCGGTGGCGCACCGCCGCCGATGATCGAGTCGAGGCGGGCGATACCGAACGGAATCCGGGCCATGGACGCCCTACGGCCGACGGTGGGTTATTCGTTGCGGCGCTCGGCACACGCGCCACGATTCCGCCCCTCGGCCACCAGCACACGGCCGTCGACGCCGGCCGCGTCGAGGGCGCCCCGCCCCGCCTCGCGCGCCGCCGCCGCCCGGTCGGCGTCGGTCACCCCGTACACCGCCGGTCCCCACGAGGATTGCCCGGCGCCGTACACCGCAGGCGTGTCGTCGAGTGCGGCGACGAGTTCGCCCGCCGGCGGTCGGTAGACGCCACCCTGTTCGTCGGCGTACCACGTCCCGTTGAGCCGGCCGATTTCGGCGACTGCGGCGCCGAACCGCTCGACCGACGCCTCCGTGATCGCCGGGAGGACGCGCCGGGCGATCACGCCGGCGAGACGGTCGCTCGGGGACGGCGGCGCGGACTCGACGACCGAGCGCATGCTCCGGTCCTCGGCGTCGCCGCTCGGGCCCGCCGGCGCGTCGGGCACGACGAGCAGGAACCGCCAGTCCCCGGGGATCGGATGCCGGGCGGCGACCGGCGGCACCGACCACTGGCCAATCTCGGGGCGCGAGGTGGTGAACCGCGCCGTCGGATGGCCGGCGTCGAGGACGAACCCGCCGTCTTCGAAGGTGGCGACGCCGACGCCGGACCGTCCGCCGCGGCCGAGATCCGGCGCGAGGTCGCGCACGTCGACGTCGGCGTCGGTGGCACGCGCGACGGCGACGAGCGTCGCGAGGGCGAACTGTGTCCCGCTCCCCAGCCCCACGTGCCGCGGGAACTCGCCCTCGACCGAGAGGTCGGCGCCGGGCACGTCGAGCAACGCGACGACGCGCTCGGCGTACTCGCGGACCGCGGGGTGATCGCAGCGGACGCCGTCGTGTGGCGTCGCCGTCACGCGGACGTGCGGCCGGTCGAGGCCGACGCCGAGGCTCCCGTAGAGTCGCTCGCGTTCGAGACTCAGGTTACAGAAGCCGAAGTGGAGTCGCGCGTAGGCCGTGACGCTGACGCGGGGCATCGCCTCAGCCCGATCCCGGCATCGGACAGAGGCTGGCGGTGAAGACGACCACCTCGTCCGTGTCGTTGCGCGCGCCGTGACTCACGCCGCGGGCGTGGTGGACGACGCCCGGCGCCTCGATAGCCTCCTCCTCGTCACCCTGCACGACCGTCACCGTCCCCTGCAGAACGTGGAAGACGTTCGTACTGTCACCGTGTTCGTGGGGATGCAACTCGGCGTCCGGTCCCAGCGCGAACGCCTTCACCAACACGTCGTCGCTGACGACCAGTTCGGCCGTCAGCACCTCTTCGGACTCCGGATCGAGCGTCTCCAGTCGGTCGAGTGTCATAGGAAGGAGATCGACCGCCGGCGTCTTAACGGTGCGGCTTCGGGAGCGGTAGAGCGGCCCTCAGTCGAGGGAGTTCGGAACGGAGATAGAGGCGAGATAGCTGTCGTCGTGTGCATCGAGAACCCGCTCGAAGTACGGTGTCATGGCCTCGCGGCCCTCGTCGAACTTCCGGGTGTCGTGGAGTTCGATTCCGAGGGCGTAGCGCGCCGGTTCCGGGCCGAATCCGCTCTGCCCGCTTCGCGGTTTGTCCGGATACTCCGGGTCCTGCATCGCCGCGCGGAGTTCGAACATCTGGGCCTTCATCATCGGCGTCCAGTAGTCGCCGCCGGCCTTGTGGTTGATCCACGCCTCGGTCGTCAGGGACGCGTACGCCGAGTCGATCCCAGCGACCTCGGCGCGGCGTTCGAACCCTTCTTCGACCGCCGACCAGTCCGCCTCGGCGACGCCGTCCGCGTCGATCCGCCCGTCGCCGTCTACCCGGCAGGCGTCCTCGACCTCGTCTTTGGCCCACAGCGCGTCGACGTAGGCTTCGGCGGCCTCAGTCGCCGCGTCCTCGTCGAGATGCGCGAACTGCAGGGCGTCGACCGCCGCGAACGCCTTGACTGCTGCCTCACGCCGTCGCTGGTCGTGATAGACGAAGCCCCGACCGAGTTGCCCGGCCATATACGCGGCGATGTTCTCGATGCGCTCCGAATCGATCCGTTCCTCGGTAGTTTTGTACGTACTCATTGATTGGCTGAAAGCGAAGCGTCAATTGGTGTCTCGAGCGGGGCCAGGCCAGCACCCGTGACTGGCCGGTGTGAGTGACGACCACCAAAAGCGACGATGGCCACTGCCGGAGAGCCACGTCGCCAGCCGTGGCGTCCGCATCAGGTACGGAGTCGTGGGGTGGTCGTCGGCCGCATCGGAATCGATGGCCATCTCCCGTTCGTTCGTACCCTCTACGCGAGAGATATTTGCCCCTTCGGTTTTGTTCGCGCCGCTTCTCTCGGGAGTCGGCGCGTCGTCCGACACCCCAACCACCGTGCCGACGCCGGCGTCGAAAATCCGGACGACTGATCGTCCTTGGATGGTGGTCGTGGCGCCCATCGTACGCATCGTTGTGGATTACGGCCACTTCAAACATACTGATACTAAAGTACAGATTTCAAGGATGTTAGCCCCGTTAGGCCAGTTCTTCCGCCACCAGATCCACCCCGAACAGATCGGGGTCCATCGCGATGTCGGTCTGCCCGCGCGCGAATCCGGGCAGCGAGTCGTGACTGTAGACGACGACCCGGATGTCGGGGTTGCGGTCCTTGGCGACCGAGATGGCCGTCGCCTCGTCGAGATCCGTGAGGACGAACAGGTCGGCGTCGTCGACGCCGGCGTCGTCGAGAACCGACGCGGTGAGGAGGCCCTCGACGCGAACCACGTCGATGCCCTGCACTTCCAGTGCGGCGCCGAGGCCGTCCCGATCCGGCCCGGCGAGGATGGCTCGGGTCACTATTCGTACTCGATGGTCGCGGGCGGTTTGTGCGTCACGTCGTAGACGACCCGCGCGACGTTGTCGTTCTCGCCAGTGATCCGACTCTGGATGCGCTGGAGCGTCTCCCACGGGAGGTCCTGCGCCCGTGCGGTCATGCCGTCGCGGCTCTCGACGGAGCGCACCGAGACGACCCACCCGTGGACGCGATTGTCGCCCTTGACACCCGTCGCCTTGCCGATGACGGCCGCGAAGGCCTGCCACGGATCGTGTTCCGCGACCTCCTCCTCGACGACGTGACACGACTCGCGGGCCACCTCCAACTTCTCCTCGGTGACTTCACCGATGATCCGCACGGCGAGACCGGGGCCGGGGAACGGCATCCGCTCGGAGACGACCTCCTCTAAATCCAGGGCTCGCGCCACCTCGCGCACTTCGTCCTTGTAGAGGTCGCGCACGGGTTCGACGATGCCCTCGAAGTCGATGACTTCGGGGAGGCCGCCGACGTTGTGGTGGGACTTGATGTTGCCCTCGCTCTCGATGCGGTCGGGGTAGATCGTCCCCTGCACGAGGTAGTCGGCGTCGGTCTCTTTGGCCGCGCGTTCGAACTCGCGGATGAACCCCTCGCCGATGACGTGGCGTTTCTCCTCGGGGTCCGTCACGCCGGAGAGGGCGTCGAGGAATCGATCTTTCGCGTCGACGATCCGGAGGCTGTCCATGAAGGCGAACGTCTCCCGGATCTGTTCGGTCTCGCCTTTGCGCATCAGGCCAGTGTCGACGTAGACGGGGGTGAGTTGGTCGCCGATGGCGCGGTAGGCGAGGGCGGCCGCGACCGAGGAGTCGACGCCGCCAGAGAGCGCGATGATGGCGTTCGCGTCGCCCACTTCGGCCGCAATCTCCTCGGTTGCCTCCTCGATGAACTCGTCAGTGTCGACCATCAGGCCTCCACCTCCCGTTCCTCGTCGACCAGCTGCTCCAACGTCGCTTCGACGAAGCCGACGAAGGGCGGACTCGCGCGGTCGGGGCGCGACCGGAACTCGGGGTGGAACTGCGTCCCGAGGAAGAAGGGGTGATCGTCGAGTTCGACGATCTCCATCCGGTTACCCGCCCGGCCGGAGAAGGTGAGGTCGCCGGCTTCGAGGTCATCGATGTACTCGGGGTTCACCTCGTAGCGGTGGCGGTGGCGCTCGGTACACGAGTCGGCGTCGTAGACCTCGTGGGCGAGCGTGCCGAGATGGATATCCGTGGTGTGTGCGCCCAGCC
The DNA here is from genome assembly GCF_003856835.1 of Haloplanus aerogenes. NCBI lineage: Archaea > Methanobacteriati > Methanobacteriota > Halobacteria > Halobacteriales > Haloferacaceae > Haloplanus > Haloplanus aerogenes. Next base: position 3,144,917 of record NZ_CP034145.1, read on the forward strand.
GCATCGTGCCGCCGAGATCCTCAAGATCGTACTGCTCGGGCAGGAGGTCGATCACGGGGTAGGGCGTGTCCTCGTCGATTTCGGCGGAGTGAGCGCCCTCAAGCCCGAGGACGTTCCGCGCGTACTCGACGACGGCCATCTGGAAGCCGAGACAGAGGCCGAGGAAGGGCACGTCGTTCTCGCGGGCGTACCGGATCGCCTCGATCTTGCCCTCGGCGCCACGGGAGCCGAAGCCACCGGGGACGACCACCGCGTCCGCCTCGCGCAGGCGTTCGGTGTGGTGGTCGCGCATCTCGTCGGCGTCGACCCAGAGGACGTTCACGTCGACTTCCTTGTGGATACCGGCGTGTTTCAGCGCCTCGTGGATCGACATGTACGCGTCTTCGAGGGCGTACTTGCCGACGAGCGCCACGTCGATCTCGCCCGTGCGCTCGCGGGTGACGAGTTCGCGCCAGCGGCTGTCCCGTTCCGCCTTCGGCAGCGCCTCGTCCGCGATGTTCAGTTGCTCCATCACGTACTCGTCCAGCCCTTCCTCTTCGACCATCAGGGGGACGTGGTAGATGTCCTCGACGTCGGGGTTGGAGAAGACGGCGTCGGTGGGTACGTCACAGAACAGCGCGATCTTCTCTTTGGTCTGCGGGTCGAGGCGGTCCTCGCACCGGCCGACCAGTACGTCGGGTTGGAGGCCGATGGAGCGCAGTTCCTTCACGCTGTGCTGGGTGGGCTTGGTCTTCTGCTCGCCGTTTTTCGAGTAGGGGACGAGCGTCACGTGCGCGAAGAGCACGTCGTCGTCCTCTTCCTCGTGGGAGAACTGCCGGAGCGCTTCGAGGTAGGGCATCCCTTCGATGTCGCCCACGGTGCCACCGACTTCGACGAGACACACGTCGGTCCCTTCGGCGGCCTCGCGGATGCGCCGCTTGATGTCGTCGGTGATGTGCGGGATGATCTGGACCGTGTTGCCCAGATAGTCGCCCGCGCGCTCCTTCTCGATGACGTGTTTGTACGTCTTCCCCGTCGTGACGTTGTGGTCGAACGTCATGTCCGTCCCGAGGAAGCGCTCGTAGTTGCCGAGGTCGAGGTCGACCTCGCCCCCGTCTTTCAGCACGTACACCTCCCCGTGCTGGTAGGGGTTCATCGTCCCCGCGTCCACGTTGAGATACGGGTCGATCTTTACGGCGGTCACGTCGAAGCCCGCGTTCGACAGGAGGCGGCCGGTGCTCGCGGCCGTGATCCCCTTGCCGAGACCGGACATGACACCCCCAGTTACGAAAACGAACTTCCGACCCAGATCCGGGTCGTACCCTGTCTCGGGTTCCGTCGGCATAACGACCATGCGCGAGCGCACATGAAAATCGTTTCGCCTACGCCCTCGCCGTGTGTCGCGTGCGCATCCGACGTACTTCGAACCGGCCCGTCGTGCCGGTATCGCAGGGTTGGACACGCCAGCGGTCGTTCGGCCGGTATGGATCTCCCACGACTCGGCTTCGGCACGTACCGACTCACCGATCCCGACCGCTGTCGCACCGCCGTCGAGACGGCACTGGAGACGGGGTATCGCCACGTCGACACCGCGGAGTATTACGAGAACGAGGCGTCGGTCGGCGCCGGAATCGCCGAGAGCGACGTGCCGCGCGAGGACGTGGTCGTCGCGTCGAAGGTGTGGCGCGACCGCCTCGGCTACGATGCGTTCCTCGAAAGCGCCCGCGAGCGCGTCGATCTGCTCGGCGTCGAGACGCTCGACTTGCTGTACGTCCACTGGCCGATGGACACCTACGACCCCGAGGAGACGCTCCCCGCGCTGGTGGCGGCACGGGAGCAGGGCCTGACCCGCCACGTCGGCCTCAGCAACTTCACGCCCGAAGGGATGGACGAGGCCATCGACCACCTCGGCGAACCGCCCGCCGCCCACCAGGTCGAACTGCATCCCCTGCTCCAGCAAGACGACCTCCGGGCCCACGCCGACCGCCACGGCTACCAGCTAGTGGCGTACGCTCCTATCGCACGCAACGCTGTCGCGGACGTCCCCGAGATTCGGCAGGTGGCCGAGAAACACGACGCTACGCCGGCGCAGGTGTCGCTGGCGTGGGTCGTCGAGAAGGGCGTCGTCCCCATCCCCAAGTCGGGGACGCCCGCGCACGTCCGCGAGAACTACGGGGCGCTCGATCTCGACCTCGACGACGCGGACGTGGCGAAAATCGACGGGATCGAGCGCGAGAAGCGGGTGGTCGACTTCCCGAACGCGCCGTGGAAATAGGCCTCGCCAAGCACTTCGTCATGCTTTTCACTGGCCGCTCCAAGGATCGAGCATGAGCGC